>JANXMC010000529.1 GCA_025354825.1 Myxococcales bacterium
AGCGCACCGCGAGCGCCCCCTTGCAGACGACCTTCGAGAAGGCCGAGAGCTGCTGGATCGCTTCATTCTTGCGGGGCGGGTTCGTCGACGCGTACGCCGCGCCGAGGTTGAAGAACGCCATCTGCTCGCCGCGGATCGAGTCGGAGCACTGACCACAAGCCTTCTTCGCGGCCTCGTACTCGGTGATCGCCGACGACATGTTCCCCTTGTTCTCGTTGAACTCGCCCATGAGCGAGTGAAGCGCGAACAGAGCCTTGTCGCCGTCCTTCGCGTAGCCGAGCCCCTCTTTCACGACCTGCTCCGCCTGGTCTGCGAAGCCAAGGCGGCGGTAGAGATCGGCCAGCGGCACGTAGAAGGCGAGCTCGTCAGGCTTCGTCTCGATGGCCTTCGAGTACTGCTGAAGGGCACCCGCCTCGTCGTCAAGGTGGAGCATCACTTCGGCGAGCTCGAAGTAGGCATCGGCGAGATTCGGATCTTTTGCGATGGCCTGCTGAAGCGGCTCTTTCGCGTCGGCCCAACCCGTGGGCCCTTTTTCGGCCATCTTGCGCAGCGCGAGGCCGTGGAGGAAGTAGTAATTGGCAAACGTCGGCGCGACCTTTTCGGCCTTGCTCGCCGTGAGCGCGACCTTCGCCCAGTCCTCTTTCTTCTGATACGCGAGCATCAGCTTGTAGAGGATCCGGTTGTTCGACGGATCGAGGTTGGTCGCCTGCTCGTACTTCGAAATGGCTTCGTCGACGTTCATGGCCTTTGCCTGATCGCCTTCGTTGGCCAAGTTGACGGCCTCGATGTTGTTGCGGCTACACCCTGCGGTGAGCGCGGGAACAACCACGCACGCAGCGGCCGCGGCGAGCCACGCAAACGTGCGCTGCGAGCGCGACACGCCGGGACGAGACCTGAAAGTGGATTGAGTCGGCGTCGCGCGCATCGGGGATATTCCTCTTGTTTTCAGCGCGAAGCCGCCACTCTGAGCGCCCCAAATTGCAGCGCGCGGCCCGCGTTCGAGCGCGGAGTCTAGGGGAACGCGCACACGCAAGTCCACTGAGATGTACGCGTGTTTAAGCGTGAAAAGCCACACTCTCGACGGACAAAACGCGCGCGGCCGGAGAGATCAATCTCCGGCCGCATCGCAGGCTTGGGAAGCGTCGCTCGGCGGCTCTCACCCACCGATGCGACGGCGCCTATCAGTCACCCGGGTTGAAGATGATCGGGTAGACGACGGTGACGATGCCGCCTTCGGGCGAGGGGAACGACAGGTTCCCGAAGCCGCGGACGACGCAGGAGACGACGCTCTGATCCGGAAGATCCGAGCCGCCGTCCGAGGCCGTCGAGACGCTGCCGCTGCGGTCGATAACGAACTTCACGGCAACGCGGCCCGCGAGGTTCGGATTCGTGCGCATACCGTTCTCGTAGCAAAGACGGAAACGGCCAAAGTTCTGGCGAACGATACGCTGAATGACCTCTTGCGGGAGGCGACCGTTAACCTGCGTCGCCCCCTGGCGGATGCTCGGTGCGCGCGTCTGGTGCGCACCGCCGAGGCGGCCGTGACCGGAGCCGAAGCCCTGGCCGTTGCCCGTGCCTGCGCCGTGGCCGATCGTGCCGATGTTGCCGAGGCCGATGCCTTCGCCGCGACCGCCGCCGCCTTCGCCAACGCCGGAGAGGCCGAGGCCGCCTGCGCCGAACGAGTCGCCGATCGAATCGCCCCACATGTTGCCGCGGGCGCTCATCGGATCGTTACCGAGGGAGTCGTCGCGACCCCACGGTGCCGTGGGAGCGTTGGGGTCGCCACCGGCGCCGGTGTTGAGGAGGCCGATCATGCCGAACTCGGCGGCCTCACGAAGCGCCGCCTGGCGTGCCACGTGGGGGTCGGCGTTGTCCTGAGGACCCTGGACGCCAAACTTCTTGCCGGTGTCCTTCGTGTTGGGATTCCCCATGGAACCCTCTTCGCCTTTGGCGCGCGTGCCGGTGCCGCCTTCTTTGTTGTCGGCGTTCGCGTCGGCGACCTGCTCGGTCTCGCGCTCTTCCTGCTCGCGCTCGGCGGCGGCGTTCAGGAGCTTCATCATCTGAAGCATCTGGTCGCGGTCGATGGCTTCGCTGTCGTCACCGCGCATGCTCGGCATGAAGAACGCGAGCGACGCGACGATGCCCATGTGAAGGAGGAACGAGAGGCCGGTATAGATGTACGCCGACGGCTCGAACTGGGAGAACATGCCGGTCGCGACGGGCTTGCCCGCGTTCACGGCGCTCACCTGGAAGACGAGCGAAGAGCCCTCGAGCTCCATCCGCGCCTTGGCGCCGGGCGGGAGCTCCATTTCGTGGGCGCCCGAGAGCTCACTCGAGGGGCGCGCGCGGCCGCTCGCGATGAGATCGTGGAACGTGATCTTGCCCGAGCCCGGGATGTCGACCGTGCCGGAGGAGCGCGGGAGCATGATGAGCGCTGCACTACCGCCGCGGGCCACGACGATCGGCGCGCGCGTGGTGCCGAGAGTCTCGCTCGGGATGAAGTAGTCGCAAGCCGCCTTGTCGGTGAACTCTTCGCCGACGTAGAACGAGCGCGGCGGCGTGAGGTGCGACACGTGGAGGACGTTCGTCTCCCACATAATCATCACTTCGAGCGCGGCTAGGTGCGCGACCTCGACCTCGTCGGGGTTCACGTCCGGGCCGGACTTGATCATCGTGTACGTGTATGCGCCGCCCGCATCGCCATCCATCGGGAGGGCGACGCCGTGGGCGCCGTGACCGGCTCCGACGTCTCGGGAGGAGTTGGCGAAGGGGTTCGACGACGCAGCGAACGGGCTCGGCGCGGCGGCGGCGCTCGCGGCGAACGGGTTCGACGGCGGCTGCTGCGCAACGGCCGGCGTTTGCGTGGCGAACGGGTTTCCCTGCTGCTGATGTGCGAACGGGTTGGCGGCCTGCGAGCTGGGTGCGGGCGGCGCGACCGAAGGCGGGGGCGGCGGGGCGGAAAGCGGCGCCGACGGCGGGGGCGCGGCGCTCATTTGTGCGGTGGCCGCGTCCTCGAGGACGATGAGCGTCGATCCGATTTGGATCTGATCGCCCGGGCGGACCTTGCACTTGTTGACGCGTTGCCCGTTCACCAAGGTGCCCGGCTCGTTGCCGAGGTCGATCAGCGTGATGTCGCTCGGCGAGCCGACCTCGATGACGGCGTGCATACGCGACGCGAGCTCGTCGTCGACGCGGAGATGACTCCGCGGATCTTTGCCGACCTTGACGATGTCTTGCGCGACTGTCTCGCGACGAATGAGCTCGTCGCCTTGATACAGCGCGAACGTGAGCGCGACCTTCGCCTTACCCTGGCTGTCCATATCTACACCTTGCTCCGCGTTCGCGAGGCCTGACCCGTACCCTGGCGCAGCGCGCGCTCTTGGACATTCCCAAGACCGCGCGAAATGAGAGAGAGAGGCTGAAGAAGAAGTCGTTGCGGGGAGAGAAAGCCGCGTTGGAGGGCGCGAGCCTAGAGAAGCGGTAAACGGAGACGCAGAAGGTTCAGAGATTCCGTGGAACTCTGAACCGGTGAATCAGAGATTCTCGACCGACTTCAGCATCTCGGGGACGAAGGAGGTGCGAGGGCGAATCAGCGTGGTGCGAACGGGCCCGGGACGAACGCGAATCGTCGCGTCGTTGGGGCCGAAGCCGCCGGCGCTGAGCGGGTCGTCCGAGAACTCGTAGCCGTAGCTGTCTTCTTTTCCGCCGGCTGCTTTGGGAGCGCCTGCGCCCGGCGCCGCCTTGTCTTGCGCGACGGCCGACGTGGAGATCACGAGAACCGCCACTGCGGCGAACAGAGAGAGAAGCCCTTTGTTGGAGCGGCCGCGAGAGGTTGCCATGTCGTCCAGTCTCCTCAAAAAACTGTGGTGGAATTACAGTATTAGTGTACGTGGGCTCGGTCGGACCGTCAACGGCGATTCGCGCCAATTCGCGTATCCGGCGCGCCTCGGACCGTGAGACAGCGCGCCCGAACCGAAGTTCCGGCGCGCGTCGTTTTTCTACGCAATGAGCCGAGGCTCAGGGCGTAGCCGTCGGCGGGGACGCCGGCGGCGTCGCACCACCCGCGCCGGGGGCCGGAGCGGCGGGAGCCGCGGCAGGCGTGGGCGCCGCGGCCGCGAGCTGGAGGAAGGCGATTGTGTCGTCGATGTCCTGCATACGCTCTTTCGAGCGCTTCACGGCTCCGTCGTATTCGGTCTTCCCCTGCGCCTTGTCGACGAACGTCCCGTAGATCGACTTCGCGCCGTTGAGCGCCGCAATTGTCTTCGACTGGTCGCCGCCGCCCTTGGCCTTGTACTCCTGGGTGAGAATCCCCTCGTTGTAGTAGGCGTCCGGGCGGTTCGGATCGAGCTTCTTGCAGGTGTCGAGCTCGGCTTGAACGCTCGGGACCTGCTTGTCGTAGTTGACGTCGGTGATCTGCCCGCGGAGCGCGAGCGCGAGGCCGAGGTGTGCGTCGTAGTCGTTCGGGTGCATCTCGAGGGCCTTTTGATAGGCGCCCTGAGCCTGCTCGAAGCCGCGGAACGACAAGTTGACCGCCGCGAAGTTCATCTGCGCTTCGAAAAACTTCGGGTCGAGCTTCGCAGCCGTCGCGAAGGAGCCGACGGCGCTGTTCACGTTGCCCAGCTCGTTTTGAATGAGACCGGCCGTGTTATGAATCGGCGCATAGCGCGGGTTCTTGCGGAGCGCCTGCGAGCAGACGAGGGCCGCGAGCTCGAGCTGCTGCACGTCGGCGCGCTTGCCCATCGCGGCGTTCGTCGCGATCGAGCGACCGCGCTTCGCGCCTGCGACCTTACCGGTGCCGACGCGCTTCTTCGCTTGCTGGAAGTAGTAGAGCGCCAGCTGGTTGAAGGCGGGCATGTAGCTGTCGTCGATCGCGAGCGCGCGCTGAAGGTTCTTCTTCGCGCACTCCATGTCGTCTTTGCACTGATCGCCCGCGGAGGCCGAGTCGCGTGCCATTTGGGCCATCGCGAGATTGACGAGAGCGGGGACGTTCTGGAACTGCGCGTCGAGAACGGCCTGCTGGAGCGCCGCAATCGCCGCGTCCTCGTTGCCGTCGGCCTTGTATTGATAGAGCGCGAGCTGCGTGCGGGCGTGGTGGAACTTCGGGTCCTGCGCGAGGGCCTTCTGGAAGTGGTCCTTCGCCTGCTGGTCGTTGTTGCAGCGCTGCCACGCGAGGCCGGCGTTGAAGACGGCCTCGGGGAACTTGCCCCCCTTCTGCTCGTTGGCGGCGACGTCGAAGCGGTCTGCGACTTCCTTGCAGCTTGCGTCGCTCCAGTCGGCGGCCTTGTCGTGGGCAAGCATCGCCTCGAGAGCGTCGTTGAACTTGTCCTCGGCGGCCTTGTTGACCGCTTCGCCGCCAGCCGTTTTGGGGCCGGTGTCGACGGCCGGGTTCGTCGGCGAGACGGCCTCTTTTCCTCCGCCGCAAGCGACCGTCGACGCGCCCGAGAGCGCCGTGACGAGCGCGGCCACCCACAAAGTCGATGTGTGTTTCATAGAAACTCTCCTGGGTAGGACGCGCATCACTTCTTCTTACCGGGCTTGCCGGGCATACCGCCGCTTGCGCGACCGCCACCCTTGCGACCGCCGCCGCCACCGCCGTTGCCGCCTGCAGCGGGCTTGGCCGTGGTCTCCGTGGCCTTCTCTTCCGCGGCAGCAGCAGCCTTCGCGTTCGGATCGACGACCGGCGCCGGGTGCCACATCGTTCCGCCGACGAGGAGCGGCGGCGACTTGTCGTCGAGCCCGCCGTTCGAGAGGGTCGGCGCGCCTCGGAGCTCGTCGACCACGTGGTAGTCGGCCTTGTAGTTCTTCGCGAGCCAGACCTCGCAGCTGCGCGAGAACTCGTCGAAGTACTGGTACGTGACCGAGAGCTTCAGGCACTTCTCGAGGGCCGGCTTGGCGTTGCGAACCTTGAAGGGCTCGGACGCCGCGTCGAGCGCGTCGTAGTAGGTGCCTCGAATCTCGGCGTCCTTCTTCCAGGCCTCGGGGATCGGCGCGCGACGGAACTCATCGACGAAGTCACCCCACATGAGTCCGGAGCGCGAGCCTGCCGCGATAACCCACTTCGGCGGGGGCACGGGCTTAAGCTCGAGGATCTTGATGTAGTCGGGCTCGACCTTTTGGATCGCTTCCTTCTTCTTGTTGTACCAGGCGACGACCTTCGTATTGATGTGCTTGAGGACGTCTTCCTTCGTGCCGGAGCCCTTGTATTCAGGGAACTTCAGCTTATCGACGACGTTCTTGCGCTCTTCTTCGGCCGCGTAGAAGTACGCCTCGCCGACGGCGTTCAACGCCTTCGCGAGCTTCTTGTCTTTCTGCCCATCGTCGTCACCGGGGTAGGCCGCACGGATGCGACTCTCGGCGGCGGCGGGGTCACTCCAGAGGCTACGAACCTTGGCGTATTCCGCTTTGGCTTCGCCCTCTTTGCGCGTCTTGATGTCGGCGCGCGCGAGCGTTGCGTGGGCCTGAACCTGAACGTCGGGGGCCGCCTTGTCGATGACGCCCATCGAGCCGGAGAGCGCCTTACGCGCGTTCTCCCACTCTTCTTTTTCCGCGTAGTGGGCGCCGATGGCGACCTGAATTGCCGCGGTCTCCGCCGGCTTCGACGCCCCGTAGTTCGTCGTGAAGGTCTTCGCGTCTGCGATGGCCTGGTCTTCCATACCGAGACCGAGGCGGAGGAGAACCGCGTCGCTCATCGCCTTGTCCGCCTTGTCGCCCTTCGGGTTCGCCTTCGCGTACTTCTCGAACCACTCGGCTGCGAGGTCGTAGACCGCGATGGCTTGGTAGTTCCCGCCGATTTCGAAGGTCGCCTTCTTCGCGAGCTCTGACTTGTCCATCTGATTCGCCGGATTGAGGAGAATCATGCGGGCCGCGATCGCTTTCGCGATGAGGCGCCCAGCCTGGAACGAGCGCGCGGCGTTGTAGACGATTTCGTCGCATTTCTCGGCCTGGGCAGGCTGCCCGGCGCGGATCGGCGCTTCGCAGTACTTGCGATAGAGGTCGAGGTACGCGTTACCGGCCTGCTCGTAGGTCTGGAGCGCGTTCGCTCCGCCTTGGTCGGCGACCTTGACGAGCCCCTGCGCCTTGAGGCGGAGGATGTCTGCCTGGATCTTGCCGAGGATCGTGCACTGCTCGGCGTTCTTCGTCGCCTTGTCACCGACGCAGTAAAGCTCGATGAACTTGGGGACGTCGGTCGCCATGTCGTCGAAGCACGCAGGGCGGCTCGCCGTGGTCGCGAGAACGTTGACGCTCTCGAGATACAGCTGCGCGGCGTAGATACCGACGTCGCGGTCCGCGTTGTTCATCGCGATGTCGCGGAACGCGAGACCCGCCTCTTCCCAGTGCTGCCCCTCGAAGTACGTACGCGCGCGCGCGTACTTCACTTCGACCAGCTGCTCTTGCCCCTGCGCGTCGCCGGCAGCGGGCTTGATGTAACAGATGTACCGATTGAAGGACTGGAGCATCCCCTTCTGGTTTTCGGTGAGCTCCTTCGGCTTCAGACGCTCGGTCTCGTCGGCCTTCGCGTCTTTCTTTTTGTCTTGGCCGGGGAGGTTACCGCCACCCTTGAGCGCGCTCCCCTTCGGGTGCGCGGCATCGTAGATGTTTTGGTAACAGAGCACCGCGGCGTAGGCCGATTCGGCAGCCTTCGGGCCCGTCGGGTTTTCGGCGACGACGCTATCGAAGGCCGGGCCGCACTGGTCCCACTTCTGCTGGAAGTACAGCAGGTCGGCCATGTTGTATTTGAGGTCGTAGAGCGACGGCCAGTCTTCCTTCACGAGGCGAGGAAACTGGAACTTCGAGAACTCTTCGGCGTTGAAGCTCTCGGTGACGCGCTTGTAGATGCCGGCGGCGAGCAGCATGGTCTTGCCGTCGCCCGTGCCGCGCTGACCACCGGAGCCAACGGCCTCGAGGTGCCACGCCATCGCAGTCTCCGTGAGGAGCTCCGCGGTCTTGTTGGCGCACTCTTGCTTCGCTTCGGCGCTCTTGTTGCCATTCTTGACGTCGGCGTAAATCTTCGCCTGGTCGTCGAGAACGCCCTTAACGGCCTCCTTGTTACCCGACTTCATCGCGAGGGTCGCCTCGCTGATGTGCGCCTGATAAATGCACTGTTTCTCGCCCGCGCGGTCTCGAACGAGGAGATCCTTGTAGAGCGCGATCGACTCCGGGTAGTGCCCGGTATCGAGGTAGTTCTGGCCGAGATCGTTCATCATCTTGAACGTCTTCTCGTTCTCGCCAGGCTTGTCCCCCGAGATGTTGTGGAAGAAGTTGTACGCCGCCGCGGGGTCGCCCTTCAGCGCGTAAACGGGGATGATGTCGCGACGGGCGCTGTCCGCGAGCTTCGCCGCGTTGGGGAGCTGCGTGTACTGCGTGCCGTAGTCGATCGTCTTCTTGAAGGCGTTGAGCGCCTTGTCGAAAGTCCCCTGGTTCCAGAAGACGTACGCGACCTTATACCAGGCGTAGCCGTAGACCTTGTTCTCCGGCGGCGGGTAGTCGATGACCTTCTTGTACGCTTCCGCGGCCAAGTCCCACTTGCTCGGATCGCCCTGCGCTTCATTGAAGAAGAGCTCACCGAAGGCGAGATACGCGTTCGGGATGTACTTCGAATTCGGGCGCTGCCGAATGAGCTCGTAATAAACCTGCCGCGCGTGCTGGAGATCGTTCCCCTGCTCGTACTCGTAGGCGAGGTAGTAGAGGACCTCGTCGAGCTGCGGGTAGTTCGTGTATTGGTCTTTGATCAGGGTGTAATACTGAATCGCGAACTTCCGCGCGTTCAGCATGATCTGATTGGCCGAGTTGACCTGGGTCTGCGCCTTGCCCGCTTCGGCCGGGTTGGTCTTCTTCAGACCGTCGCGCTTAACCTCGTTCTCCGTCTTTTCGCGGAAGGCGGTGCTTTCGAGCTCGACGTAGGTCTCCGCCAAGCGGCGCGCGATGGTCGGCCGGTCGGGCGCGTTCGCGGGCGTCGTCTTGAAGAGGCGCTCAATCTGCGAGATCTCGGTGACGAGAAGCGCGCGCTGACGCGACTTGAGAACGTTCGTCCGCTGCTCGCGTTGAGCGGTGCCCATCTCTTGATCGGGCGTGTTCGGCTTCGTCTGCTGCTCGCGCTTCTTAATGTCGAGCGCTTGCGGCGCGGAGTGGAACGCGACCTGCGGCTGCTTGCCGTGGGCGCCGACGTTGAACGACTGCGGCCCCGTGTTGGGACAGGCGCTCAGCGTCTTCGCCGACGCTTCGGACATACAGGCATCCGCGGCGTACGCCTGCGGAGCCGACGCGAGGCCGAATGCGGCGAAGGAGCCGGTCGCGAAGCCTGCGGTGAGAAGAACTTTCGAAACGATCCGAGTCATTCCTACCTCCCGCACTTCGACGTGATGGTCTGGCGGTAGAAGCCGAGCTCGTCGCGCCAGTACTCGCCGTTGAACGGCCAGATGACGTGCTCTTCGTCGGGCTTGACGATGTTCGCCTTGGACTCCGCCGCGGTGACCTGGCTACCGGCGAGCGTTTGATCGAGCTGATTCCGCTGAGCGGCGGTGATGTCGATGAGGATCTTCGCGCTGTCGCGGAGGTGCTCGTTGAGCTCGTCGAGGTTCCGCTGGTAACGCTCGCGGGCGAGCTGACCCGCGCTGCGGACGGCGATGTTGCGCGCGAACTCGAGCGAGTCCTTCACGTCGTTGCCGATGGTCGCGTCGCGGAAGTTCGCCGGCGCCTTCTTGAAGCGGCCGTTCTCGTCGTCGAGAACGCGGACGTACTCGAGGTAACGAAGGAGCTGACGATCGCTGAGCGCGCTCTCGACGACGGTCTTGATCTTCGGCGGGAGGTTCGCCTTCCCCTCGCGAACTTCCTTCAGGAAGTTGAAGAACGCGTCCTCTTGGTTGTCGCCCTTGAAGCGCCCGAGCGTGTTCTGCAGATCGTTGAAGATCGGCTGAAACTTCTGCTGGAACTTCGCAACGATCGTCGTGGCGTCGTCGTACTGGCAGTTGGCGAAGTAGATGACGGCTTTGAGGACTTCCGCTTCCGGGTAGTACGAGTTCGGGAAGTACGGCGCCTCGATCGTGTGGATGTTGCCGAGGGCGTGGGGGTAGTCGCCGGCCATGAAGTAGGCCCAGCTCTCTTCGAAGAGAGAGTCGAGCCAGTACTCGGACGACGTCTCGACCTTGTTCCAGTATTTGACGGCGGCGGAGAGCTTCGCCGGATCGATCGTCGGCGCGTTGTTGTCGTCGAGTCGAACCGACGCCGAGTAGTAAGTGCGTGCCATGGAGAGGTACGCGAGATCGCGCATACGCGCCTCGTCCTCGATCCCCTCGACGCCTTCGTCGATGGCGCCGACGATCTTCTGGAAGCTCTGAACGGCGGGCACCGACTTGCGGAGCTGGACGTTCGAGATGCCCGAGAAGAACTGCGACTGGATGTAATACTTCGACTGGCGATCTACTTTCGAGAACAGCCGGAGGGCATCCTCGTACTGGCGGTTCCGGTACTTGTAACGGCCAAGCAGGTAGTTGAGCTGCCAGAACAGCTCCTTCTGCTCGCTGTTGTTGAAGCGGGCGATCTGCTCGTCGTTGTACTTACCGACGCGCTCGACGATGTCGGCGGGCTCGGGCAAGTCGGTCGCGAGCTTCGCGAGCCAGAGGAGCGTTTCGTTGAACTTCAGGTGGTTCGGCTTCTCGGCGATGAGCGAGAAGATCTGATAGGCCGCCTGGTAGAACTTGAGCTTGTAGAGAGCCTTCGCGAGGTTGAACTGCGCGATCTGCTTGTTGCCCTCGTCGTCGCCCGTCTCGCCCTTGGCAACGCGGTCGAGCGCGAGCGAAGCTTCCCACCACTTCTCGCTGTCGTAGAGGCGCTTGGCCTGGGCGGCCTGCTCCGTCATTTGACCAGCCTGGGGAGGCGGCGAGTTGTCGGTGGCCTTCGCGGGCGCTGCGCCGTTGGCAGGCTTCGCGGGCTCGTCGAGCTCGATGTCGTTCGTCGGCGCCGGGACGCCCTTCGGCGCGCCTTTCGGAGCAGGAGCGGGCTTCGTGCCCTTCGGCTTCCTCTGCTGCGCGTCGGCGTTCGAAACGGCGGTCGTACCCAAGAAGGAGAGGGCCGAGGCCAGGAGGACAACTCGAGCCACCGATTTACGCATCACTGTGCTCCTCGTCGTGTCGTTTTCTGGTTCGAGAGATTCACGACCCCACACGCGTATGTCGACGTGACGCGTGTGGCCGCCGCAGACCCGAGCCCGAACGTGATCAAGAGGCCAGGCGAGCGGCGAGAGCCGCCAATTGGAAGACCGCAGGAAGACCGCGAACGCGGGTCGGGAACAAGAAGCCAGGGGGCGATGGTCACGCCGCCGGGTAGCGCCGAATTTCTGAACAAAATTCAAAAGATACTGGCATGAAGCGGCGAGATGGTACGGATTCGGATCCGCCTATGTCAAGCCAAAACACCTGAGTTTCCCGCCATTCTCATGAAGTTGCCCACCTACAGCGAAGGTGCACAGCCCCCGTGTGGCGGAGCCGTGGAGAGGACGAAGCCGGCGAGCGCTGCGACCGCTCGGAGCGAGCCTTGCGAGGGTAGGACGCCGGAAGTCGCGCCGTCCTTGGTTCGAACCCGAACGCGAAGGTTGGCGCGGGAAGAGCGCATGAGACGAGTCGCGAGACGCGCTGCCGCGGTTGTCATCGCCAGCGAGGGCGCCATCCGTCGGACTTTGAATTCGCGCGGCCGACGATGAGACCCCGACGGACGCTCGCGGAGTTGGCCATTCGCGTGAATGCCCAGTTCGAAATGGCGCATGGCGACCATGCGAATTTCGAGTCGAATTTCGCGCAAAATAAAGCGCAATGACGGTTCGTGAAGTACAGCGAGTCAGGGCCACCACGTTGAATGGGGCGGGAGCTTAACGCGAGATGAAGAGTCCGCGACTTGCGTGATATATGAGACGCATAAGAGAGAGATGTCTTGGGAGTAACTATTCGCACTCCCTGGAATGTGTTGACGCTTTTCGAAGTAGTGGACTAGCTTTCCGCCGCCCGACCCGTCCGGAGCCGTGATTACGCGGCCCGCGTCCGACAGCCATCCCGAAAAAGGGGAGAGCGCAACACGATGACTCGCTCGATCTTGGCCGCTGTTTCTGTGTTCGCCTTTGTTGGCTTGCTCGCCGGTCCTGGCTGCAAAGCGACGGGCGTCGGTGACCCGTGCACTCCCGAGCAGGAGTACGACAAATCCTTCAACGGCTTCGCCGTCAACGAAGTGAATGTCGAGTCGAAGAGCTTCCAGTGCCAGACGCGTCTGTGCCTTGTGAATCACTTCCGCGGCCGCGTCACCTGCCCGTACGGCCAGGACGGCACCGGCCAGGCGCCCACGGGCGCAGCAGGCCCCTGCGTCACGCCTGCCGGCGTTTCCGTCGACGGTCTCGACAAAGACGGCAAGCCCGTCGACTCGAAAAATCTGGCGACCGTCGAGGCGCAGTGCACCGACCGCACCGCCGACAAGGCCGTTTACTGTTCGTGCCGATGCGCGAACGTCGACGGCAAGACGGACGACGGCGCGAAGTACTGCTCCTGCCCCGACGGCTTTGCCTGCGAGCAGCTCGTTACCTCCATTGGTGCGACCGATACGGGCCTTACGGGCGCGTACTGCATCAAGTCGGGCACGAAGTTCGACCGCAACAACAGCTGCCCGGTGAAGTGCAACCCGAGCGATCCGCAGGCGAAGTGCCAGTAGGCTTCGCGGTGAGCGCCGGCGAGTGCGGCGCGCGCGACCGAGCCCTCATTTCGCGGGCGTGACCGCGCGCGTGGGCCTCAAGCCTTCGCGCACCGCCATCGGCGAGCGCGCGGAGAGCATCTGCGGCGACTACCTCTTCGCACGCGGCTTCACGGTTCTTTCGTACAACACTCGCGTCGGCCATCTCGAGGTCGACATCATCGCGCGCCGCGGCCCCCTCGTCGTTCTCGTCGAGGTGCGTACCCGCGGCGCAGGTGCATTTCAAAAGCCGCTCGCGAGCATCTCGGTGCCGAAGCGCCTGCGCCTTCTGCGCGCGGCCGATCGGCTCTGGCGCCGCGAGATTTCGCGCATGCCGGGCGTCGAGCGCATTCGCATCGACGTGGCCGCCGTCGACATGCGCGCCGGCCGCGTGGGCGTGGAGTACATCGAAGGCGCGATTGCCGGCGGTTTCGGACAGCGCCTTTAGCGCCGCCTCGCGTCCGGAGCTCGGAAGCTCCTGGCGTTACAGATCGATGGCGCGCTTCATCTCGTCGTGGACCAGCTCGATGCGGGCGATCGACTCGTCGCTCGCGCCGGAGAGCTTTGCCATTTTCATCGCGGCTTCGAGCTCTTCGACCTCTTTCGCCTGACGTGCGCGGAGCTTCTCGACCATCGTCGCGAAGGTCTCGAAGAAGTCCTGAAGCTCGTCGCCTTTGCGCAGCTTGCCGTGGAAAACGAGCTTCCCCTCGCCCACTTGGTGGAGGAGCATTTTCATCTTGTAGATCGGGCCCGCCACCTTGTGCGTGACGTAGATGCCGAGCAGCCCGATGAGGACGACCATCACGAAGAGGCCGCCCATCAGCGAGATGAGCATCGTCTTCTGCTGCTTCGCGATGGCCGACTGCTGCGCGACGAGGACGCGTTGCTGCTCCTCGAACTTGCGATCCGAATCGGCCGACGTGTCCTTGAAGCCGCTGAGCAGCTCCGGGTTCTGCCCGTAGACCGGGTCGTCCTTCATGCTCATTCGAACGACGTCGGAGACCTTGCGGCTCTCCTCGATCGCCTTCTGCCCTTGAGCAGAAACGAGCTCGCCTTGCTTCACGACATCGGCGCTCGTGACCCAGAGAAAGCCGACGAGAATGCTGCTGATGATCACCGCGACGACGACGAGCATCCCCGTGTATTTCATCTGGAAGCGCGCATCGATGATGTAGTTCTTCACGCTCCGCTTGTAGCGGGGCGGTCCCTGCGAAGGTGCGGCGCTGGGGCCAGAGCTATTCATCGGCTCACCTCTCTACGATGGCGCTCAAGATCGCCGAAGCCGCGCGAGGTACGAGATGCCAGCGCGAAGCAAGTCGGGGCCAATGCTCTATGGTGCTTCATTTGAAGGGGCCGGTGCCAGTTTGTCTTCATTGGAAATTTTGGGTGAAGAGCTCCGCCGCGCGCCCGGCCGCCATGGCGAGGAGCTGATCTTCCGAGCTGCGATCGCCTGGTCGCACGCCGGTTTGCGTGACGCCCGCAGGCACTTCGCCGCGGAGCGCTTTGCCGGGATACGTGAAGACTGCAACCTTCACGCGGACGCGTAAATTGCCGTCGCTGTAGTCGAACGCGTCGACGGACACGGAGAGGAAGAATCCCTTCAGCTTTCGCTTCGTCATCACCGCGCGGGCCGTGTCGGCCGACTCTTTCATGGGCGCGAGCTGGAAGCCGCCAAGCGTGTCGAGCTTGCCGCGAACCGCGGCTCCGACAAGCTTCTCGATTTCCGCCTGAGGCCTGCCGGTATTGTTCGCGACGTTCGAGATCGCCACGTAGAACTTCGCGTTCTCGGTGACCTTCGGCGTGTCGTCCGTGGAGGGCTCGCTCTCGCTGCCGCCCGACGCGCCGCCCTCGATCGTTTCGAGCGCACGCGTGATCTGCAGGCGAACGGGGTCGCTCTTCTCGATCGTGAGGCGCGCCTTGAGGCACGGCGACGAGCTGCTTCGGTTCAAGCGCTTCAACGCAGCGGCGACGGCCTGGCGCACGAGATCCGTGCCGTCGTCGAGCGCTCCACACAGTGGTTGAACGGCGCGCTCGTCGTTCGTCCCGCCAAGGGCGAGCGCGGCTTGCGTGCGAACGCGCGCGTCTTCCGACTTGAGGCGATCGATGAGAAACGAAGTGCGCTCTGGCGCGGACGCCTGCGACGAGGCCGCCTGCGTGACGAGCACCATCGCCCCCGCGAGGAACAGCGCTGCGATGCGCGCTCCGAACCGCACTCCCCTACCTCGCGAGGCAATCGACATGCGTCTAGCTCCACGCTACCAGCGCGCTCCTACCGCTGCGAGCACGATTGCCTCGCGGGTGGACTGCTCTTTTGGTGAGACGAGCCGCGGGGCTCGGCGCTTCACGTGGCGCGACAAAAACCACGAAGGCCTGCTTCGACGCCTTCAATGTGCGTTAGCGTTTTGCCGCAGAACGTGGCGAACGACATGGGCTTGAGCACGCAGAGGTGGGAGCGCCGCAGCGGTCGACGGACGCTGTGGGGCGCTCGCGGCAACGCCTGCTCCTTCGGTGCGTTCACGCTCACGGCGCTCGCGGTCATGCTGGGCGTTCTCGACCTTCACGCCGAGCCCGCACGCATTCGACTGCGCGGTGCAACGCGCATTGAAGCGCGAACCATGCGCGCGAGCGGCAAGCTCGTCGTCGCGGGCAGCGTGCTCGACGACACGGGACAGCCTGTCGCGAAGGAGCCGGTATCCTTCTCGGCCGCGTGGGCGAACGCCGCGAAAGAGCCCGTCGTCTTCAACACGCGGGGCACGACGTTCGAAGGGTGCGGCGATCCGAAAGGGCCCGCTGCACGCGCCGAACGCGACGGGTCGCTCACGCTCGAATCGGACGACCTCGGCGCGTTCTGCGTGCGGATCACGCTGCCCGTCGATCGCTACGTAGCCAAGCTGTCGACCCGCGCATCGGCGCTCTACGACGCGGCGTCGACGGAAGTGAGCGTCGATCTCGCGCGGCGAACTCTCGCCCTCGCGTTCGATCCGCGACCGCGAGTGGTGTCGCTCGACGAGAGCCCGCAGACGGTCGAAGCGCTCGCGCGTTTCGAAGACGAAGGGACGACCTCGCCCGCGAGTGGCCTGCTGCTCTCACTTCAGAATGAGCGCGGCGCCGAGGTGGGGACGGGAACGTCGAACGCTTCGGGGCGCGTGCACTTCACGGTCGATGCGCACGCATTGGGCGCGCCCGGTCGCGGCGAGCTGCGCCTTGCGTTCGTGGGGGATGCGGACACCGCGTCGGCGATCTTCGCCGTCGAGATCGAACGCCACGCCCACGTCGATCTCTCGCTGGCCGACCCCGCCGAACGCGCGCCCGCCGTGCCCGAAGACGGCATCCCGATTGCGATCCGCGCGACGGCCGCCGGCGAATCCGCGCAATCGGGAAGCGTCGAGGCGTTCGTGGGCGAAACGCTCGTGGGCGCGGCGCCCGTGGTTCGCGGGCGTGCAGATGTGATCGTCACCTTCGCGGCTCCTTCGGCGAGCGATGCCCGCGTACGTTTGCGCTATGCGCCGGACGCGCCGTGGAACGAGTCCGAGAAAGACCTCGTCGTCACAATTCCGCTTCGCGCGCCGAGCGCGTGGAAGAACATTCCGCTCTTCCTCGCCGGCCTCTTCGTCGTTCTCTGGCTCGCCGTCGGTCGCGCACGTCAAGCCCGCGCCGTGCGCGTCGTAAAGGAGGCCGCGCCCCGCGTTCGCGCACCCGAAGCGGCCGTCGAGGTGCTGCGCCCCGCACGCGATCGCGCGGCGAGCTTCACCGGTACGGTCGTCGACGCCCACGATTCCGTCGCCGTCGTCGGCGCGCGCATCGCGATCGAGCGCGCGGGCTTCGAGGCGGCGGAAGTGCTCGCGAGCACCTTCGCGCGCGACGACGGAACCTTCGAGCTCGCGTGCGCGACCGCGCGCGAGGGCGACACGCTCATCGTCGAAGCGCCTTTCCACGCGGCGCTTCGCCAGCCGATCCCCGCGCGCGGCGAGCTCCGCATCGCCCTCGTGCTTCGCAAACGCGCGCTGCTCGATCGCCTCGTCATCTGGGCGCGACGCAAAGGTCGCCCGTACGACACGAAGGCGGAGCCTACGCCTGCCCATGTGCGGCGCGCCGCTGGCAACAATGCGGAAACAGCCCGGTGGGCCGACGCCGTCGAGCTCGCGGCCTTCGGTGGAGGCGCCGTCGACGCGGCCGCAGAGCAGGCGATCGACGCACTCAAGCCACGCCCCATCGGCGAAAACGCCGCTCAAGCGCCTGGCATCGGCGACGGCCGCCCCGGCAATCCGCCCATTCTCCCGCACCTCGACGCGCACCCCACCGACTTGGGCGGCGACAACGCGGCGACGGAAGTCGATATCGGGACCGAGAGCCGGGGAGTGCCGCCCGAATAACAGCCAGATGACGCCGTTGACTGCCCGGCACGCCCCTTCCTATAGTCCGCGCCCCTGATGACGAGTCTCTCCTTTCCTGGTTCGGAGTAAACGCGATGGATCCGATAGTTTACGCCGTCATCGGAGGGGTCGTCCTTCTTGCGATCCTTTATTTCGCCATCTTCCGCACCAAGCCCGAGCTCGAAGCCGGCGACGAGGCGAAGAAGATTTCCGGCAAATCGACGCCGAGCCAAGCGGCTCCCGCTCTCCCGAAGCCTGCGCTCCCGTCGAGGCCACCGCCGCCCGAAGCGCTCCCCTCATCCGACGTCGTTTCTGCGCCCGAATCGCTCCCCAAGCAGCCCGCGCCCCCTCCGCCGCCCCCCGTTAAGCGCGACGTCGCGGGCGTTCGCAAAGGGCTCGCTGCGATGCGCGGCGGCTTCATCGCCCGGCTGACCGAGATCATTACCGGCAAGAAAGAGATCGACCCGGCCATTCTCGAGCAGATCGAGGAGGTCATGCTCTCGAGCGACGTCGGCGTGAAGACAACCCAAGTCATCCTCGAGCGGCTCCGCGAGCGTCTCGCGAAGAACGAGCTTCGCGACGCCGACGCCGTCTGGGCCGCACTGCGTGCCGAGGCCGTTCGCATTCTCAACGTCGACGGCGGCGGGATCCGTATGGGCTCGAAGCCGACGGTCGTCCTCATGGTCGGCGTGAACGGCGTCGGCAAAACGACGTCCATCGGCAAGCTCGCGACCCGGTTCACCAACGACGGGAAGAAGGTCATGCTCGCCGCGGGCGACACGTTCCGCGCGGCGGCCGTTCAGCAGCTCGAAGTGTGGGGCAAGCGCGTGAGCGCCGAAGTCGTTCGCGGAAAAGAGGGGGCCGACCCCGGCGCCGTCGCGTTCGAGGCGACCGAAAAGGCGAAGGCCGCGGGGGCCGATCTCCTCCTCGTCGACACCGCGGGCCGCCTCCACACGAAGGCGCCGCTGATGGACGAGATCAAAAAGGTTCGCAAGACGATCGCCAAGGCCATGGAGGGCGCGCCCCACGAGACGCTTTTGGTGCTCGACGCCACCACCGGCCAAAATGCACTTACG
>JANXMC010000557.1 GCA_025354825.1 Myxococcales bacterium
AGGTCGGCGTTTTTCGCGTGGGCTTCGCGCGCGAGCGCCATGAGCGCGTCGTCGTTCGGGATGGGCTTCGAGTCGACCTGCGCGGTCCCGTCAGCCGCGAGAACGACGCTGAAGACAGTCTGCACTTCTGTCCCCGAAGCCGCCTTCGGCAAATCGAGCGGCACCGAGTTCGACACGATGATCTTCGCCGTGACCATGAAGATGATCAGCAGAACGAGCGTGATGTCGACGAGCGGCGTGACGTTAATCCCGACGATCCCGTCGTCTGAATTTTGCGCGGAACCGGCCATGGCTCAGTTTGCTCCCTCTTCCGCGGGCTCGTCGCTCTTCTCGGGCTTGCCCTTGCCGGGCTTGCCACCGGCCGCGGGCGCCGCGTGGGGGCGACCCGTCGTGTCGGCCTTGAGGTGGGCGAGGAGCACGTGGCCGAGCGCCTCGGTGTTCGCCGAGGTCGCGCGGACGATACGCTGAAACGCGTTGAACGAGGCGACCGCCGGGATGGCGACGACGAGGCCAACGGCCGTGGCGACGAGCGCTTCGGCGATGTTCGTCATGACGGCCTGGGGGGCGAGCTGGCTCGCGGCCCCCGCACCGGCGGAAAGCGGCGCGGCGTTGTTTTTACCGAGCTCCTGGAAGGCGCCGATGATGCCGATGACCGTGCCGAGGAGGCCGATGAACGGGGCGTTATTTCCGAGGGTTCCGAGGAAGGCGAGGCGCTTTTCGAGCTTCAACCGCTGAAGCGCGGTCGCACCCGCCATCGCCTCTTCGGCCGCTTCGACGCCGAGGTCGGACTCGACGAGGCCTGCAACGACGACGGCGGCTTCTGCGCTGGGCGACGCCTCGAGGCGGCGACGTGCACCCTCGAGATCCGACCCGCGGAGGAGGCGACCCAAGTCGCGCATGAGCGCTTCGGTGTCGTCACGCAGCGTCCAGTACAGCCAGGCGCGCTCGAGCATGATTGCGAGCGAGATGACGCTCAGCCCCAGCATCAGCCAGAGGACCCACTTCGCCCCCAGACCCACCATCGCGCTCGTAAGCTGCTCAATCATCGAGTTCTCCGAAGCTCCTCAGCAGGCGAAACTGACTTTGAAAGTTACATGCAAGAGGGTGACGTCATTCCCCTAGCGCATCATCCGGCGGAGCGGCGTCCGTTTCGCCCGCCTCGGAACCTGCCGCCTCTACTGAAGCAGATGCGGAATCGGCATTCGCCGCAGTAGATGCTCGTGCTCTTTCCGAGGTGTCATCGATGGCCGCCGCGAGGACGGTCGTCGCGTAGGTGCCTCTCGGTAGCATGAAGCGGACCCGCACGCTGGCATCTTCCGACGGGTCGCCGGGGGCCACAGGGAGCGGCTCGACGTGCATTTCGTAGACGGGCATTCGCAGGGCCCGACGCGTGCCTTCGCCGAGGATTTTCGTCCGTTGGAGGTCGAAATCGGCTCCCAGGCGCGCGTCGAAGATCTCGCGCTCGAGCGCCCCGGGCGCCCCCTCGGGTGAACGCATTTTCACCCCGAACATGGGTCCCGTAGGAGCCACCTCGCCGTTTCGAGCACGCTCCCGGTCCGTCTCGACCTCGGCGCACGGAAAGAGGCCGCCCGAGTCGACCTTCTTCAAGAGGTCGCCCTCTTGCGGGATCGCCCACGTGCCGTCGGCGACGCGCCGGGCGAGGACTTCGTTGAAAAGCTCCGACTGGAGCGCCGACCAGAGGAAGCGCCTCTGACGGGGATCTTTCGGCGCGGGCCCTTTGCCCGTGAGCCAGGCGCGCGCGCGGGCGGCGTTGTCTTGATCGCGCCCGAAACGCTGCGTACCGAAGGCGTTCGGCACCCCTTCGCGCCCCATGCGCTCGAGCGACGCGACGACTTCGCCTACGCGATCCCGGGGAATTCCCCGCACGACGATGTCGAAGCGGTTCGATTCCAAGTGCCCCGTCTTCAGCTTGTTGCCGTGGCGGCGCGCCTCGAGGATCGTGATGCCCGGCAACGCCAGCGCGCTCGCGAGCGCCACGGTTTCGTCCGGCGTGCGCACCTCTTTGCCGCGCGGAATCGGCACCGAGATCGTCTGCGTTGTGACCGCCCGCTTGTCCTTCATCCCCGCGATGCCGAGGTCGCGCATCGGCGCCGAGTGCGGCGCGAAAATCGCGTCGGCGATCGCCTTCGCGGCGGCATCGGTGGTGATGTCGCGCTTCCTGAAGCGGATATAGAGGTGGTCGCCGTCGCCCGACGGCTCGTACAGCGGGACTTCGGTGACGACGAAGTCTTCGGGCGTCGCCTTGAGGCGGCCCGGGGGGAGCTTGGAAGTGGGGTCCACGTTTGGTGGCTAGGACCCTAGCTCGTGGGCCATCACATCGCGCGGGCTTCGAAAGAACTGCTGCGGCGAGTACGCCAGAAAGTTCGAGACGCGCGACGTGTAGAGGCAGGCGTACTCCTCGACCTGGGCGCCGAAGCTCGACTGCTCGTGCCCCTCTTTCAAGAGAGCGCCCCAGAACGGATGGAAGCGCGCGTCGACGCGCCGCTCGATCGCCGACAGCTCGCTCTCGACCTGCCGCAGACGGCCGCGAACGCGCTCGACGGCGCGCTTCACGCGTCCGCGCTCGGCCTCGAGCTCGCCCTTCGTTGCGCTGAGAGGCTTCAGCCCGGAGCTCGCGCTCACCGCCGGATTCGCGTGAAAATGCGCGTGGGCATTTGCATGGGAGACCATGTGATCGAGCTTGCGCGACACGTCTTTGAAGCGCGTTTGGTAGAAGCGAAGCTCGTCTTCCATCCGCTCCCGAACGTCTTCCAGCTCTTCGACGCGGGCCGAATCTTCGCGGCACGACTCGTATGCCGCGACTTCGGTCTCGAGCTCTTGGATCACCATCGCCGTGCGCCACGCGCTCTCTTTTTTCGAGCGCAGGATGTCGCCGTAAATGTGATCTCCCACGTAGAGAATCTGATCGCCCGTCACGCCGAGGGCGCGCTCGAGATCGTGGAGATTGCCCCCTTCGTAAATGCGCCCACGCTCGAGGGGAAACGTCGACGGGCGCACGGTCTCGCCGTCGCGCTCGAGAAGCGGTCGCCGCTCTTGAAAGAACGCCGGCTTCGACGCGGCGACGATGACGACATCGAAATAGTTCCGCCACGCGGGGTATTCGGTCATCGCCCCGCCAAGCAGGTATTCCATCAGCTTGTCGGTATAGGCCCAACGCGAGTTGGTGAGGAGAAAGAGCTTCTTCCCAGCGCTTCGAAGCTTGTGGAGCGCCGGCGCGAGCTCGGGGTCGCGTTTTACGAAGCGCGGGAGGTCGCTCATGATCGCGTTGAGGATCGTCCCATCGCGGTGGGCCTCGTCGATGCTTTCGCGAATGTCGGCGAAGACGCGCCCGTAGTCGATGGTCAGCCCGCGCTGCTCGAGCGCTTCGATGAGCGCGGCGTAGAGCGACGCTTCGGAAAGCGCGTAGAGCGTGTCGATCCAGTGGTAGCGCGGGGTCGCGGGGCGAACTTTCTTCGAATGGTAAAGGGCGCGAACCTCGTCTTTCGAGAGCTCGCGGAAGCCGTGGTACGCCTTTGCCACGTGCTTGAAACGGTTCATCTTCAAGATGTGGCCGTAGCGCTTGTCGATTAAGAGGCCGCGCACAGAGAAGTCGGTCGAATACGGAATATCGGAAATGAACTCGGGATACCCCCGCGCGCGGAGCTTCTCGATCGTCGCGCGGATCGACAGCTCGTCCATCTGCGGCTGATCGTAAATCGCGAGGGTGTAATCCATATCGAAGCCCACCCAGCTAATGCCGTGGAGCCTCAAGTTACGATTGCAGAAGACGCGCCGCTGCCGTGCGATCCCCGGGTTTTTCTCGCGCGCCAAGAAGTCTTCGAGCGGCAGGACGAGCTGCTGCGCGGGCGGGAGGTGCACGTGAGGCGCGGGGTGCGGCTCTTGGCCCAACGCGAGAGCGGCCTGCGCTTCGGAGTGCACGCCCGCGGGGAGCGAGAGCGCTTCGGGGAGCTTCGGCGGCGAGGCGGACGAAGCCGAAGGCGATGCGGAAAGGTGGGTGGAGGGTCGAATAGGGGGTTGCGACACGCGCGAGTGGCCTCGGGGTCTCTGCCGGCGATGCGCCGGTGTATTCCTCAAGGATAGCCTGAGCGCGCGGTTCGGAAAGAGCGGATGGAAGAGGCGAATCGCCGCTGGAATCGCGGCATCCTTACCTTGCGCCGAAGCGCGGCGTCGGGTACGACTCGGATTCGTGATCATCGTCCTTCGTACGGGTGATGCGATTGCCGAAGTCGCGGCCAAACGCGGTGAGTTCTTCGGTTGGATGCGCGACACGGTCGGGTGCGCGTGGCCCGGCGCATGGCGCGAGCACGACGTCCGCGCCGACGCGCCGCACCCCGGCTTCGAAGGGGTCACGGGCTTCGTGATCACGGGCTCGGCGTCGAGCGTGACCGAGCGCGCGCCGTGGATGCTCCGCGCCGAGGAGTACGTTCGCGGGATTCACGCCGCGCGGATACCGCTTCTCGGGATCTGCTTTGGTCATCAGCTCATCGCCCAGGCGCTCGGCGGCGACGTGCAGACGAATCCGCGAGGGCGTGAGATCGGCACGGTTCGCGCGCGCCGTGTGCACGCCGAGAACGAAGGCGACGTGTTCATGGGAGAAATCGAAGGCACGCCGTTTTACACGGGTGCGGCGCAATTCGACTATTGAACCACACGCAATTGACGATTGACGTCGTGCCGGGGCGGGGGAGCGGCTTCTCCCTCGAAGCGCCGCGCGGCGTTCGGTTCCTCACGAGATCGCGCGTCTTCGAGCAGGCGGAGCTCGACGAGCTCGAAGCCGCGCCGCCGCTCACCCCTTTACCGAAGTATCGGCGTGACGGCGTAAGCCGCGATTAGTCGATTCGCAAAAATCCGTTTCGAAAGAACGCGAACATCTCCTCGACGATCTGCTCTTCCGGGTGCTCCCATTCGCGCACGACGACCTGGTAGAGCAGCTCTTTGAGAGCCCCCAATGTGAGGTACGCGTAGACCTTGGCATCGCCCTGCGCGACGATGCCGAGCTCTTGGCCGTCGCGGAGGCTCTGCTCGAGAAGGTTCGCGACCTCGTCGTAGAACGACTGCAGCTTTCGATCGAACGCCGGGTCGATGCCTAGCGCGTCCGAGAGCATGATCTTCGTCGTCGCTCGGTCCTCGAGGAGGATCGAGATGATGCGACGCATGTTCTCGCGGACCTGCTCGGCCACGGGGCGCGTCACGTCGACGCGCAGAATGGTCATCCCGACGCGCGCGAGCGTGCGGTCGACGATCTCCTCGAAGATGGCGCGCTTGTCTTCGAAGTAGAGGTAAAACGTCCCCCGCGCGACCCCGGCGGCGAGGACGATGTCCTCGATCTTCGCCGCGTGGTACCCGCGCTTCGCGAAGACTTCGCGTGCGTGCGACAGGATTTGGAGCCGGCGGGCGGCCTTGTCTCGGACGGCCATCTGGGAAGGGGCGGATCTGTAGCCGAACTGGCGCGCTCGGGGGACGCATTTGCGGGGCCACCCGATAACCCCGCTGGTTTCCGCACGTTAGGGCGCAACTTCTGCGTCATGACGCGAGCGCCCCCCCGCCCGGTGACACGTGTGTCACCGCGTCATAAGTCCCGCGGCCTCGCGGGCGAATTGCTCAACTGAGCCGAACGGAAGCACGCAACCCCCGGAAATGGTTGCCTCCTTCTCGGCTCGTCAGATACCTCTTTTGTCCTGACTGACACGTCAGTCTAGTTGCGCCGTAACCGAGGCCACGTCGAAGTGGCTGCCAGGAGGTTCGATGGGAACGCAAGGACACAGGCAGCTCGCCATCGGAATGGATGTCGGCAGCACCACAGTGAAAGCCGTCGTGGTCGATCCGACTACGAAGGAGATTCTCTGGAGCGACTACCAGCGCCACCACACGAAGCAG
>JANXMC010000568.1 GCA_025354825.1 Myxococcales bacterium
CGCGCGTGCGCGGAAGCGTCGACGCCATCGCCGCCTTCGGCCTCGCCCACCCGAGAATGCCGGTCGAGGTCTCGCCGCCTCTCCACATGCTTCTCGACCGCGCCGGCGCCTGGGTACGAGCCCCGCGCGCGCGGCTTGAAAAAGGGGTCGACGGCACGGGCGCGCTGGTCGGGCTCGCGGACACCGGAATCGATGTCACGCATTACGACCTACGTGACCAAAATGGGCATTCGCGCGTCGCGTGGCTGCTCGATTTATCGCTGCAGCCCTATGGCAAATACCCGGAGCTCGAAGACAAGTACGGCGTGAAGGACGCCAACGGCACCCTCGTGAGCGGCGCCGTTCTCACCGGCGCCGACATCGACGCGATCATCGCGTCGGGTACGCGCACGCCGTCGGACGAAGTCGGGCACGGAACGCACGTCACCTCGCTCGCTGCAGGCAATGGCAACTTGGTCAAGCCGACGCCCTATGTTGGTGTTGCGCCGAAGGCGGGCATTCTCTTCGCGCGCGTCACGCGCAGCGGCAGCGAGGCGATTGAAAACGACGATCTCCTTCGCGGCGCCGCGTTCATGTTCGATCGCGCCGACGCGATGAGCCGCCCCGTCGCCGTGAACCTCTCCATCGGCACCGACTTCGGCCCCCACGACGGCACGATGCTTTGGGAGCAGACGCTCGCGTCCTACGTGGGGCCCGACCACCCTGGGCACGCCCTGGTCGTCGCGGCGGGAAACAGCGGATCGATCGCCGACTCGCCGATTCACCAGAACGTGCACGTTGCGGCGGGTGGCCGCGTTCGCGTGCCGGTGAGCACGAAGGGCGCGTCGATCGGCGCGATGCAAATTTGGGTCGCTCTCCGCAAGGGGGCCGACCTCAAGGTGGGGCTCGAAGGGCCCGACGGCGAATGGATAGCGCCGGTTGGCGAAGGCGAGCAGCGCGGAAAAAACGGCGCGAACAACGCCTACAACGCCGGGGTCATCTTCGGCAGCACCGTGGCGAGTAGCCCGGTGCCCGCCGGATCCCACGGCGCCGTCGTGCTCTGGAGCGGCGCGTGGCCGGGGGGCACGTACAACGTGACGTTCGAGGGGACGGGGACCGCCGACCTGTTTTTGCAGGCGACAGGCGACGCCGGAGGCGCGAGCGTCGGCTTCTTCGCGGGCGTTCGCGAAGGGACGATCAACCTGCCGGGAACGAACCCTGGAATCATCGCCGTCGGCTGCACACTGAACCATCCGAAGTGGAAGAGCATCGTGGGGAGCAGCGTCGGCCTTCAAGCGCCGCTCCTCGACGGCCCCGGCGGACTGCCCGTGGGCGGCGGCGCCTCGCGCCCCGTCGCCGAAGGGGAAATCTGCTGGTTCTCCAGCGCCGGGCCCAACGTGAACGGCGTGCCCAAGCCCGAGATCTCGGCCCCCGGCGGCGGCGTCATCGGCGCGATGAGCCAGCAAGCGCTGCCCAATTCGCCGTCGAGCATCTTCTCCAAGTACGGCTGCCCCGCCGTCGGCACGGGCGCCGTTGGCGCAACGCCGTGCCTTCAGATCGACGACACGCACGGCGTCGCAGTCGGCACGTCGATGTCGGCGCCGATGGTCGCGGGGACGATCGCGCTCCTCTTCCAGCGCGACCCCACGCTCACGCAAGACAAGCTCGTGTCGCTGCTCCAGGCCGGCGCGCACACGTTTCAAGGGGCCAACCCGTACGACGACCAGGGCGGCCCGGGTGAGCTCGACGTGCTCGGCGCCATCGACGCTCTCGAAGTGATGAACAGCACGTCACCAGCGCTGCAGCTCCCGAGCCGCGACACCAGCTGGATCACCCTAGGCGCGACCTTCGCCGCGGCGGACGGATCGACGCCCGTGACGGCGATTCTCGAGCTGCGTGCGGCGGACGCCGACCACCGCGCCGACATGTTCGACGCGACACGCCTCGTCCCTTATGTCCGCTACGGCACCGAGAGCGGCGCGACGCCTGCGCTTATCCGCAAAGCGCCGGGGCTCTACTATTTCGTCATCGACGTTCCGGCGGGACGCGGCGGCTCGACGATGACGGTGGGCGCGACCTTCGACGGCGTCGACATCGTGGCGCCGAAGACGATCCCCGTCGCGACGGATGCGTGGACGGCCGACTACCCGTCGACGGTCTCGGGGAGCACGTGCTCGGCGTCGCCCGCGAGCGCGGGAACGCGCGATTTTACGGCGTTTGCGTTTCCAGCCGCGCTCGTCCTCGCGGCCGGCGCCCGCAGGCGTTCGCGTAGACCGTAGCCCGCCTCGCCGCTACTCCGCCGCGATCGTCAGCAGATAGCCGTGGGGCTCCCACGCGACGTCGTCGGGGTCGAATCCGAAGGACGAATCGCCGGCGTTCATGGCGACGATGAGCACGCTCGCAACGCCGTCGAGATCGGCAATCGTGCGCTGCGCTTCGGTCGTACGTGGCAATCCGGTAATTGGTATTTGGCCGATCTTGTTTCCGGAGGCGTCGAGCTTCACGGCTGTGAAGCGCATCTTCGCGTGCTCCTCCCAGGTCGCCTCGATCCGTAGCCGCGCGTGGGCCGGCACGTCGTGAATCCGCACGTAGGCCGAGCCGAGCGGGGCCACGCCGACGCTCGCCGCCACGCGCTTTGCCTTGACGGGCCATGGGAGATCCCAATCGACGCGGACCGGGGCGCTCGCAGGCTCGAAGGCGCGCGCGACGGCGAACCCCGTGAACAGCTCGTCGAGACCTTCGGCCATCGACAGCGTTCCGCGAAACGTCACGCGCATCACGTCGAAGCCGTCGGGCTCGCTATTCCAGCGCGGCGCGCCGAGCTTCGTCTGCGTCGGCGCCAGGGCCCACAGCGCACGCACGATCGCGCCAGGCTCGGAGCCGTAGGTCTCGTCGAGCCACGCGGGCAAGAGTCGCGCGCCCCGCGCGATCGACACGGCGAGGCCCGGCGGAAGCTCCGGGTGCGTATCCACGGGCGTCGACTCGGGCGCGCTTTGAAAGTCGGCAATTCCTTCGTCGAGCGACGGCGCGCACGGCGCGACGAGAGCTGCGAGGTAGCTCGTTTGGGCGAGGGCGCTCCCTTCGTCGGTGCCCGGCGCCACGCGATAAAGCGCGGCGCGTGCAACAGCGCGCGCGACGGCAGCATCGAGCGCGCACCCCGCGGCGATTCGTGACGAGACCACGCTGAACGCACTCGCGCGGTCCATCGACGAGCGCGCGTCGCGTTCGGCCAGGTAGGTCCCATCGCCTATCGCGATCGCGTCGTCGCTGCCCGCGAGATAGAGATCGTACGCGCGGGTCGAGGGGTCGGCGTCGGGCGGAAGGAACGCCAGTGGCCCCGTGAGCGCGGCCCACGCGCGCTCGGCCGCCGCGAGGGCGGCAAGCGTGAGGGCGGGCGTCGCGTCGCTGCCGCGGTGTACGCAAAGTGGGTATCGCATCGAGCACGCCGGCGGCTCGCGACGCGGGTCGGGCACGGCGGGGCGCGGTACACCGAGCTCGATGAGCCGCCCCGGAATGCCGTCGAACGGCGCGGCTTCGGCGTCGCGCGCATCTGGATCGGGGGGCGCTTGCGGGGCCTCTTCGACGTTCACCGCCGAGTCGGCACCTTCGACTGCGCCGTTGGTCCTGACGGCCCCGCGCTTCAGCGGGTCGCACCCCGCGACGAGCACGCTTGCGGCGATGAGGCCAATCGACGTGCCGACAAAAGTGCCCATGGACGCGTGGCATCCTATCAAACTTCGATTTCTCCTGATTTGACCCTCATCGCCGTGACTTTTATAACGAAGGAAGAATGGTGGACGCCGTCTTCGACCCAGCGCGCGCCGTTCGCTTCGATCTCGCGAAGGGTGTCGTGCTTTCGAGCAGCGATGAGCGCATCGCCCTCGTCCCCGTTGCGGCCCTCGATGCGCTCACCCGATCGGCGCCGCCGTCGGTGCTCGCAACGCTCGGCCGGGCGATCGGATCGGCCATGGGGCAGCGTGTGGCCGATCGCTTCGGCGGCACCGATGGGGTCCGCGCGGCGAGCCACGCGGTCGCTCTCTCCCATCTCGCCGGCGAGATCGCCGTCGCGGGCTACGGCGTCGCGAGTGTCGAACGCTGGGGTCGCGCCATGCTCATCGTCGTCGAACGCCCCGCGCTCTCGAGCGACCGCCTCGTCGCCGCCATCGTCAGCGGCGCCCTCGAAGCCGCATCCGGGCGGCCACTCACGTGCGAGCCGCTCGGTCGTGAGCGCGGCGCGCTCCGACTCCTCGTCGCGCGCGAAGCGACGGCACGCCGCGCGCGCTTGTCGGTGGCCGCCGGTCACACGTGGAGCGAGGTGCTCACGCGCATTCAAAATCCGGCCGGCGGCGAGGACGGCGCGTGACGATCGACGATCGCATTCAGCGGCTCATGGAGCTGCTCGCGGAGGTGAAGCTCCGCGCGTCGCAACCCCCTCCGGAGAGCGCCGATGCACCCGATGCCGTCGACGCGACCGCCGCGACCGACGCGGGCGCATCGCGTGACGGCTGCGCGTCGGAGTCGGAGCCGAAGACGTTCGACCCCGAGACGACGGTCGTCGACGAGGAGCCCGCGCCCGCGACTGCTCCCGACGCGCCCATCGCCGTGCTTCCGCCGGTGAAACCGCTACCCGAGCCGCCCGAGAGTCTCTCGCGCCTCATCGCGGCGCCGCGCTCGGGGCTCGACTACGACGCCGACGGCGATACGAAGACGGGCCTCGACGACGACGACGATGAGGCAGAGATGTCGCGCGAGCTTCGCATCCCTGCGGCGACGGTCGAAACACGCGCCTATGGGCCGGTGGAGAGCGACGCCGTGGGCGAGCTCGATCTCGACGCACGCTCCCCGGGCGAAGCGATTGGGGATCTCGAAGACGGGCCCGACATCGATGATCTCGGAAGCGGCTCTCTCCGCGCCGAAGAGCGGATTGAGCGGTCGCCCGCATCGTCACGGCGCCCGGTGCTGCCCGACGACGTCGCCCCCGCGCTGCCCGATCTCGAGTGGGATGACACGTCAACCTCGGACGCGCCGCCCGAGTCGGGGAACCACGTGGCCTCGTCAGGACACATGCGGGCGTCGGTGCCTGTGCCGACGCCCTCGTCCGTCGCGCCGGCCTCGTCGTCGTCGTCGTCGAGTGCGTCGTCGCCGCCCGTCGCGGCGTTCGTGGGGACGCT
This sequence comes from Myxococcales bacterium, assembly GCA_025354825.1. Classification (GTDB taxonomy): domain Bacteria; phylum Myxococcota_A; class Polyangia; order Polyangiales; family Polyangiaceae; genus JANXMC01. The sequence continues at coordinate 5,151 of JANXMC010000568.1, forward strand.
GGTCGCGCCCACGCCGGTGACGTTTGGGGAGCTGCTCGACGCGACGCTCGGGTTGTGAGGGTGCGGGCCCAGCCTACGAGGGCGAAACCATGGCTGCCGTCACGATCCCATGCTGTCGGCCACCGCGAGGAGCCTCGCCGCGTCGATGCGCCGCCGAAACCTCAGCACGGTCGCATCCGCGAAGCCTTCGTCGCCACAATCGAGCGCGTCGTCCAAGCACACGATGATCCTGTCAGCCCCCACGCCTTTGAGCGCCAGCTTCTTCTGCGCAAGATACTCCTTGGTGTAGTAACCGACGACTTCGACGAGAACGCGGGTTTGCCCTCGTACGAGGGCGAAGTCCGGGAAAAAGAGCTTCGTGCCGGCGCGAAGTACCGTGGTCTCGCGCTCGAGGCTCCATGTGGTGCTCAACCGGCGTAGGTCGCGTGCGAGCGCGCGCTCGACGGCGCTGTCGTGCTCGCGTGGGAGCGCGTGGGTTCGGGGGATGGGGTCGCCCGTTGCGATCCGCACGACGACCCCGCGCCCTTCGAGCCTGCAGAGGGCGTCGAGCCGATACCGCGGCGTCGCCGTGAGCGTGGGGAAGAACCCTGCGAGGGCGTGCCCATACTTGAGAGTATTCCGAAACAGGGAGAGGGGGCCGGAGGCATGCATCCGCGTCCAGCCCTCCTCCACGGCATCGAAGCTCGCGAGGAGGCCTCTCAGCTTCGCGTAACGGACGACGGGGCGCACCGACTCCGATACATCGAGGCGGATGCGCTCGGCTCGAAGCAGCACCCCCTGCACGAGTGCCAAATTGTAGGAGAGCATGACCTCGCTCGGCGTCGGCTCGGGAGACGCGGCTGCGCGAACGCGCGCGCCGGCGCGGTCGGCGAAGAGGCCGGTATCGACGTCCAGCGGAGAGACCCCGAGCGCCGCGCTCGCGCATGCAAGGATCTCCGCGCGTTCACCGCCCCTCGCGGCGATCGGAAAGAGCGCATCGCGAATGCGTCGCGGGTCGACCCGGGCCTCGACGCGCCACGTGCATGCGCGATCCAGGACATGCTTCACGCCGAGAATCGCAATACGAGGCGCGCCGAAAGATCGCAGCGCGGGCTCGACTCGGCATGCCCATGCGTCGTCCACGTGGGCGCGTGGCATGCCCGTGAGGTCGGTCATTTCCGACGTCGCGCGGCGCACCCACACCTCGTCGCGGGAGCGGAGGTAGCGCGGCACGAAGGTGTTGCCCCCCGCAGGTTCAAGCGAAAGCAGCGCAGCGGGGAACAAGAAGCCTCCTTCGCGCCTCGGCGCGCCGATCGTCGATGGTGCCAGACGTCGTGAGCTCGTAGACGAGCGCTCGTTTTCCCGGAGAGGGCCGCAGAACGCGCCCGACGCGTTGCACGACCTCCCGCACGCCCAAGCTTCCACCCGCGAGGATGGCGATGCGCGCATCGGGGACGTCGATCCCCTCGTTGAGAACTCGCGCCGAGACGAGAGCCCTGACCGCGCCATCTCGGTAGAGCGACAAGAGATGCGCGCGCTCCGCGCGTGAGGTCTCGGCGGTGATGACGGGGATCAGATTGTCGTGCGCGAGTGTATAGGCGTCGTCGACCGTCGCGGCGAACACGAGGGCCTTGTCGTCGCGGTGCTCGGACAAGAGACGGGTGACCTGGTGACGCTTCGCCTCCGGGAGCGACGCGAGGGCCGCCGCTCGCTGAAATCCGCGAAGCGCAGCAAGGCCAGCGGCGCTCGATCCGAGAGCGCGCTGAAGGTCGACCCAGTCGGCCTGAGGGTGAGCGCGCGCGAAGGCGCGACGGAGCTCGCCGAAAGGCGCGTACGCGGCCTCATACGCGCGCTCCTCACTCGGGGAGAGGCGCACCGAAACGCGGACCACGCCGAAATCGGCGAGATGGGTACCCAAGAGATCGTCGAGGCTCACATCACATACGACGGGGCCAATGAGCGCGCCGAGGCGCGCCGCGGCCGCCCCCTCGGCGTCGAGCGCCGTGGCCGTGAGCCCGAGGCGCATGGGAGCCGCCATCATCTCGAGCGCCTCGGTTCGCGTGCCGCCGCCCATGTTGTGCACCTCGTCGACCACGACGAGCGCGAAGCGGTCTCCCAGCGTATCCATGCGGCGGTACGCGCTCTCATAGGTAAAGACTGTGAGGGCTTCGATACGTGACTCTCCGTCGCCCACGATTCCAATAGGGCCCGCATACCAACGGGCCAGCTCCCGTGACCACTGCTCGACGAGCACCCGCGTGGGGCAGAGGACGGCGGTCGGGAGAGCCGCCTGGGCGATGGCGGCGACGGCGATGCGCGTTTTCCCACCGCCCGTTGGTAGAACCACGACGCCGCGTCGCCCGAACGCATTCCATGCACCGAGCGCGGTGGCTTGGTAGTCGCGTAAGGCGGGCGTCGTCCACTGCGCGCTGTCGATCCCCGTCTCCGGCCACGGAAGCGGGCGCGCTGTCGTCCCTCCAAGAGCGGCGATGCGCTCGAGGATGGCCACACCCGCGTGGGCCGGCGCGCGGTAGCCGAGGGTCCGTTCGTCCCATAGTACATTTGGAAGCTCGTCGATCCGCGTGCCGGTGCAGTCGACACACAGCGTGCCGCGATCGAAGCGGAGTTGGGCATGGGGGGGCACGCCGATGGGCAATGCGACGGGCGTGCCGATCGCGAAGCCGTGGGTAATCGCGAGCCTCCGCGGTGTCCGCGCTGCGCAGGCGGGTGTCCTGGACAGGGCGCCTTGACGCGCGCACCCCGTTGGTCGAAGGAACGCGCTCGATGGCCTCCTTCGATGTCGACCTGTCGCGGCGACCTGCTCCCCGTCGCATGCCCGCGGTGCCACCGACGCTCGCTGCGATCCGCCGCCTCCTCGGATCGCGCGACTTCGCAGAAAAATTCACCGGAGTCGTCCTCTTTGCGATCGCGCTCGTCGTCGCCGATCGTCTGGCCCTTACCGTCGACGAGGCGATCGACGCGCTCGTCGCGGCGGGCCTTCCGTCACCCGCGCGTCGCGATCGCCTCGCCCACCGTATGTTGCAGTCGACGCGCGACTCGAGCTTCTTCGTCCCGAAGGGGGCGGGGTGGGGCGCCCAATCGAAGAGTCAGCGCGACGGGTTCTTCTTGGACGTATGGAACGACGAGGTCGTGCAGCGCCTCGTCACGCCGCCCGCCCGTGCCGCCGCCCCGGTTGCGACGCGCGTGGCCCCCCCGAAGGCATCCGTCGCGCCCGCGCCGCGCCCCGCGAAGCCGGAGCCCGAAGCGCCCGTCGGTGAGAACGAACCACCGGCGCCCGCGTGGGCGCCCGTGCCGCCCGTGGTGGGCGAGCTGTCGATGATGGCCCTTCGAGCGCTCGCTCTCGAAGCGACGGCGACGCTCATCGAGCTCTCCCTCACCGTGCGCGCGCACGCCCTCGCAGGCGCGCAGAGCTTC
>JANXMC010000586.1 GCA_025354825.1 Myxococcales bacterium
GAGCCCATGAAGAAGCGGCCACCGGGGATGGCGGCCATCGTCGTGGGGCAGGCGCGGGGCGCGGCTGCGGGCAGGGGCGCAGGCGACGTGGCCATGGCGGGGGGCGCGATCGCGGGCGACGCGGCGCGCGCGGCGGACGACGGTACGTCGCGGGTGGGAGGGCCCGAAGCTGGGAGCGTGCCCGCGCCGGCGGCGAGCGGATCGAGGAGCGCCGACGTGACGTGCACCGCGTTGGCGGTCTCTTGCCCCGGCGCGCTCCCCACATGAAACAGGCGCACGAGGCCGATGGCCGCGACCGCCGCGAGGCCGATGGCGATGGCCGTTGCGCGGAGGCGGCGCGACGAGCGCGGTGCGTGAATCTCCACCGCGGGATGCTCGGACCGCAGCGTGTCTTGGCTCGTGCGCGGCGTCACCGGCCCTTGGCGGCGATCGGCGGCGTGCTTCAGCGCGTTCCAAAACGCCCCCGCGTCTTGATAGCGCGACGAAATGTCGGTCGAGAGCGCACGCGTGAAGACCGCCTCGACGGCCTCGGTGAGGTGTGCCCCACGAAGGCGCGGCGACTGCCGTGTGCCGGTGACGGTCTCGGCGGTGCCTCCCGTGTTGCGCGGCGTGTCGGCCGCCGTGCTCGCGGGGCTCGTGAGCTCGAGGATCGGCGTCGCCTCTTTCCCCGTAAGCAGCTCCACCATGATGAGCGCGAGCGCGTAGACGTCGGTCCATGGTCCGGTGGTGCCGTGGCTCGATGAGAACTGCTCCGGCGCGCCGTAGGCAGGCGTGAACGACGTTGCGCGGGAGGCGCTTTGCGGCGGCGCGCCCGACCGGCGTCGCGCGTCGAGAACGACGTTCGCGATACCGAAATCGAGGAGCTTCAGCGTGCATTCTCCGCGAGCATCGCCGAGGACGAAGAGGTTCCCCGGCTTCACGTCGCGATGCGCAATCCCGAGCTTGTGGGCGCCGGCGAGGGCGAGGGCGACCGGCTCGAGGAGGGCGATTGCCTCGGGGAGCGTGCGCGTGGGGAATCTCACGCGACGCTCGCGCCGAAGGACGAACTCGAGGTTCTCGCCGTCGAGCCACTCGAGAACGAGGTACGGCACCCATTCGCCGGACTTGGTCACGAAGCTCGCGATGTCGCGCGCCTGACAAATCGCGGCCGATCGCTCGGAAAGCTCCGCGAGCAAAATGCCCTCGCGGACGAACCCTTCGAGCAGCATTCGCCGCTCTTCTTCGCTCAGCCCGGCGACCGCCTTGAACGCTTTGAGCGCCACCGCTCGCTGCCAAATGCGGTGCTTGGCGCGATAGACGACGGAGCTTCCTCCCTCGCCCACGACCTTCTCGACGAGATACTTCTCGGCGAGCGTCGTCCCGACGAGCGCGAATCTGTCGCTCGGTGCCATGGCTCCCCCTCTCCCCTTTTCTAACGCGCTTCGCAAGGCCAGTGCGGGACCTTTGCCACCCATCTCACGAACTTGACAATCGTTATCAATAAGGCCATGAACGGCCCATGCGCTTTGCCACTCATTTGGTCGTTGCCGTCGTCCTCGCCGCGACGGCCGGCGCTGCCTCAGGCTGTAGCTCTACCGACCCGACGGCGGTCGATGCGTCCCTCACCGTAAAGGGCTACGCGGCCCTCGTTCGAGCGAGCTATGCGGACGCGCTGTCGTCCGCCGTCACGTTGCAGACGGCGGTGAACGCCCTCGTCGCCGCGCCCTCCGAGGCAACGCTAACCGCCGCGAAGGACGCCTGGAAGACCGCGAAGCCTATTTACTCGCAGACCGAGGCGTTCCGCTTCTACGGCGGGCCCATCGACGCCGAGCCGGGCGGGCCCGAGGGCGAGATCAACGCGTGGCCCATCGACGAGAACTTCATCGACTACACGGAAAGGCTGCCGACGGCGGGCATCATCAACAACCTCGCTTCGTTTCCCGAGATCAACCAGTCGATCATTGGCACTGCGAACGCGTCCGGAGGCGAGAAGAATGTCTCGGCCGGTTGGCACGCGATCGAGTTCTTGCTTTGGGGCCAGGACCTTTCGCCCACCGGCCCGGGCGCGCGCCCCTATACCGATTACGTCGCCGGCGCCGCCGCGACGAATACTGATCGCCGAGGCACGTATCTCAAGGCGGCGACGGACCTCCTCGTCAAAGACCTCACCTACGTGAAGGCGCAGTGGGACGACACGGCGGACTCCTACGCCGGCAAGATGGTCGCGGGCGACACCAACGACGCCATCAGCAAAATACTTCTCGGCCTCGGCAGCCTCGCCGCCGGCGAGCTTGCTCGCCAGCGCATGAACGATGCGTATACGACGAAGGACCAGGAGGAGGAACACGACTGTTTCAGCGACACGACGACGACTGATCTCTACACGAATCTCCTAGGCGTGCAGAACGTCTACCTCGGCACCTACGGCAGCGTCACGGGCCAAGGCGTCGACAAGCTCGTCGCCGCGAAGGACGCATCGCTCGACGCAAAGATGAAGTCGCTTCTGACCACCGCCCTCGCGTCGATCAAAGCGATCCCTCTCCCCTTTGACCAGGCGATCCTCGGCGACGACACCGCCCCGGGCCGCGTCGCCATCAAAAAGGCGATCGACGATACGAAGGCCGTTGGCGACACGTTTGTTCCAATTGCGAAGGTGCTGGGCGTCAAGCTCAATATCGAAGAATGAAACGGCTCCTGCTCGCGGTCGCGCTCACCGCCGCGTGCAGCGCGACGAATGCGTCGGTGCCCGGTCCCGAGGTCGACGAAGCCGCGTCGCACCTCGGGGGCGACACCACGGTTTTCGACGATTCGGCGAGCGCCTTTAGCTTCTCGGCGCGCAACCTCACGGGCGAGCACCACGAGGCGTACGCGCTCGGCGCGAGCTTCTTTCGGCGCGCGTGGGTCATCGCGCCCGCGACCATCGAAGGGAACGACGGGCTAGGCCCGACGTACAACGCGCTCGCCTGCGCTACGTGCCATACGCGCGGCGGTCGCGGCGCGCCGCCCGTCGACGATGCGCCGTTCGTCGGACTTCTTTTGCGCCTCAGCGTGCCCGGCGTCGATGCCCACGGCGGCCCGCTGGCCGAGCCGACCTACGGAACGCAGCTCAATACGCGGTCGATCCTCGGCGTCCCGCGCGAAGGCGTGCCGGTTGTAAGCTACACAGAAATCACTGGGCACTACGCCGACGGCGAAACCTACGCCCTTCGCGCGCCATCCTACGCCGTGGAGTCGCTCGGTTTCGGCCCCCTCGCGACGGGGACGATGATCTCGCCGCGCATCGCGCCAGCAATGCTCGGTCTCGGCCTCCTCGAGGCGATTGCCGACGAAACGCTAATGGCCAATGCCGACCCCGACGATCGCGACGGCGACGGTATCTCCGGCCGGGTGAACCACGTTTGGAATGAGCTGGAGACGCGCGCTTCGCTCGGCCGCTTCGGCTGGAAAGCGAACCAACCGACGGTGCGCCAACAGACGGCCTCGGCGTTTCTCGGCGATATAGGAATAACGTCGCCGATTTATGCTTACGACAGCTGTCCGAGCCCGCAGCTCGAATGCCAAAAAGCGCCGTCGGGTGGGACCCGCAATGCGCCCGAGCTTTCGCAAGAGAAGCTCGATGCGGCGACGGTCTACGCATCGACCGTGGCGGTACCTGCGCGGCGTGAGCTCACGTCGCCGCTCACGCGGCAGGGCAATGCGCTCTTTGCACAGGCGCGCTGTTCGAGATGCCACACGCCCAGGGTCGAGACGGGTGATTTCCCCTCGCTCCCCGAGCTTTCGCGCCAGACGATTCGCCCGTTTACGGACCTTTTGCTCCACGACATGGGCGACGCGCTCGGCGACGGGCGTCCCGATTTCGAGGCGACGGGCAACGAGTGGCGCACGCCGCCGCTCTGGGGAATCGGCCTCGTTTCAGTCGTGAGCAAGCACACGTTTTTCATGCACGACGGGCGCGCTCGCGGGCTTGGCGAGGC
>JANXMC010000664.1 GCA_025354825.1 Myxococcales bacterium
GCCGACGTGGAGATCTTCGTCCACCTCGCGAAAGACGAAGCGACGGTCTATCTCGATTACGCGGGCGACTCGCTGCATAAGCGCGGCTACCGCACGCGCATCGGCGAAGCGCCACTCAAAGAGCCGCTCGCCGCGTCGATGCTCCGCCTCTCGGGGTGGGACCGTCAGTCGCCGCTTCTCGATCCCATGTGCGGCTCGGGGACCATCGTTCTCGAGGCGGCACTGTGGGCGCGCAACATCGCACCGGGCATCTGGCGCGAGCGATTTGGTGTCGAGCGGTGGGCGCTCCACGACGATTCACGAAAGCTCCGCGTGCGCGAAATTCGCGAGGCCGCACGAGCGGCCGAACGCGCCGACGCGCCAGAGATTCGCGGCTCGGACATCGACGCCGCCGTTCTCGATGCCGCCCGCGCCAACGCGAAAGCGGCCCGCGTGAACGTGAGCTTCGAGTACGGCGACGTTCGCGCGCTCGCGCCGTCGCTCACCGAAGCGCGCGGCTTCATCGTGACCAATCCCCCCTACGGCGAGCGCCTCGAGGGGGGAGCCGAGTTTTATTTGGAAATGGCCAAAGCGCTCCGAAACCAAAAAGGGAGCACGGTGGGTATTCTCGCGGGCACGCCCGAGATTGAAAAGGCGATGAAGATGAAGCCGTCGAAGTGGGTAATCCTCTTCAACGGCCCCATCGAGTGTCGCTATTTCGTATACGAAATGGGCGTGCCGGTTCCCAAAGATCCGGCAAAACCCGCGTTCAGGGGAAAGCCGCGTCGCAAGTAAGGTTGTCCGACGACACCGCGACGACCGCGGTGTTGCCCGACGGATCGTTCGCGAGATCGGCCGTGCACGCGCCGCTCCACGTAACGGTCTGCCCGGCCTGCGCCGGCGTCGCCGCGAGATTCACGGTCGCATTGGGGTTGAAGGTGTTGGCGCAGGTCGCGCCGCACGAAATTCCCGCGGGGAAGCTCGCAATGGTGCCCACCTGGGCGCCCGCGCCGCTCTTCGTCACGGTCAGCTTGTAGACACGCTTGAAGGCCGCCGAGCAGTTGCGCGCCTGATCGAGCGTGACCTTCGCTTGCGTCGGCACGCCCGCGACCGCCACGCAGCCGTTCCCCGTCCACCCTTGGAAGAGGCTCCCCGCGTCGGGCGCCGCCGTGAGCGTCACCTGGGTGCCGACGGCGATGTTCGCGGTGCAGGTCGCGCCGCACCCAATGCCGCCGACGTCGCTCGTCACGACGCCGGAGCCGGTGCCTGTCTTCGTGACGGTGAGCGCATTGGCCACGATGGCAAACGTCGCCGTGCACGCCACGTTCGCGTTGGCCGTGAACGACAGCGGATTCGCTTGGCCCGCCGCGACGCAGACCGCGTCGCCGCTCCACCCAGCGAACACGCTCCCCGCCGTCGGCTGCGCGGTGGCCGTGACGTTCGCGCCGACGTTGACGCTCACTTGGCAGCTCCCGCCGCAGCTCGTGCCGGGCGGTGAGATTGTCACCGAGCCGGTGCCCGCACCTGCCTTCGTGTACGTGAAGATCGCCGTGTTCGCGGCGAAGGACGCGTAGCACGTCTTCGCGCTGCTCATCGCGACGGTCACCGGGTTCGCGCTACCGCTGCAGCCTGTCCCTTGCCACGCCACGAAGTGTGTCGCGGCGTCGGCCTTCGCCGTGAGCTGCACAGCGGTGTTCACGGGGAAGCTCGCCGAGCATGCGCTGCCGGCGTTGCCGCAAGAGATGCCCGCGGGGTTGCTCGAGATCGACGCGAGTGTGGAGCCGCTCGTCCCTGCCGTGAGCAAGTAGCTCGCGGGGCCCGTGAACGTTGCCGTGCAGTTGGTCTGCGTGGCCGGCATCACGATGTCGATCGCGGGGCTCGTGCAGCTCGCCCCGGCGTCGCTCGCGCAGAACGCCGCGCACGCCCCCGTCCACCCGGTGAACGTCGAGCCCGCGTTGGGCGTCGCCGTGAGCCGCACTGTGGAGCCCGTCGCGAACGAAGAGCTCACCGTGCCGCTGAACAGGTTGATGCCCGCCGGGCTCGACACGACACTGCCGCTACCGGCATTCGCGCTGGTGATGGCGACGGTGAGCTGCGTCTTCGGCTGCGCGGCGAACAGAGCGCCGCAGTTCCTCGCGCCGTTCATCTGCACGGTGATCGGCGAGAGCGTCCCTTGCGACGCGCAGTCGCCCGTCCATCCACCGAACGTCCCTCCGAGCTGTGCGACCGCCGTGAGTTGCACCGCCGCGTTGATCGGAAAGGGCGCGATGCACGTTCCGCCGACGACGCCGTTGCCGGAGGCGACACACGAAATGCCTTGGGGGCTCGACGTGACCTGCCCCGCGCCGTTGCTCGGGAGCGCGACGGCCAAGTTGTAGGTCTGCGTCGTCTTCTGTTGAAAGATCGCGGTGCACGCTTCGTTGGCGCTCATCGTCACGGTCACCGTCGCGTTCGTGCCGGTGCAATTGCCCTCCCACGAGTTGAAGGCCCACCCCGCATCGGGCGTCGCCGAGAGCGTGATTTGCGCACCGCTGGCATAGGCCTCGCTGCAGTCCGAGCCGCAGGTGATGCCCGTCGGTTGGCTAAGCACGGTGCCGTTACCGCTCTTCGAGACGACGAGGTTGAACGTCGCCGTCGTCGTCGCTTTGAAGGCCGCCGCGCAGCTCTTGGCGCGATCGAGCACCACCGTGGAGACGTTCGCGTTGTCGCCCGTGGCGTTCGCTTTGCAGTCGCCCGTCCAGCCGTCGAAGACGAACCCTTGCGCGGCCCTCGCCGTGAGCGTGACGCTGCTCCCGAGGGCGAACGGCGCGCTGCACGTTGGCCCGCAGTTGACCCCGGAGGGCTCGCTCGTGAGGCTCCCCTGCCCCGTGTACGACGCCGTCAGAAGCGCCTGGTCGGGCGTCGACACGGGGAGCGTCGTAAAGGCGCGCGACGTCGTGCTCGGCGTCGAGCCGGAGTAGTTCCAGGCGATGACGCGCCAATGGTAGAGCGTGCCGCCGAGGAGGGCTCCCTTTGGCAACGTGTAGTTGGTATTCGCCGTCGCATAGGCGCGGACGTCGCCGATGAAGTTGGCATTCGTCGACACCTGCACTTGATACCCGACGAACTGGCTCGGGTCGGATACCCCCGTCCAGCTGAGCGTCGGCGCGAGCGCCACGTTGGACGTCGCGTCGTCTGGCGCGGTGAGCACCGGCGCCGGCGGCGCGTTGACGACGACGGTTCCGACCGTCGACGAAACCTGCGCCCCACCCGCGAGGCTGCCGCTCAAGTTGCTCGGGTCGCCGGCCCGGTGCGAACAGCTGAACGTCGGCCCTGGATCGTGGAGCTGAAGCCCCCACGTCCCCGGATCGGCCGGGATTTTCAGCTCGTAAATCGTGTGGGGCTCTTTCACGTTGGGAGACGCGGCGTACCCCGCGCCCCCCTCGACGCCGGAGGTCTTCGTGTCGAGCAGCTGGCCGTTCTTTCGAACCTCCACGTGCTGATCCCCATAGGCGCGAATGTCCCAGCGGTCTTTGCCGCCGCCCGTCCACGCCCCGAACTGATTGTAGCAATCGGGGTCGATGTTGTTCCCGTTGAAAAACCAGTCGTTCATAATCCAGAGATTCTTGCCGTCGAAGTCGGCATAGAAATACGTGTACATCCCCTTTGCGGGCTTCACGTCGTACCATTCGAACTTCGCGCCGCCCGCAGCGTCGCCGCCGTTCAAGTCGGTGAACTTGCCGTCGGCCGTGTGCGGGTAGGCGCTTCCTGGGTTGCTCACCACGGCGGGCGCGGCGGTCGACGTCGTAAACGGGAAGCTCGAGCCGGTCGTCCCAGGCGCGACGGCGCTGCCGACCGCGTCGCGAACGCCGGCGAGATCAATGGTGCAGTTTGCACCCATCGGCAGGGCGCTCGTCGCACGGAAGCTCACCGAGAGGTGGTCCTGCGAGACCACGGGCGAGCCTGCGACGATCTGCCCATTGCAGGTGACGACGACGGAGGCGGCCGTCACCGACGCGGGGTCGATGACCTTGCTGAACGTAATGGGGATTTGCCCATCGACCGGAAAGTCCTTCGCGATGAGCGCGGGAACGACGCCGGAGACGACGGGCGGCACCGCTCGCACCTCGCCCTTTGAGGGCTGCCCCATGAAGATGTTGCCCGCGACCACGGTGAAGAACTTCGGGAGCTCGCCCTTGTTCGTCGTCACGCCCGTCGGCTGCGCGAAGACCGTGACGTCGATGGTGCTGGTGAGCCCTTTTTCGAGACCCACGAGCAGCGTCGGGCCAAAGAGCTTGGCCGCGCTGACGTCGCTCACGACCTCGATCGTCTTGAGAATCACCGGCGACGAGGGGGCGCCGAAGTCGACGACGTTGAGACCGACCCCCTTCGAGAGAACGAGCACTTTCGACCCCTTTGCGAGGACGGCGCGCAGCTCGCCGCCGCCCGCGAATGTCGAAAGCTTCGACGGCGCGTCGCCGCCCCGCGCGTTCCACGCCTCGACGTCGCCGTTCGCGAATCCGACGTAAAGCGCGCCGGCGCCCGCGGCGATTTGCGTGGCCGCGCGACCGAGCGTGAGCGGCGCGCCGATGGCGAAGCTCGAAGGAGCACCCTCGGCGAACGTCATCGTGAGCGGCTGAAGCACTGTCCCCGCGAGCACGAAGAGGCGGTCGCCCACCCTCGCGAGGCCTGTGACCTTGCCGGCGAGCGCGGGGACGCCGATGCTGAGGACGATGGAAGCTCCCGACGCGCTCGCGAGGTTCACGACGGAGAGCGTGCCGCTGGCGTCGACGACGAAGGCGAGCATCCGTTCGGCGTCGTAGTCGACCGCGACGGCGCGATCGGCCGTGGTGAGGGGGCCGTAGGTCTTTGGAGATCTCGCGTCGGATAGATCGAGAACGCCGATGTCCTTCCCCTCGTAGAGGAGGATGGCGTTCTCGCCCGCAGCGACGGTGTCGGCGACGGGCTTCGCGAAGTCGACCGTCGCGACGCTCTTCGCTTCCGGCGCTTCCTCGAGCCCAATTCCAGCCTTGGGATTCAACGCTTGGTCGGGCACGCAGCTCGCGGCGACGACCCCGAAACTGCACGCGGCACCCACGGCAAGCGCCGCGCGACGCCTGACATATGCCACCCGACTACGAACGGATCTGTCCGCCATTCCGAACCCCTCCCGGTTTTTGGATATCCACGTCGGCTATCCGAAAAGGCGCCGATCGGGATTACCGATTACCGTCCATGGACTACCGGCCGTCGACCACGCCTCGTGAGAGCACTGCTGCTCACCGAGCGCGCGAATGCTTCATTTTCGTCGGAGCGCGGAATACCTCTTTGCACATCGACGGAGGATGGCCGAGATGCGGCGGGCCGCGCGGCCGCTTGCAACCGATCGCCGCGCTACGACGCGCTCTCGGCGGCATGTTCGGCGACGCGGCGCGCCACGGCTCGCCTTCGAACGAAGCCACGGTCGAGCCTTCGTCGCAGACGCAAAACCCACTTCGATAAGCGCGAAATGCCTACCAACGAGCGAGTGTGAACGGCTGAACGAAATGCTGCCGACGTATTTCGCTTTGCCGAAACGTTCAGGCAATACTGTCGCGCTTCTCGCGGGAAGACGTGCCGCGTCTCGCGCAATGTCGAACGTCGAACACCGCACGCCGTGAGTCGCTGGGGGAATCGAAGATGCGTAAAGCCTTGTCGAAGCGAGCGTCGCTCTCTCGCACGATCGTACTGAGCCTCGGAATCCTGACCGTCTCGTCGAACGCGCTCGCCGACGCGCGTACCGAGGCTCGCGGGCACTTCAAGAAAGGAATGGTCTCGATCGCTTCAGGCAAATACGAAGTAGGCATCGACGAGTTGAAGAAGGCATACGAAGTGCTTCCTCACCCGAACGTTCTCTTCAACATTGCCCGGGCCTATGTCGAGATGGGTGATATCGAAAACGCGATTCAATACTACAAGCAGTACGCGGGTGAAAATCCCCCCGACAAAGAAGAAGTCGGCGCGATCATCGCCCAGCTTCAGAGCCGTCTCGACAGGCAACGGGCGGCGCTCGCGGCATCTCAGCAGGTCACGCCGGCCACGGGGAGCGTGACGCCCGGCGGTCCGCAGACGGTCGCGGGAACGCAGCCTACGGAGCTCGGGCAGCCTTCGACGGCGACGCCCGGCGGCACTGTCAGCGTCGCACCGGGGACCCCTGTAAATCCGGGACCGGTCGTGGGCGAGCCTTTCGCCGCGGGCGCCCAGCGTACGGAGTCGATCTACGAAGAGAGCGTCGTCACGGCCTCGCGCGGCGCCGCTCAGTCGCCACTCGAATCGCCGAACTCGACGACGATCATCTCCGAGCAGGACATTCGCCTCTCCGGCATCACGAAGATCCCCGAGCTCCTCCGCCGCGTCGCCGGCTCGGATGTGATGGAGACGACGAACGGATTTACCGAAACGTCGATGCGCGGGTTCAACCAGCGCTTCTCGAACAAGCTTCTCGTTCTCATCGACGGCCGAAGCGTCTTCGTCGACTACTTCGGAGGGACGCTCTGGGAGTCGTTCTCAATCGACGTCGACCAGATTGAGCGCATCGAGGTGGTGCGCGGCCCGGGATCCGCGCTGTACGGCGCCGACGCCTTTGCCGGCGTCGTGAACATCATCACCAAAGCGCCGGGCACCGGAAAGAGCGGCGTGCGCGTCGGCGTCGGCGACAACCTCGCGGCGTACGGCTCCGTGCGCGCGACCGGTCGCGAGGGCGACTTCGCCTACCGCGTTTCGGCCGGCTACACGCGCAATCCGCGCTGGAGCCGAGAGTTCCCGGACGGCCGGAAGGACCTCGAGACCACCGGCCTCGCGAACAGCAGCGCGGCGTCAGAGTGGAGCCGACTCGACGTCCGCGCGACGCAGCGCCTCGGAAAGGACGTCGTCTTCGGGATAGGTGGCGGCGCCGCCATGGGAAGCGTCGATCTCTACAGCGTCGGCGCCTTCAAGAACTGGAGCTTCACCGGTGGCCGAGCGGGCGACATTACCGCTTATCTCAATACGAAGAAGCTGAATACACGCGTATTCTACAACTTCACAAGCTTCGATCGCCTCGGCGGGAACGTCGACTACATCGGCCAAGACCTTCAGGGCACGTCCTTCGCGTCGAACATCGTCGACGTCGAGAGCGTTTATGCCGACACGTTCGAGACCGGCCCGGTGAAGCAATCGGTCAATATCGGCGTCAACTACCGCCTACGCTCGGGAGATGCCGCGTTCACGAGCGGCTACCACGACGAGAACCACTACGGCGTCTTTGCCCAAGACACCGTCGCCTTCGGCAAGGCCGTCGCCGTCATGCTGAGCGGACGCGTCGACCGCGTCCCGTACACGCAGCGCTTCGAGGCGTCGCCGCGCGTCTCGGTGCTCGTCCACCCGAACGAGAAGTCGACCATCCGCGGCTCGTTCTCCACGGCCTTCCGCAAGCCGACGATTCAAGAGGGGTACACGTTCATTCCCGTACGAGCGCCGCAGGGGTCGATCTCGGCGATTGTCGACACACTGAAGCTCGGCCGCGTTCGCCCGGAGCGCATTCTGACCGCGGAGCTCGGATACCTGAATCAGATGAGCGATCTCTTCGACATCGATATCGCGGCGTACTTCAACCGCGTCACCGATCTGGTCACGATCGCCCCTTCGACGTACGTCACGCCTAGCGATCGATTGTCGGGCTATACCGACTTGGACGTCGCACGCGGAACCTATCCCGCGCAGACGGGCGGCTTCGTGAACCAGTGCGTGGACTTCAACGTCTTCGGCGGCGAGATCGGCGTAAAGACGTATCCCGTGCAAGGGCTCGATATCTTTGCCAACTACGCTCTCAACACCGTCTCCGCGATACGCCCACCAGGCTGCGATATCCCGGCCGACCGCCGAACGAGCTCTCAGAAGGTGAACCTCGGCGTGCAGGTCCGCACGAAGCCCGGAATCGACGGCGAGGTGGTCTTCAATTACGTGTCGAACCAGCGCTGGGTCGAGCGCGATCTCGATGTGAAGGCCGGGGCGCTCGTCTACCGCGACCTCCCGCTCGACGGGTACGCGCTCCTCAATGCGCGAATCGGCTACCGCTTTCCCGGCAACAAAGCCGAAGTGAGCGGCACGGTCTTCAACCTACTTAACAACATCCACCAAGAGCACCCGTATGGCCAGTTCGTCGGGCGGCGCTTGATGGCATTCTTCCAATACTCGTTCTGAGAGCAGAGGCGCCAAAATGGATTCGCGTAATTCAAAGTTCCCTAGGCTTTCCCGGCTGCTTCTCGGCCTCGTCCTCGGCACGGGCTTGTGCGTGGGCGGCGGCGCCGCCTGCAGCGACCCGCCGATCAAAAACGTGATTCTTCCCCTTGGCGTCATGCGCGGGCAGTTCCTCTACACCGGCCCGCCCCCGTGCACCGAGAAGGGGCGCGTCGTCGGCGCCGCCGTCATTCTCGTCTTCGACGTGCACCAGCTGCCGCCCCCCGAGGGGCTCGCCTCACGCTCGTACCGCGTCAAGGTCATCCCCGGCGACGAGCTCTTCGCCGAAGCCGCGAAACACCTCGTTTACAACGACGACGGCTCACGCGCCTGCGCCGCGCCCACCGCCGCCGGCATCTTCGCCAGCGCGCCGTGGGACCTCTCCCCCTTCGAGGCCGGAAATTACCAAATTCGCGCCTTCTACGACCTCGACGGCGACTTCCAACCCGCCTTCCGCTTTTCGAATCTCCCCACCAAAGGCGATATCACCGGCGGGACGATTGCCAACATCACCCAGGCCCTCGCAGGCGCTCCGCCGCGATTCACCACGATCGCCGTCGGCGAGCCCGACGCGAATGGCAATCTCGCCATCCCCGAGCTCGGCACCATCGTCGACAACCTCACCGTCGCCGTCGCCCTCCCCGCCCCCTTCCAGCGCCCCTACTTTCATATCGAGACGGCCTACCCCGGCTCCCAAGCCAAGGTCGACGACGCCGCCGAAGGCACCCTCATCGCCAAAAGCGCCATCTCAAACCCGCTCCGCGTCGAGATGCCGGCCGACTACCACCTGGTCACGGCAGACCCCTTCCGCGTGCTCCCCTATCTCTACACGCTCGACCTCACCGCAAGCGTCCCCGCAGCCGAAAAGGCCCCCGCAGCCGCCTCACCGTTCTTCATGCATCTCGACAACCCGGCGACCACGCCCCTCCCCACGCTTCGCTGGGACTCCAACCGCGACGGCATCATCGGCAACGACCCCGACCGCGTCGTAGGCTCCGAGACCAACGCCCCCTCCCTCGCCCCCATCATCAGCCTTCAAAAGCTCGACCCCAACGACCCCATTCGCAGGACGCCGCAGACCCCCCGTATCCTCAATTCCGCCATCACCTTCGAGACGACTCTCGTCGATCTCCTCGGGCGCGATGCCGTCGGACCGCCCGTTTATCGAAATAACGTCCTCGCGGCCATTCGGCCCACCGCCGTCTGCGTCCCCGACGCGGCGGATCAGAACGGCACCACCGTCATCGTCACGCCCTTCGCCCTCGACAGCGGCGCCACCACCGCCCCCATCATTCCCAACGAGCCGCTCCTCAAGACCGACGTCTCCGCTCTCCTCGGCCGCGCCACCGCCAAGTTCGAAATCATCTACGCCTGCCTCCCGCCCGGAGACTTCTCCGTCAACATCATCAACATCGGCGGACAGGCCTGGACCATCCCCAACGAGAGCGGCGTCTGCATGCCCGGCGAGGCCACTCTCGGCGACACCACCTGCGGCAAACGCGCACGACTCCCAAGCCAGGCCGCCGTCTTCGCCTTCGCCCCCGCCGGCGACCCCGCAGGCTGCGTCTCCCGCTTCCAGGCCCTCACCGACGCCCAAAAATCGTCCTACCGC
>JANXMC010000611.1 GCA_025354825.1 Myxococcales bacterium
TTCGACATCGTCGTCGTCGCAGGGGGCTCGGGCGACACCGGCAAACGCGCAACGCTCGACGCGGGCACCTCGGGGAAGGTGCTTCTCGGCACGGGGCCGAGCTGTGAGATTCGCCTCACCGATCCGACCACCTCGCGGCGCCATGCGTCTCTCGAGCTCACCGAGTCGGGGCTCGTGATTACGGATCTCGACTCGCTCAACGGCACCTTCGTCAACGACGCGCGCATCCTGGCGGCCTACGTGCGCCCCGGCGATAGGCTCACCCTCGGCACGGCGGTGGTGCAGGCCGTTCCGCGCGAAGCCACGCCTCGCTTCGCGCGCCCCGCGCACGCCTTTGGGCGCATCGCCGCGACGAGCGGGCGCATGCTCAACGTGTTTGCGCTTTGCGAGCGATTGGCGATGACCGATATGCCCCTTATCGTCGAAGGGGAGACGGGAACGGGAAAAGAGCTTCTCGCCGAATGCATTCACGAGGCGAGCCGCCGAGCGGCCGGCCCCTTCGTCGTGCTCGACTGCCGCACGACGCCGCGCGAGCTCGCACTCGCGCATCTCTTTGGCCAAGAGCACGGAAGCGGCCCTCCCGAGATTGGCATTCTCGAGAGCGCGAGCGGCGGCACGCTCCTCCTCGACGAGCCCGGTGATCTCGATCTCGATCTTCAGGCGAAGCTCTTGAGAGCCCTCGACAAGGGGACGATCACGCGCGTTGGAAGCCGAACCGCCGTCGCGTTCGATGCGCGCATGGTGGTCGCGACGAGCCAGGATTTGGACAAGCTCGTCGAGACCGGCAGGTTCCGTGAAGACCTTTACTACAGGCTCGCGGGCGCGCGCATCGAGCTGCCGCCCCTGCGACGAAGGCGCGACGACATTCCCCTCTTGGCCGCCGAAATCTGGTCCGAGCTAGGCGGCAAGCTCGGCCTCCCCGACGAATTTCTCGAGCGCTTCGAGACCTACGACTGGCCGGGGAATGTGAGGGAGCTCGAACGCGCCATCGAGCGTTTCTTGGCATTGGGAGACAAGGTCTCGCTCGCCGTTCAACGCACCCATCGGCACGTTGCACGACCGGACCTGCCCGCGGGCGAGGGCGGTCCGGTCGATCTGCTCACCCGCGTTCTCTCGGCGAACTTGGGATACTCCGAGGCGCGCCAGCGCGTTCTCGAAGAGTTCGAGCGGTCCTATTTGGAAAAGGCCCTTGCAGACAACAAGGGGAACGTCCAGGCCGCCGCAGCGTCGTCGGGAATCGCCCGACGGTACTTTCAGCGCATACGCGCCCGACAACGGTAGCGGAGCCTTCGCGGGAAGCGTGAGGGCATGCCCTTCCCGGGGTTCGAGCGGGGCCGCCTCGTGCGCCCCTGACGAGCGAACGCGTTCGCTACGAACGTGTTCGTGCTAGGCTCGGTAAATGCGAACGTCACGAAAGGGTGAGCCCGTAAGTCGCCGCGAACGGCCGGCCAAAGCTCCGCTCACGCGGCAGGGGACGATCGACGCCGCCCTCACGATTCTCCGGGAAGAGGGGCTCGCGAAGGTCACCATGCGCCGCATCGCGGCGGCGCTCGATACGGGGCCAGCGTCGCTCTACGTATACGTACGAAATACCGAAGATCTTCACGCGCAGATCCTCGATGCGCTCCTCGGCTCACTGCGAAAAAAGGCTCCCAAACAGCGCTCTTGGCAAGATCGCCTGAAGGAGCTTCTCACGCGCTACGCGCGCGTGCTTTTCGACCACCCCGAAATCGCACTCATGGCCCTCTCGACGCAGCCTAGCGGCCCGAACTATCTCGCCCTCGTCGACGGCCTCTTGGGGCTTCTCCACGAAGGCCGCGTGCCGGATCGCGAAGCGGCGTGGGGTGTCGATGCTCTTCTCTTGCTCGCCACGGCAAACGCCGCCGAGCACGGCGCGCCGCGGCCCACGGCCGCACGCGACGCCGAAGGGCTCGCCCACGCGCTCGAGAGCGCGAAAGCGAATCCGACCTCCTACCCTCACATTGCCCGCCTTGGCGACGAGCTCGTCTCCGGTCCCGGGCCCGATCGCTTCACGTTCAGCGTCGACGTTCTCCTCGCGGGGCTCGTAACGGCGCGGCGCAAACCGTCGTTTTGAACCCGGAAATTGTACGAAAATGACTACGCCTCACGGCCATCTCCCCCAGCCCATGCATCACACGATCGCCATCCTCGGGGCCGGCCTCGCCGGTCTCGTGATAGCTCGCATCCTTCACATCAACGGGGTCGACGCCGCCGTCTTCGATCGCGACATCGCGCCGTCTTCGGCGCCCCGCGGTGGGATGCTCGATATTCACGAAGAGTCGGGGCAAGCCGCTCTTCGCGCCGCCGGTCTCTATTCGGAATTCATGGCACGAATCCACGAAGGCGGCGAAGCCCTTCGCGTGCTCGACAAGCACGGCACCGTACGACTCGCCGACGAAGGGCAAGCCGGTCGCCCCGAAGTGAATCGGGGCGTGCTGCGCGATCTCCTCATAGGCTCCCTTCCCAACGCCGCGATCCGCTGGGGGTCGAAGGCGGCAAGCACGCGCACCCTCGCGGACGGGCGTCACGAAGTGACCTTTGCAAATGGGGCGATCATCACATGTGACCTCCTCATCGGAGCCGACGGCGCGTGGTCGAAAACGCGCAGCCTCGTCTCCCAAGTGGTTCCGGTTTATTCAGGCATCGCGTTCGTAGAGCTCAATCTTCACGACGTCGACGCGCGCCATCCCGCCGCGGCCGCCGCTGTAGGAAAGGGGCTGATGTTCGCGCTCTCCGACGAGAAGGGGATCATCTTCCACCGCGAGCCGAACGGCCTTTTGCACGGCTACGCCGCCCTCAAAGCGCCCGCCGATTGGGCGCGATCGGTCGATCTCACAGACCTCCCACGTGCAAAAGCCGCCCTCGCAAGCCACTTCGCCGACTGGAGCCACACTCTCCGAAGCCTCATCCTCGAGTCCGAGGGCGCGCTCGTCGTACGCCCCATTCACGCGCTTCCGGTGGGACATCGATGGGGACGCACACCGGGGGTGACGTTGGTAGGTGACGCGGCCCATCTCATGTCGCCCTTTGCGGGCGAAGGCGCGAATCTCGCCATGCAAGACGGCGCAGAGCTCGCACTCGCGCTCGTCGCGCACGCGAACGACCGCGAAGCCGCGCTCGCCGCCTACGAAACTGCGATGTTCCCACGGGGCGAGGCGTCGGCCGCCGTCTCCGCGGCGAATCTCGAGATCTCGTTTCGCGCCGACGCCCCCCAAGGGATGCTCGATCTCATGGCGCAGTACGGAGCGGGCGCGGACGCCGAACCGAGCGCGGAGCTGTGACGCTAAATGGCTCTCACCCCCCGACCGTGTTTGCGTACCAGGCGCGTCATCATTTGGCGTGAGATCTCTGCGACGCCGGCGGCACGCGTGACGCTCCCACCGGCCTTCGCGAGGGCGGCCTGAACGTACTCTCGCTCGAAGGCATCGCTCGCGAGGCGTCGTGCCTTTTGAAGGGGTAGAAGATCGCTATTTGCGCCTTCCGCAGAGAGGGCGAGGTGCGACGGCGGCGCGTCGCTTCTCGAAGACATGTCTCGCTCGACGCGCGAAAGCATGGCGACCCCCCGCTCGGGCGAGAGCGCGAGACGACGAACCACGTTGGACAACTCACGCACGTTGCCGGGCCACGAATGCTCGTTGAGCCGCGTCCACGCTTCGAGGGGGATCTCATAGGACGCCCGACGCGGCTCGCCCTGCGCGAGAAAGTGTTCCGCGAGACGGCTCACGTCGTCGAGACGGTGCCGAAGCGGCGGGACGACGACGCGCGTCGCCGCAATTCGGTAGTACAAATCCTCGCGAAAGCGCCCGCGCTCGACATCCGTGACGAGAGGGCGCGTCGTCGCTGCGACGATTCGGACGTCGGAGACTTCGAGCGCGCCCAGCAGGCGAGGCTGAAGCTCTTTCGGCAAGTCGCCGATGTGGTCGAGGAACAGCGTGCCGCCGCGCGCGCGCTCGAGAGCGCCTGCGTGAGCTGCGACGTCGGATGCCGATCGCGTCGCGCCGCGTTCACGCCCCAAGAGCTCGAGCTCCATCCGCTTCGGGTCGACGCCGCTGCAGTCGAACACAACGTACGGGCCGGCCGCGCGTTCGCTCGCTTCGTGGAGGGAATGCGCGACGAGATCTTTGCCCGTCCCCGTTTCGCCTTCGATCAAAACGGCGAGGTCGCTCAGCGCCAAGGTCGCAAGCTCGGCATAAAGATCCCGCATGCAACGTGAGCTTCCCACGAGCCGTCCAAAACTGGTTTCGACGCGCACGGTGGCGACATCGGACGGCGGCGGTATCGATTCGTCATTACGCACTTCGGCGTCGACGCTCTGTTCTTCCCTTCGGCTCATGATGGTCGCATCAGCAACCACCATGCCGCAGGGGTTCGCGGCCCCCTCCTGCGGCCGCGCGCGGTCGAATCGGTTGTCTCTCCAAGGCGCATCCCGATTTCCGCGGAAAACGGGTGGATCGCGCAGGCCAGACCGATTCAGTCATGGGTGCGACCGAATCGGTCACCCCCCTTCCGCCGCGGGTGCCACGAGTTCGCGATGCCGCGACGCGGCCTCAGTAGAACGAGCTCGAAGGGAAATCGATAGGCGTAATGATGTCATCATTTCCGCGAATCGAAAACGGATTGATCTGGACGCCCGTCGTTCGTGCTGTGCCCGCCGAATCGACGAGCGTCGCCGTGGCCACGTAGCTTCCGGGCGCGAGCGGGATGCTCGTCGCGTATTGAGCGCAGTCTTGGGCGTAGCTCCCTATGACCTGACCGGAGGTCGTCTGCACGTCGATTCGAATCGTGCTCGCCGCGGACTGGGTACACAGCCCCGCGTCTTTATAGCCATTGATGGTCCAGTCGACGGTGAGCGTCCCGTCAAGAATAACCACAGCGGGGGGCGCGCTATCGGTGGTTTGCACCGTGCACCCCGCAGCGAGCGCCGCGAGAGGGAGCACGCATGCGAACAGCAGGGGAATACGCATTTCACTCTCCGTGATGGGCCACGATGGCCGATCGTAGATAGGTAGATGTTAGGCGACAACCGTCGACACTACGAGCTAATCGCGGCGCGCCGGCGGCGCATGCATGCGGCCTCGAAGCTGCGGGCGGGGCGCAGCATTGAGCTGCGGCGCCGCGCGCCCGGGCGCGTACGCGGGAGGCGCCGACGCCGGAGGTGCCGCGTAGACACGCGGCGCGGGGGGAGCCGACTGCGGCGCCGCCACTTAGCCTCGGCGCGCCGGTGGCGCCGACTGCACGTACGTGCGTTGCCGCGAGAGATACACCGGCTCACGGCGGTAGTAACGCCAGTGGCCGCCATCTTCGTAGTACCAACGATCTTGGTAATAGTAAGTAGGCCGCCCCTCGTACACTACGGAGGGGTAAACTTCGATATCCGTCGGGGCCGAGCTCACTTCGGCGTACGCGACGGGTTGCGGGTCTGCAGCCACCATGCAACCGCCGAGCGAGAGCGCCGCGACCGGGAGCACAGAGCAGAGCAGCAGTTGGGAGAGTTTCATCATGTTGGCCTCGAGCGCGTCTCACTGCAACGCGAGTGCCCGCTCGAAAGTCGCCCAATTCGCGGGCTTTTTCGGCGAATGGACGCGCCCCCCGTGCACGAGCGATTACGCCCAGACGACTCACACTGCGGCGGGCTGTGGCAACCGTGCTGGGAAACCTCGGCCGCCGCCGCGGCTCCTCTTACGCAGTGTGAATTACAGCGAATTCAGGAATAGGACGAGGGCATCGCGATCGACCTTCGAAAGCGCGCGAAATGCGTCTCGCGCCGCCGCCGCCTCCCCGCCGTGCCAAAGAATCGCCTCGCTGAGGTTACGCGCGCGCCCGTCGTGGAGGAGAAACGTGTGCTTGCTCACGGTCTGTACTAGGCCGATGCCCCACAGCGGAGCGGTTCGCCACTCGTTGCCGCCCGCACCGAAGTCGGGGCGATTGTCGGCGAGCTCGTCGCCCATGTCGTGCACGAGAAGATCGGTATACGGACGAATCGTCTGACGCGAGAGCTCGGGAAATCCGTCGACGTCGCCCGTGACGAGCTTGGCCGTGTGGCAGCCCGTACAGTGCGCCTCCGCGAAGATCGCTTCGCCGCGAAGCGCGACGGCGTCGCTCACGTTGCGGCGCGCAGGAACGCCAACCGTGCGGGCCCACGTGACGACGGGGTCGAGCATCGCCGCCGAGAGCTCGGGCGCGCCGTTCACGCCGCCGGACGTGGCCGCTTTGCATGCCGCCTGCGCGTCGGTACAATTTTCCGTGGGGTCGACGGACGACGTAATCCCCATATCGCCGAGAAATGCGCCTGCGGTCTGCTGGCGGACGCTGGGCTGATTGGCCTTCCACCCGAAACGGCCGAGAGCTGCTCGGCCCAGGGTCACATCCCACACGTAGCTCGCGCGGCCGGAGACTCCGTCGTGGTTGTCGTCATTCGGATCGGCCGCGGCGACGATGACCTCTTCGGGTACGCCTTCGAGAAGCCCCAAACCGATGAGTATCGGCGCTGTACGGGGCGAAATCATCGTACCGGCGGCGAATGGACCAAACGCGAGGGGCTCGAACGTGTAGCGAGGCGCGCGGAGACTATAGGCTTCACCATCGGAATAGCTGCCCGCTATTTCGGTATACGAAACATGAGGCGTCCCCTCACCGGGA
>JANXMC010000650.1 GCA_025354825.1 Myxococcales bacterium
CCCGACACGAAGGCCCGCGAGACGAAGGGCGTCCTCGACGTGAAGCTCATGGCGGCGTCGGCGAAGGTCACGCCGGGCGGGACGATCGACATCACGGTGAACTTCGCCAACAAGTCGAAGGGTCTCCTCCCCCTCGACTTCATGGTGAACCCGCTCCCGCGCTTCGAGGTGCAGACCTTCGACGCGAAGGGGAACCGCGTCGACATGCCGACGACCGAGCACCCGAACTGGCCGTCTACGCACAGCAGCGCGGATCCAGAGCAGAAGACGGCGGAGATCAAGCTCGCCGAGAACGGCACCGGCCGGGTTCACCTGAAGTGGGAAGCGAGCAAGATGAAGTGGGCGCCGGAGAAGGCGAAGGGGGCGGCCAACGGATCGCCCTACCCGCGCACGGCAGGCGCACCGCTCCCTAAGGGGAAGTACACGATTCGCGTCGTCACGCCGCTCATCGGCGTGTTCGAAGGGGCCGACCACGAGATCAGCGCGCCCAAGGTCGAGATCGAAGTCGCGAAGTAGCGCGCGTCGCGAGCGTGCGAGCTCGCGTCGTGCGTGAAGGGAGAGCCGCGGGTTCTGGTAGCCTCGCTCTCCCTATGCGGACCCTCTTTTTCGGCACGCCCGCCTTCGCCGTCCCTTGCCTCGACGCGTTGCACGGCATCTCTGAGATCGTCGGCGTCGTCTGCCAACCCGACAAGCCCGTCGGGCGCGGCCTGACGCTCACGCCGCCGCCCGTAAAGGCGCGCGCCCTCGAGCTCGGGCTCACGGTGGTGCAGCCAACGAAGCTCCGTACGGGCGAGTTCGGCGAATGGGTGAAAGCGCAGAACGCCGACGTCGCGTTGGTCGTCGCTTACGGCCGCATTTTGCCGAAGGACGTGCTCGACGGGCCGCGCCTCGGCTGCGTGAACGTGCACGCGTCGCTGCTGCCGAAATACCGCGGCGCCGCGCCCATCTCGTGGGCAGTCGTCCACGGCGAGGCGGAGACCGGCGTCACGCTCATGCTCCTCGACGAAGGGATGGACACGGGCGACACGCTCGCGTTCTTCCCCACGCCCATCGGCCCCAACGAGACGTCGGGCGAGCTTGCCGAACGCGTCGCACGCATCGGCGCCGACGCCGTGACGTCGATGCTCCCACGCTTCACCGCAGGTGACCTCACGCGAACGCCGCAGGACGCCGCGCGCGCCTCGTCCGCGCCGATTCTGAAGAAGGAAGACGGCCGCATCGACTGGTCGCTCTCCGCGCAACGCGTGCACGACCACGTGCGCGGGATGAGCCCGTGGCCCGGCGCGACGGCGCAGGTGGGCGGCAAGCTCCTCAAGGTGCTGGCGACCCACGTCGCATCCGCATCGCGCGAAAGTGCCGCGCCTGGCGAAGTGATCCTCGCCGACAAAGGGCACCTCGTCGTGATGTGCGGCCAGGGCGCGGTGGAGCTCGTCACGGTGCAGCTCGAAGGTCGCAAGCCCGTGCGTGGTGTCGACTGGGTGATGGGGCGCGGCGTGAAAGAGGGCGACCGGCTGTGATGGGTGCGATGTGCGCGGGCGGTCGCCGGCGCAACCGTTCACGCGCCTTGCGGGGATCGCCCATCGGCACCATTTAGTGACGATGGCGCGCGACCCGCTTTCGCAATTTCGAGAGCCCGTTCGCGCCTGGTTTCGAAGCGCCCTCGGCGAGCCGACGCGCGCCCAGGCCCTCGGCTGGCCGCCGATTGCACGGGGCGAATCGACGCTCTTGCTCTCGCCCACGGGCTCGGGCAAGACGCTCGCCGCGTTTCTCGCGGTGCTCGACACGCTCACGGGTTCGCCCGAGCCGCCGAAAGAGCAGCGCTGCAAGGTGCTCTACGTCTCGCCGCTGAAGGCGCTCGCGGTCGACGTCGAGCGGAACCTCCGTGCCCCCATCGCGGGTATCACGGCCACGGCGATGAACCTTGGCGTTGCCTCGCGCGTGCCGACCATCGGCGTGCGGAGCGGCGACACGCCCGCCCAAGAGCGCACGCGCATGCGCCGCACGCCCCCGGACATTCTCATCACCACGCCCGAGTCTCTCTATCTGCTGCTCACGTCGGGCGCGCGCGAGATGCTGCCGTTCATCGACACGGTCATCATCGACGAGATCCACTCGCTGGTACCGAGCAAGCGCGGCGCGCACCTTTTCGTGACGCTCGAGCGCCTCGAAGAGCTGCGGACGAAGGCGCGACCGGACGCGCCGAAGCTTCAACGCATCGGCCTCTCGGCGACGCAGCGCCCGCTCGACGAAGTCGCCGCGCTGCTCGGCGGCTTCGAGAACGGCACGAAGCGGCCCGTGACGATCATCGACGCGCAGCAGAAGAAGCCGCTCCGGCTCGTCGTCGCCGTGCCCGACCCCGAGTTCGCGCGCGCGGGCGAGCTCGAGGCGATCCCCTCGGGAAGCGCAGCGGGCGCGCCCGCACGAAAATCGGTCTGGCCGAAGATGCACGAAGACCTCGTGCGGCGCATTCGCGAGCAGCGAACGACGATGATCTTCGTCAACAGCCGCAGGCTCGCCGAGCGCCTCGCGGCGGCGCTCAACGAGCTCGCCGGCGAAGAGCTCGCCCTCGCGCACCACGGCTCGGTGGCCCGCGAGAAGCGCACCGAGATCGAAGACCGTCTAAAGCGCGGCCTCCTGCCGGCCATCGTGGCGACGTCGTCCCTCGAGCTCGGCATCGACATGGGCACGGTCGATCTGGTCGTGCAAATCGAGTCGCCGCCCTCCGTCGCGTCGGGGCTGCAGCGTATCGGGCGCGCGTCGCACCAAGTTGGCGGTGTGCCCAACGGCGTGATTCTCCCGAAGCACAAAGGGGACCTCGCGGCCTGCGCGACCGTCACCTCGCGGATGCGCGACGGCCTCGTCGAAGAGACGTTTTACCCTCGAAATCCCCTCGATATCCTCGCGCAGCAGGTGGTCGCCGTGGCGAGCGACGGCGAGCTCCAGGTCGACGCGCTGTTCGACATCATGCGGCGCGCGGCCCCCTTCGCGGATCTCTCACGCACCGCCTTCGACGGCGTCCTCGACATGCTCACGGGTCTCTACCCGTCCGACGAGTTCGCCGAGCTGCGGCCGCGCCTGTCGTGGGATCGCGTGACGGGCAAGCTCCGCGCACGTGAAGGTGCGAAGCGCCTCGCCATCATCAACGGCGGAACAATCCCCGACCGCGGCCTCTACGGCGTGTTCCTCGCCGACGGCGAAGGCGGAAGCAAGGGGAGCGGTGGCGGCGGTGACGCCAGCGCGAAGAGCCGGCAGAACCGCGGCGGCAAACGCGTGGGCGAGCTCGACGAAGAAATGGTCTTCGAGCTGCGCGAGGGCGAGGTGTTCCTGCTCGGCGCGACCGCGTGGCGCGCCGCCGAGATCACGCATGATCGTGTGCTCGTCACACCGGCCGCGGGCGAGCCTGGGAAAATGCCCTTCTGGCACGGCGACAGGCCCGGCAGGCCCCGCGACTTCGGCGCCGCCATCGGCGCGGTCGTGCGAAAAATCGCCGCGACCAAGAGCGACGCCGAGGCCGAGCAGCTCCTCGTGAAGGACCACGATCTCGACGCCGAAGCGGCGAAGAACCTCGCCGCCTACGTGCGCGAGCAGCGTGAAATCACGGGTGACGTGCCGAGCGACAAGACCATCGTCATCGAGCGCTTCGTCGATGAGATTGGCGACTACCGCGTCTGCGTGCTCACGCCGTTCGGCATGCGGGTTCATGCGCCGTGGGGGACGGCGATTCTCTCGCGCCTCCGCGAGACGAGCCCAGGCGACATCGAAGGCGTCTGGTCGGACGACGGCATGGTCTTCCGCATTCCCGCGAGCGAGCAGCCGCCCGCGCCCGAGCTGTTCTTGCCGCCCAGCGACGACGTCGAAGCCGTGGTGACGGAGAGCCTCGGCGGCACCGCGCTCTTCGCCGCGCGCTTTCGCGAGAACGCCGCACGCGCGCTGCTGTTGCCGCGACGAGGCCCCGGCCGCCGCACGCCCCTTTGGGCCCAGCGAAAGCGCTCGGCGGATCTCCTCGCCGTCGCCTCGCGCCACGCGTCGTTTCCCATTTTGCTCGAGACGTACCGCGAGTGCCTGCGCGACGTGTTCGACCTGCCGGGGCTCGTCGATATTCTTCGCAAGGTCGAGCAGCGACGCATTCGCGTTCGCACGGTCGATACGCGCGTCCCCTCTCCGTTCGCGTCGACGGTGCTCTTCTCGTTCGTCGGCAACTTCATCTACGACGGCGACGCGCCCGTCGCCGAGCGGCGCATGGCGGCCCTCGTCCTCGACCACGCACAGCTTCGCGAGCTGCTCGGCGAGACCGAGCTGCGGCAGCTCCTCGACGCCGAGGTCATCGACGAGCACGAGCGCGGTCTGCAGCGCCTCGTCTACCCCGTGAAGCACCCCGACGGCGTTCACGATCTGCTTCTGCTCGTGGGCGATCTTTCGATCGACGAGCTTCGCCTTCGATGCGATCCGCAGTCGGCCGCCGAGACGTGGATCGCCGAGCTCGTCGCCGCCCGCCGCGTCATCGAGCTCCGCATCGGGCGCGCCACGTCGAGCGGTCGATCTGCGGGTGAGCGCCCTGTCCGCTACGCCGCCGCCGAAGACGTCGGGCGGTTCAGGGACGCCCTCGGCATCATGCCGCCGCGCGGAATGCCCGCGGCCTTTCTCGAGCCGGTCGCCGATCCACTCGGCGACCTCGTGCGCCGCTACGCCCGCACCCACGGACCGTTCCGCGTGGACGATCTCGTGAACCGCTTCGACGTCCCCACGGCCTCCGTCGAGCCCGTCATCGCGCGCCTCACGCGTGCGGGCACATTCGTCGAAGGGGCGTTCCGTCCGGGCGGTCACGGCAGCGAGCTGTGCGACGCCGAGGTGCTCAAAGCGCTGCGTAGGCGGTCCCTCGCCGAGCTTCGCCGCGAGGTCGAGCCGGTCGATCCGGAGGCGTTCGCGCGTTTCCTTCCGCACTGGCAGGGGGTCGCACGCAAAGCGCGCGGGGCCGATGCGCTGCTCGCCGTGATTGGCCAGCTCGAAGGGTGCCCGCTTCCGTACTCGGCGCTCGAAGAAGAGATTTTTCCGGCGCGCCTCGAGATCTACGCGAAGTGGGATCTCGACGAGCTCTGTGCGTCGGGCGAAATCGTCTGGGCGGGGGTCGAGCCCATCGGCCCGTCCGACGGGCGCGTCGCGCTTTATCTCACGGAGCACGAGCCGCTTCTCACCGCGCCGCCGCGTGAAGCACCCGGCGCGATCGCCGCGACGATTCGCGAGCTGATGCTCCGACGAGGCGCCGTCTTCTTCGCCGAGATTGCGCGGGCCGTGGGCGGCTATCCGAAAGACACGCTCGATGCGCTTTGGGACATGGTCTGGGCCGGCGAGGTGACGAACGACACGCTCGAACCTCTTCGAAGCCTCCGTCGCGTACAGCGCGCGCACGCCAGAGGCCGAGGGCGCGACCTGAGGAACGGCGGGCGTGCCGTCCGCGGTGGACCGCCGGGGAGCGAAGGGCGATGGTCGCTCCGCGCGGCACGGTGGAGCGACGCCGCACGGACGCCGACGACGCGCGCGGCCGCCCTCGCCCGCGCGCTCCTCGACCGCTACGGCATCGTCACCCGCGAGGTCGCGCAGTCCGAAGGGCTCGAAGGCGGCTTCTCGGCAATCTACCCAGTTTTAAAGGCGATGGAGGAGGCCGGGAAGATCCGCCGCGGCTACTTCATCGCGGGTCGTGGCGGCGCGCAGTTCGCCCTCCCGGGCGCCGACGAGCGCCTTCGCGGGCTGCGCGATCGCGACGAAGAGCCCGAAACCCGCGTCCTCTCGGCGGTCGATCCGGCCAACCCCTACGGCGCCTCCCTGCCGTGGCCCGAACGTGTCGCGACGACCCTCGTCGCGCGGTCGTCGTACACGGCGCCGGCCGCGCCAGATGCGGGCGACGAGACGTCCGGCGCGCGCCCGCAGCGCGTCGCAGGCGCGAGGGTGATCCTGTTCGGCGGCGCGCTCCTCGCGTACGTCGCGCGGGGGGACGAGACGATCACGACGTTCTTGCCGAAGGACGAGCCCGCGGCGACCCAGGCGATGCGCGCAGTGAGCCTCGCCATCGCGGGGCTTCTCGACGGCAAGAAGCGCCGCGCGCTCCTCGTGCGATCGATCGACGGCGCGCCGCCCCGCGCCCACGTGCTCGGCCCTCACCTCGTCGCGTTGGGCTTCCAGAGCGGTGCCGCGGGGTATCTGCTGCGCCTTCGCGGAGACGCGAACGCGAACGCGAACGCGAACGCGAACACGAGCGACGCGGCGGACGAGCCCGAAGCCCTCGACACGCCAGAGGCCTAGCCCGCGGTCACGTCACCAGCGCGCGCTGCCGAAGCCGCTCGTCGGTTTCCCGAAGTGGAAACCTTGCAGATAGTCGCAGCCGAGGGCCGCGAGCGTGTCGCGCTCTTCCACGGCCTCGACCCCTTCGGCGACGACCTCCATCCCGAGCTCGTGGGCGAGGCCGACGATGCAGCGGACGATCTTCTCGCTGACGGGCTTGCGATGCACGTCGCGCACGAGCGTCATGTCGAGCTTGACGATGTCGGGGCGCACCAGCGCGAGCGCCGCGAGACCGGCATTTCCCGCTCCGAAGTCGTCCATCGCGATCCGGTAGCCCATGGCGCGAAGGGCCGCGAGGCGCGTCGGGAGCCCTGCGATGCTCTCGAACGCGGCGCGCTCGGTCAGCTCGAGAACGACCGACTTCGCGATGCGCGCGAGGGGGCAGCTGGGTGAGAAAATCGACCCCTCGGCGAGCTCGAAGGGGTGCACGTTCACGAACAGCAGGCGCGACTCGCGCATCGACGAGAACGAGGTCGCGGCGCGCTTCCGCACGGCCTGCCCGAGATCGCCCAAGCGGCCGACCTCTTCGGCGGCGGCGAGGAGCGCACTCGCCCGCGGAAGCGCGACGTCGTCGCTGCGAAGGAGCGCTTCGTAGGCGGCGACACGTTGCGTTCGGACCGACACGATGGGCTGGTACGCGAGGTAGCTCGCGTCGAGGGCGCGCTGAAATGCCCCTTCGACCCGCTTCGCGCTACGCGTCACCGCAAGGCGGACGCGCGGCGTGGCGTCGCCGTTTCTCCCGCGCGTGATCTCGTCGATGACCGCGACGAGCGCATTGGGGCCGAACGGCTTTCGCAAATAGCGGATGGCACCCAGCTCGAGTGCTTCGATGGCGCTGTCGACGGCGGGCGAGCCGGTCATCATCACCACCGGCAGCTCGGGGCGTTGCTCTTGCAGCCGTCGCAACAGCGTCGTCCCCGCCCCGCCCGGAAGATGAATATCGGAGACGACGGCGTCGACCTTCGGGCCCATCAGCGCGTGATCGGCCCCTGCGACGCTCGACGCCTCGAAGACGTCGTACCCCGCCCGCGAAAGCGCGCGCGTGTAGAGGCGAAGGAGCGCCGGCTCGTCCTCCACCACCAAAACGCGCTTTTTTTCGGGGTCTGCTGCGTCCCACCCACCGCCACCTCCCCGTGTCGTCTCTTTGGTGGACAGGCTTCGGACCACGCTTGTGACAGTCATGGCGAGAGACAACGGCAGCCTCCTTGAGAGGTTTAGGAGCGGGGGAAAAATTCGTGCTCGAGACCACCATCACCTCACGCACGACGACGCATACGTCGCGGTCCGCGTTTCTGGTCTGTTTGGCTCTGGTTGGCTCCGCGAGAGTCGCCCACGCCGAGCCCGCCAAGCAAGCGATGCACGGCCCCGCGGTCGATGCGATCCGCGCGTCCGAGCCGGCCGCATCCATCGCGATTCGCCCCGCGCCCCACGCCCACCTCGCACGCATCGAGGTGACACCTCCCGAGCTCTATTGCAGCGTTGACGGCGAGCCGGCCGTCCCGTCGCGCGATCTCTCCGAGGTGAGCACCGAGGCGCCGCACAAGGTCCGCTGCTCGGCCACGGCCGACGTCGGGCCGTTCGTCGAGCGCGACGTGCGCGCCACGGCGATCGAACGCATCACCGCGCGCCTCTCGGTCTCGAGCTCGATCGCCACGGTGCGCATCGCCGCCGTCGACGGCAGCCCCATCGAGAACGCCTTGGTCACCGCCGTCGGGCCCGACGGAACGAGCATCGGCGCGTTTCGACCGACCCACGAGGCGGGGCTCTATGCATCGACGATTCGCGTGCCGCACCCCGTCTCGGACTTCGCGCTGCAGGTGAGCGTCAACGGCGTCGGCGAGGCGACGACCAACGCGGTCACAGTCGATACGCCCGTCGGCATGGACACCGAACGCGACGTCCCCGCTCCGCGTCGCTTCATCCCCGAGATCTCCGCCATGGGGACCGTCACCGTCGTCAGCGCCAACGGTGGCGGCGCGTCGCCCGGCGTGAGCATCGGCGCGGCCGTCGCGGTCCCCGAAGATCCGGGCGTGCGCGGGAGCGGCGAGCTGCTCATCGGCCTTCGCGCAGGCTTCGAGAAGTTCGGCTTCGACGTCGCGACGCCCGCCGGCGCCTACATTCCGCTCGGCCCGTCGGGGGCGCCGCTCTACGGCACCGGCGAACGGAGCGTGCGCATGAGCGAGCAGGCGATAAGCGTCGGCGTGCCCCTCGCGTACCGGATGCGAACCCTCGGCATCGTGAAGCCCTATGCGAGCGTCGTCCCCACGATTTATTTCGAGCACGCCGTCGGCACGAGCGACGTCGGCAGGTGGGTCAACGGAAGCTCGGTTCTGCCGGGGTTCACGGGCTCGCTCGGCGCTCAATTTCGCGCGGGCCCCATCGGTTTCTTCGCCGAAGCGGGCTACCGCGGCGTCCTTCCGCAAAAGCGCGCGGTCGGCCCCGTCCCCCTCAGCGGGTTCTCCGCGTCCGCCGGCGCGACGCTGCCTCTCTGAACCGGCGACGGGGGCGCGCGAGCAAGGCGCTCACGGCATCCGCGCGCGGCGGTCGTGAGCGACGACCTCGCGAAGCGCTTCGGCGTTGTCGGGGTCGAGCTCGGCGGCACGACGAAAGTCGCGAATGGCGAAGGCGTCGCGTTTCGCCATCTTGTGAAGCAGCGCTCGGTAGTGGAACGCGCGCTCACACGTGCCGTCCTGGGCGATGACGGCGTCGAGCATCGCGATGCATCCGGCGAGCGGGATCGACGTCGCCCCTTCGGGCTTGCGCGCCTCGATCAGTGCGACGAGCGCCGGGTAGCGGAAGTCTTTCGGGCTCGCTTCGCTGCCGCGCCTGCAATGGTTCTCCGCGCCGCGAAAATCGCGGTCGGCGAGGCACGCCTCGGCCCTGCGAAAGGTGTCGGGGCTTTCGTCGTCGCTCGCCGCGAGGGGGCGCGTCATGAACCGCGGCGACGAAGCCGCTGCAGGCGGTGACGAGGGTGCCGACGTCGACGCCGGTGAAGGCGCCACCGAAACGCGCGCGGGCGGGCGCGCCGTGAGGGTCGTGCGCGAAGACGTGAGCCCCTCCCACATGCTGGGCCCCGATCGATTCGACGGCGACGTTGGCGGAGCAGACGGCTTCGGCCCGGGCGCGGACGACGGCGCCGAGGGGGTCGAGGGGGTCGATGGAGCGGACGGGATCGACGGCCCCGACGGCCCCGAAAGAGCCGCCGACGCCGTCTCGACGGGGACGAGCTGCCGCGTGAGAAAGAGGCAGTACACGACGAGCTTCGCAAGGTTCGCAGGCAGCACCGAGGCGGCCTCGAGCTCGGCGACGCGCGTCGGCTGAACGCGAAGCCTCATCACGGCCGACGCGACGTCGTGGGGGAACGCGAAGCGCGCGGCGTCGGTGCCGTGCACGAGGCGAACGGCTTTGTCGCCGACGCGCGCGAGGACGTCGTTCACGTGGCTCCACGACGGGTTCGCGCAGATGCCACGCCAGATCGCGGCGAGCGGATCGAGGGGCGGCATGTTGTCCGTCGGTAGGTCGGTGAGGAGATCGACCCCCTCGAAGAAGCCGAAGGTCGATGCGGCTTTGAGCTCGAAGCAGTAGGCGAGCTTCTGAAAGAGCTGCGTTCGAAGCCCGTGCTGAAGCTGCTCCTTCGTAATGGTGCCGTTGGCGACGAGGAGCTTGCCTTGAAGCGTTCGCTTTCGCGCGAGCGTGCGAAGCGACTCGTCCAGCGCCTCGCTCGTCACGTAGCCGAGCTCCAACAGCACGCGCCCGAGATGCACCGTCGCCTC
>JANXMC010000665.1 GCA_025354825.1 Myxococcales bacterium
CGCGCGTCGGGCGGCATCGGGAGGAACGACGGGAGAATCGCGAGCGCCTCGCGGGCCTCTTCGGGCGTGGTCGACGGCTCGGCGTAAGCGAGCGCCCATCGGAACGGCGCGCGGCGCTGCGTCTGCCGCTTCGACTCGCCACGCTCTTCGGACGTGAGCCACTCGGCGCGGTGATTTGCGATGACGCCGGCATCGAGCCGCCCCGCGCGGAGAAGCGGCGCATAAAACGCAATCGACGGATCGTCGACGGCGAGCTCGCGCGTGAAGCCGCCCATCCGCGCCACCTGATCTCCCGCGACCTTCGAGGCCATCGCGCCGTCGCCCGTTTCGAGGGCGATGCGAACGAGCTGGAGCGCGGGCTGCGCGTGGCTCAAAAGATCGGGCATGTCGGCCATCGCCTTCGCCCAGGCCAAAGTCTGCTTCTCTGCGGTTGCAAAGTCGCCGCGCAGAATCGCGAGACGCGCGCGATCTTCCGGCTCGCCGGACGCGCGTTCGGCCTCGCCCATGCCGGCCCACGCGCGGCGGAGCGCCTCTTCGACCGCTTCGATCGGCACGCCGCGCGAAACCAGCGCTGCGGCGAGTGCGTCGCTCGCCTCGTGGCTCTGCGGCTCTGCGGCGACCCAGCTGCGCGCTTCGTCCTCCATTTGCGCGCACTCGCCTTCGTCGCGCGCCAGGTGAAGCCGATTGCGAATGCACGTCGCCGCCGACGACGACGCGCTCGTGCACCGGTCGTAAGCCGCGCGCGCAGCCGTCGCATCGCCCCGACCGCGCGCGACGTCGCCGCGCCCACGAAGGGCAGGCGCAAACTGCGGATCGATGGTCACGGAGCGCTCGAAGGCATCGCTCGCCTGCTCGAAGTCGCTCCGCGCCACCAGCACGAGGCCGAGCACGTAGGGCGTGAGCGCATCGCCCGCCCCCTCGGCGATGGCGCGGAGGCGCGTCTCGGCGTCGGCGAAGTCGACGTTGGCGCGGAAGAGCGGCTCGATGGCGTCGAGGAGCGCGAGCTCGCGCGGTGAGAGCGATGCCCGGTGTACATGCGCGCTTCGAAAGTGCTCGCGGCCCGCGAGGGGCTCGTCGTCGAGAGCCGCGATCGCAAGGAGCAGGCTCGGCGCCGCGAAGGTTGGGTCGGCCGCGTTGGCGCGGAGCAGGCTCGCGCGCACGGACGTGAGCGACCCGTCGCGAAAGAGCTGGAGACCCTCGACGTACGCGGCCTGCGCCTCACGCACGCTCGAAGACGACGGCAGCGCCGCCGCCGTGCCGCCCTCCCGCAGGGTCGTGCCGGATGCAATGGTCGGCGCGGCAACGCGAAGGAGGGCCCGTTGCGGGCGCCGGGCCCACTGCACGCCCAAGAGACCCACCGCGACGAAAAGCGCCGCCGAGAGCGCCCAAATGCGTCGCCGGCCGGGCGACTTCGGCGCGGGGCTCGGCCGGGTCGACGGCGGAGCGCTCGGCGTGCGCGTCGACACGAGCGGCTTGTGCGTGGACTGCTGCGTCGACGGGCCCGACCCGTGCTGCGGCGGCGTGGGCTGTGGGTCGGTCTTCGGCTCGCCCGAGATCGGCGGCGGCGACGCCGAGCGCCGCAACGGGCCGGCCGCGAACGGCTCGAGAGCGTCGGCGACGTCGTCCATCGCCGCGAACCGCGCGCTCGCCTCGCGGGCGAGGCACCGAAGGAGAACCTGTTCTACTTCGAAGGGGACCTCGGGCGCCCGGGCGCGCAGCGAGACCGGCGCCTCCGTGAGAATGGCGGCCACGGTCGCCAAGAGATCGCGCTGATCGAGCCACGGGCGCGCGCCGCTGAGAAGCTCGAAAGCCGTCACGCCGAACGCGAACTGATCGCTCAACGCATTCGTGTCGCCGCCGCGAATCTGCTCGGGGGCCATGTACATTGGCGTTCCGAGGAGCACGCCCTTGTTCGTGAGGGTCGGCACGCTCGCCGCCTCGGTGTTCGCTGTGGGGTCGACCGACGACGTCGCCCGCCGCGCGATTCCGAAGTCGAGAATCTTGATGTGCCCGTCCTCGCGGATCATCACGTTGTCGGGCTTGATGTCGCGGTGAACGAGCCCCGACCGGTGCGCGGCGGCGAGGGCCCGTGCCATGTCGGCACACCAGCGCACCTTCCGCGTCCACGCGATGTCGCCGTCGGTGAGACGCTGCCGAAGCGTGTGGCCGATCACGTGCTCCATCGCCAAAAACACGCGGCCGTCGACCTCGCCGACGTCGTAAATACTCACGATGTTCGGGTGTGTGAGCGACGCCGCCGCCCGCGCTTCCCGCATAAGGCGCGCGGAAAACTCGCGGACCTCATCGAGGTGGGCCGTCTTGCCAATCACCTTCAGCGCGACGCGGCGGTGAAGCCGTTCGTCGAACGCGAGGTAGACGTGCCCCATGCCACCTGCACCGAGCAGCGACTCAATCCTGTAGTGGGAGAGAGACTCACCCGGGGTCAACATAAGTGCTAGGCCTTTAGCACGCGACCGCGAGGGGGCCGGCGCGGCATGTTGGGGCTATTCTACGGGCATTCGTGCCCGGCGCAGGATGAGCAATGACGGATCCCAAAAGTAGCGACCCGCGCCCGGGACGGGGATCGCGTTACGATCTCGGGATTCGCTCGCCAAAGCTGAATGCCAAGTGGACGCTCGATGCGCTCCTCGGCGTCGGCGGCATGGGGGCGGTCTACGCGGCGACGCACCGCAATGGGCACCGCGCGGCGATCAAGATTCTGCATCAAACGCTGAGCGCCCACCAGGACGCGCGCGAGCGGTTCTTGCGCGAAGGCCGCATCGCAAACTCCGTGCAGCACCCGGCACGCGTGGCGATTCTCGACGACGACGAGAGCGACGAAGGCGAAGCGTTCCTCGTGATGGAGCTGCTCGACGGCGAAACCCTGTGGAGCCTCCTCGAGCGAAAAGGGCGCCAGGGCGACGACGTGGTGATGGAGATTTTCGACACCGTGCTGGAGCTTCTCGTGAAGTGCCACGCGGCCGAGATCCTCCACCGCGATCTCAAGCCCGACAACATCTTCCTCACGCGCGACGGGCCGATCAAAGTCCTCGATTTCGGCGTAGCGCGCCTTCGCGAGAGCCGAGTCGCGGCGACACGAGAAGGGACCGCGCTCGGCACGCCGTCGTTCATGTCGCCCGAGCAGGCGCGCGGTCGACACGGCGAGCTCGACGGGCGGAGCGACGTCTTCTCCGTGGGCGCCTGCATGTACATGGCGATGACGGGCGAGATGC
>JANXMC010000666.1 GCA_025354825.1 Myxococcales bacterium
TGAAGGTGGGCCCGCGAAACGAGGTGCGGGGATGTAGCACCCGAAAACGGCGCGTCCCGTCCATCGCGAACCGGGCGCGCGCGGGCTTCTCGGTCCGTTTCTGGAACGGCCGGTAAAACCGCGGTACAAACGATGGTGCGAGGCTCGTCGGGGCAAATCGCGGATGCCGTGCGACCCGGAATCGGGGACACCACTTTACAGCCGATTTCTCGGGAGATGGTCCGATGAACCACGAAAACGACACCGACCCTGCGTCGCCGTCCTCGCGCAACAAGGCGGCGTCTTCCGCGTCCGCCGCCCCCGCAGCCTTCCCCTCGTCGTCCGTCGGGACCGATCCGGGCATCGGGAGCGCGCCTCACGCCGCCGCGAGCGCGGGGAGCTCCTCGCCCCCGATCAACTGCCCGCCGCCGAGCAACCGTCCCCAGATTCCCTCGCCGCCGGTGACGCAGCCGCGGCTGCCGCACGAGTCGTCCACCTCGCCCGCGCCGGCCCCCGTGCGCATTTCGGCGAGCGCCGGGACGCCGCTCCCGCCGCCAGGCTCAAACGACTCGATGGACGTGCTTCTCGAGGCTATCGGCTCGCAGGACAAACCGTTCGTGCCGAAGCGCACGTCGGCGACCGCGGGCGAGCGCTCCGCCGCCTACGAAGGGCAGGCGCGCGCCGTGCCCCCCGCGACGACCGATCCCACGCCGGGCGCGTCGGTGATCGTCACGTTGCCCGAGCCGATGCCGCCCACGGTGACGAAGAAAATCCCGCGTCGCGACGTCGATTCGGCGCTGAAAATGGCGGGCGCGGCGTCGTTGCCAAAGCGCGCAGAGAACACGACGATCGTCGTCGATCCGCCGGGGCCGTCGAACAAGCTGCTTCGATGGACGGTGGCGGGAGTGCTGATCGCGGCATGTTTCGTAGGCGCGGCGGGGATTCACAACGCGGTCGAGCGAGCACGCGAGAACCACACGAATGCGGGCGCGACGGGCGCGGCCGCGGCCCCCGTCGTGGTCGAGAGCGAGCACGCCGAAGCGCCGCCCGCGCAGCCCGTCGCCGCGCCCCCCGCCGTGGCCGTGGCCGTCGAGCGCCCGCCGATCGAGCCGGTGCGTGCGGTCCTCCCCGAGCTTCCGACGAAAAAAGGCGCACGCGGTGCACGCGCAGCGAAGGTCCCGTCGGGGCTTTCCGAGACCGAGGCGGCGCAGGCCGCAACGGCAGCTGCGATGGCAGCGCCCAGCACCCCCGCGACGGCCGCCGCCCCTAAGAAGCCCAAGCCGAACGTGCCCGGTCTCGAGGACCTGAAGACCGAGTACTGACGAAAAGCGACGAGACACGAAAGTTCCGCGGAGGCGTCAAGCTCGCCTCGAGGCCCGTCCCTGGACTAGAACCACGGGACGATGAAGCGCACCCCCTGGCTCGGCGCAGTCTCGGCCCTTGCACTCCTCTCTTCCGTGGCGTCGGCTCCCCGCGTGGCGTACGCGCAAACCGCTGTACCGGCTCCGCGCGCAGCTTCGCCTGCGACCGCATCGCCATCCACCGTGACGACGCGCCAAGGGTTCACGCCCGCGCAGCTTCAAGAGGCCGAGGACCGCTGGAAAGAAGGTCGCGCCCTTTACGAAGACGGCAAGGTCGACGACGCGCGGCTGAAATACGCCCAGGCGCTCGTGGTGCTCCAGCGCACGAACATTCTCTGGAACCTCGCGATCGCCGAGTTCTATTCGAATCGCCCGCTCGATGCGCTCCGCCACTTCAAGCAGTTCGTCGTCCGTAACGACGCCGATCCTGCGGACGTGAAGCGCGCGAACGACAAGTACATCCCCGAGTCGGCGCAGCAGACCGGGCACTTGGTCGTCGAGGCGGCGCCGGGGCTCGAGATCATCGTCGACGACGATCTCCAGCAAGGCGCGACGCCGTTCCGCGACACGGTCGACGTAAACCCCGGGCCGCACCGCGTGCACGCGCGCTACCGCGGCGCCGTCGAGTCGAAAGACGTCGCCTGCACGGCGGGGCGAACGATCGTCGTGAAGTTCGAGATGCAGACCGCCGAGCCCGGCAAAGAGACCGTCGTCGTCGCCTACCCGCGCGCGCGATCGTTTCTCACCGTCGGCCTCGCCGTCGGCGCGATCGCCGCGACGGGCGTGGCGGTCGTATTCGCCCTCGATAGCAAGAGCCGCGACGACGATAACCGCGGCTACATCGCGCAAAACGTGCAAAATGGAAGCGGCGGCGTGTGTGCCGATCGCGGAGGCGCGGCCTGCGTCGCCTGGCAAGATCGCCTCGACTCGCAGCAGACGAGCGCGACCCTCTCGAAGGTCTTCTACGTCACCGGCGGCGTGCTCGCGGCGGGCGCGCTCGTCACCTGGTTCGCATGGCCGAAGCCCAAGACCGAGGCGGCGCCGAAGAGCACCGCGTGGGTGCTTCCGAGCTTCACACCGGGCGGCGGCGCGGTGCACGTGGGCGGCAGCTTCTGAGCGCCGCCTCCACGCCGAAAAAAGAGCTTCGAGCGCGGCATCCCGCGCGTTTCCGCAGTTGCCACGACGAGAGGAGTCCGATGCGAACATTGCAATTCCGTTCGGTGCTTGCAGGCGCGGGTCTTTTGACGGCCGCGATCTTTCAAGCGGGCTGCCCTGCCGATGCGCCGGCGCTGTGTGAGCTCGGCGAGTGCGCATCGAACGCCCTCGTCGGCCCCGGCGATGGCGGCTTCGACGGCACCACCACCGGGGATGCCGCGACGGACGGACCGCCCGCGCCTCCTGGCTGCGAGAAGACGCCGAGCGAAGACCAACGCACCGTCCGCGACGACTGCGGAATCTTCGTCGCGCCGAGCGGCAGCGACACAGCGCTCGGCACCAAAGGCGCGCCGGTGCGCACGATCGCGAAAGCGATCGAGCTCGCCAAGCGCGCACAGAAGCGCGTCTTCGCATGCGCCGCGACCTACGACGAGCACGTGGTCATCGACGTACCCCTAGACGGCGCGCTGATCCACGGCGGCTTGGTCTGCCCCGGCGGCAGCTCGGAGGACGCGGGCGTTGGGGACGCGGGGAACGCCGACGCGAGCGACGGTGGCGACGCGAGCGACGGTGGCGACGCTGGCGACGCGAGCGTGACGGCGGGTGCATGGGACTACGTCGCGGGGACGTTCGCGCGCTTGGTCCCGAGCACGACGGGGCCCGTCGTGAGCGTGAGCGGCCTGATGACCGGAATGGGCATCGAGGACTTCGAGCTGGTCGCGAAAGACGCCGCGACGCTCGGCGAATCGAGCGTCGCCGCTTTGGTCAGCGAGTCGCGCGGCGTGAGCTTCACACGCGTCCACGTGACCGCGGGATCGGGCGCCGCGGGGGCGGCAGGGCTCGTGGGGACGGGGGGGGCGCAAGCACCGTCGCCGTCACCTCCGACGAGCACGAAGGACGGCGTCGCGGCGACGGGCGCCGGCGGCGCCGCCCAACAGGTCTGCACCTGTGGGGGCGATACGACGGTCGGGGGCAAGGGCGGCGACAACGGCACACC
>JANXMC010000677.1 GCA_025354825.1 Myxococcales bacterium
CCGTCCAGCTCGAGAAGGGCCTTTTCGGCGGTCTGCACGAGGCGGACGTCGTACCCCTCGCGGGCGAGAACGTCTTCGGCGAGGCGGCCGGAGCGCTCGTCGTCTTCGACGACGAGGATCCGCGGGCGGACGCCGGGCGGCGACGAAATGCGCGGCAGCTCGCGGCGTGGCGCGTCCGCCTCGGGCGCCCGCGCGGGGAGAGAATCGCTCTTGGCCAGCGGGAGCGAGAAGAAGAAGGTCGACCCCTTCCCCACCTTGCTCGTGAATCCGATTTCGCCGCCCATCAGCTCGACGACGCGGCGGCATATGGAAAGCCCTAACCCCGTGCCGCCGGCCCGTTGCGCATGCCCCGAGCCGAGCTGCGTGAACGGCTGGAAGAGGCGCGTGGCTTCCGAGTCGGCAATCCCCACGCCCGTGTCGATCACGGAGACGCGCACCACGTCGGCGTCGGCTTCGGCCGCGATGACGACGGAGCCCCCCTCCGGCGTGAACTTGATGGCGTTCGACACGAGGTTCAAGAAAACCTGCCGCACGCGTTCCGCATCTGCGCGGCAGAGAAACTTGGTCCCTTCGAGGCGCGGTTCGAGCTTAATGCGCTTGCGGCTCGCGAGCGGCGTGGCGAGAGCGCACGCGGCGTGGGCTGCCTCGGCGAGGTCGACCTTCGACCACCGCAGCTCGATGCGACCGGCTTCGATTTTCGAGAGGTCGAGAATGTCGTTCACCAGCGTCAGCAGGTGCTGACCCGCCCCGGCGATCTGTTCGACGTAGTCGAGCTGCGTCGACGAGAGGGGCCCGTGGCTGCGCGCACGAAGGACGTCGGCGAAGCCGATGACGGCATTAAGCGGCGTCCGCAGCTCGTGGGACATGGTCGAGAGAAAATCGGTCTTCATCCGCGATGCTTTCACGAGCGCGGTGTTCGTCTCCGTGAGCTCGCTCTGCTTCGCGATGACCTCTTCGGACTGCGCGCGGAGCTCTTCTTCCTGGGCCCGAAGCTCTTCGTTCTGCGCGTGCAGCTCGGCGTTCATCCCGGCGAGCTCCTGGCGCATCGTGTCGAGCTTGGTGAGCGTGACGGCGTTCTGAAGGGCGAGGCCGACGCGCGACAGCGCGCGCGTCACCTCGGCCTCCCCTTCGGCATCGACCGTGAGCCCCGCGAGCTCGACGACCCCGACCGTCTCCTTCCCCGCGATGATCGGCGCCACGAGGAGCGACCGCGGAACGGCGTCGATGAGGGCGCTCCGTACGACGTGCGTTGCATCGACACCGAGATCGACGATGCGCGTGGTCCGCTTGCTCTGGTGCGCTTCGAGAGCGAGGGGCGAACCGTTCGCCGGGAGCGCCGTACGATCGACCGCCGACGATGCGGCCACGCTGAGAACACCGTCGCGATCGCGATCGACCCAAAG
The DNA here is from genome assembly GCA_025354825.1 of Myxococcales bacterium. Classification (GTDB taxonomy): domain Bacteria; phylum Myxococcota_A; class Polyangia; order Polyangiales; family Polyangiaceae; genus JANXMC01. Next base: position 1,404 of record JANXMC010000677.1, read on the forward strand.
GACGCCGCCGACGGCGCCGTGCTCGTCGACGAGGGACCGGAGCGCGACCTCGGCGACGGTGGGAACATCGCCGCCCGCGGAGAGATCGCTGACGAGGCGCGTGAACCGCTTCTCGCGTGCCCGCTCGATCGCGAGCCGTTCGACCATGGCAACGAGGGCCCGCGCGAGGACGCGCGCTTCGGAGACGCCCGCGATCACCGGCGGGGTCGCGACCCCCTCGCGGGTGGCCGTTGTCTCCGCGTACGCCACGAGGTTCGACAGCGGGCGCTCCACCGCGCGCACCATGATGAGGCCGAGCGTGATGAGCGCGAGCGCGATGATGCTCGCCACGACCACCAGATCGACGACGAGGCGGCTCTGGTAGGCGGCGAGGGCTTTCGCTTCGAGGTCGCGCTGCGCGACGAGCAGGGCGCGCAGGCGGTCGAGGTTGCCACGAATCGTGTCCATCCGGGCTTTGCCGTCGTCGTGAAGTGCGAGCTTCTCGCTGGCGCTCATCTTGTTGACGTCGGCCGCGAGAAAGCGACGCGCGACCTCCCGGTCCCACGCGTCGAGGCGGTCGCGGAGCTCGCGCGCCGAAGCCTCGGCGGGCTTGCCGGCCTCGACTTGAACGAGCCCATCGGTCGCTGCAGGCCGCCCCCGCGTGGCGCGGTCGTAAGGGTCTAAGAATCGCCGCTCGCCCGTGAGAAGCCAACCGCGCAGCCCAGTCTCGAGATCGACCGCGATGGCCGCCACGGTATTGATGGAGGCCTCGGCGGCGTCCGAGCTTTTCGCCTGCGCGTCGTACTGCGTGACGAGGGCGTCGAAGCTGTGAATCGACGCCGCCGCCCGCGCCACGTTGATGACGAGAATGAAGCCGAAAACCAGGGCGAGTAGGGTTCGCGTCTTCATGAAAACGGTTCGCTCGATCGCGGGTTTTAGGCGGCGGGCAGACGGATGACGAAGGACGTCGGCCACTCCGCCGTCTGCGTGACGTCGATGAAGCCGTCGTGCGCCTCCACCGCGCGCTTGCAGAAGTAGAGCCCTATCCCCACGTTCCCCGCTGTGCCGCGGGAGGTACCGAGACGGGCGAACTTCTCGAAGATGCTCGCCCGATGCTCTTTGGGAATGGGCGGTCCGCTGTTCGAGATTGCGATGACGACCTCGCCGTTGCCGCGTGCATCGACGGCGATCCGGCCGCTCGGCGGCGTGAAGCGGAACGAGTTGTCGACGATGTTCTCGAAGACCCGCTGAAGGAGCGACGTATCCGCGCGAACCTTGAGCCCCCGCGTCGCCGTCATCGATAGCGTGACCTTTCGCTCTTGAGCTTTGCGCGCATAGGTCGAGAGGACGATGCGGAGAAAGTCGTCGACCTGGATCGATTCGGGGTGAATCGTGAGCTGCGAGTGCTCGAGCCGCGAGACGGTGAGCAGATCTTGCACGAGCATCCGCAGGCGCGCGGCGGCGTCGCGCGCGTCGTCGACGGCCTCCATCGCGTCGCTCGAGAAGAACGCGCCCGAACGGAGGAAATCGAGGTTTCCGGCGATCACGGCCAGGGGATTTTTCAGGTCGTGAACCAAGAACTCCATGAGCTCGCGCTGCTCGCGTCGGAGCGCTTCGAGCTCGTTGTTCTTCACGTGCAGCGCATCGCGCGAGGTGACGAGCTCGCCGCGTGAGTCGTTGAGGCGAAGCAGCGTGCGAATGCGCGCCTTCAGAAGCTCGGCGTCGACCGGCTTCTCCAAGAAATCGTCGGCGCCGGCCTGAATGCCGCGCACGCGGTGCTCGCGATCGGTGTGCGCCGTCACGAGGATGACCGGCAGCTCGCTCGTCTTCGGGTTTGCCCGCACGTGGGCGAGAACGTCGAGGCCGTCGAAGTCGGGCATCATGACGTCGAGAAGGACGAGGTCGATGTCGTCCCGATCGAGCAGCGCCAGGGCGCTTCGACCGTCGGTCGCCGAACGTGTCTCGTATCCCAGGGGCGTTAGAATCGCGTCGAGGAGCGCGAGATTTCTCGGCTCGTCATCTACGAGCAGAAGTCTGTGTTTCCTCGTCATTGTCCTCGAAGGCCAACCTCGGACCGTCGACGTCGCGCGAGAAGGAGCGCGATGGGCACGGTACGAGGTCGGTCCTAGTTAGTAGGCCGTTACCGTCGTGACCTGTCGAGAGCGCACTTTCGACATCGAGACGAGAAGTACGAGTCGTGCGCTCAACGCCGCCGCGTGTGGTCCGCAGGCTCGAGACCGCACTCACGCCTGCGTCACCCGCGCCACGACCGATCACCGCTCGATGAACGTTCGATGAGCGCTAGTAAGGCGACCCCGCGCAGCGGAAGCCGCCGCTCGCGAAGCGGTCTTCCGGGTCGAAGCTCGTGCGTGAATAGGTCCTCAACGACCGCGCGCCGAAGATCCATGAGCCGCCGCGCATCACATGACGCGAGGTATCGCTCGCGCTCGCTTGAACGTTGCGCGGGTTGTGGGTCGGCCCGTCGGCGTAAAACGACGGATCGTCGGCGTCCTCGCACCACTCCCAAACGTTGCCGGCGAGATCCAAAATCCCATAGGGCGATGCCCCGTCGGGGAAGGTCCCCACCGACGTCGGCCCCTTGTGGGATTTGCCGAAGTTTGCCCGTCGCGGACTCGGCTCGGCACGCCCCCAGGGGTACTTGCGGCCGTCCTCGCCGCGCGCCGCCTTCTCCCATTCGGCTTCCGTTGGCAGTCGCTTGCCTGCCCACGTCGCATAGGCCTTCGCGTCGTTCCACGAGACGTAGACGACGGGGAGCCGAAGCTCCTGACGCGACAGCTCGCCGTTGCGCACGTGCTGAAGAAACCGCGCCGCGAGGGCCCCTTCGGGCTTGTAGGCCGTCACGTTCATGAACCGGACGAACTGCTCGTTCGTGACGGGGACGCGATCCATGTAAAATGCATCGAGATGGACGGGGCGACGGGCCTCGCCCATGAGGAACGTCCCCGCCGGCACGAGAAGCATCTCGTAGCCGGCCGTGTCCTTTCGCGAAGGGGGCAGCGGGCGCTGCGACGACGACGCGGCGTTGACGCCGACGCTCGGAACCATGGGCGCGAGGGACGCGAGAAGGCGCTCGCGAAACGCCGCGCACGTCGACGGGCGACCCGTCGGATCCTTCGCGAGGGCGTGCAAAATGAGCTCTTCGAGATCCGCCGGCATGTCCTTCCGGTACGTCGACGGCGGCACCGGCGGCTCGTTGACGTGGGCCATCATGAGGGCGAAGTGGTTCGCGTCGTCGAACGGAACGCGCCCCGTGCAGAGCTGGTAGAGGGTCACACCGAGCGAGTAGATGTCGGCGCGAAAGTCGGCCGTGTGAGGGCTCTTCACCTGCTCGGGCGCCATGTAACGGCACGTCCCCAAGAAGGCTCCGCTCATCGTGTAGCTCGTCCCCTCGAGGATCTTCGAAATGCCGAAATCGACGATCTTGGTGCGAAGCCCGCCGTCGCTCGCATACACGAGGATGTTGTCGGGCTTGAGATCGCGGTGGACGACGCCGCTGCGGTGGCCGTCTTCCATGGCTTCGAGGACGCCGCCGAAGAGCAGCGCGATTTCGTCCCAAGGCATCCGCCCGCGCCAGGTCGCCAGCTGCTCGACGAGGCTCTTGCCGTCGATGAGCTCCATGACGATCGCAAGCAGGTGCTCATGCTCGATGAGGTCGTATATCGAGACGACGCTCGGGTGCGTCCACGCGCGGAGAACGCGCGCCTCGCGGAGAAAGCGCCGACGAATTTCCTGATCGCCTGCGAGGTTCGTGTGAAGGCACTTGATGGCGACGGCGCGTCCGCACGCTTCGTCGTAGGCCTTGTAGACGACCCCCATGCCGCCCTCGCCGATGACCGCTTCGACGCGGTAGACCGAGAGCATCGTGCCGGGCTCGAGGCGCATCGGCGGGAGGCGAATGCGACCGGCGCGCCGTTCGCGGGGCGCTTCGAGCTCCGTTGCGGCGAAGAGCGTGTCTGTCGCGCCGCTGCCTGCCGCCGAGAGATCGCGGCCGCAGCTCGAACAGAAGCGCGCCGTGGGCGCATAAATCGTGCGACACGTCGGGCAGCGGAGGGGAGCAGAGCCAGGCATCGCGCCGATTGTCGCATAGGACCGAAGTGCCGCGCGCCCTTCGCTTTCCCGTGGAGAAGCGGCGGCGCCTCACCTAGTGTCGCGCGCCATGGCGAAACCGACGCGCGCACCGATTCCCTCTCCGGCGAGCGCCAAGAGCAAGACGTTCACGAAGCTCACGACCCCCGCGTTCGGAAAGGGGAAGCCCGCACCGGCGAAGCTCGCGCCGCCGACGTCGAAGAAGGCGCCGCCGCCGCCCGCGAAGCCCGTCGCGAAGATGCCCGCGAAGAAGGCGCCGCCGCCGCCGGCAAAGCCCGTCGCGAAGCTGCCCGCGAAGCCCGTCGCCAAGGTAACGGCGAAGAAGGCGCCGCCGCCCCCCGCGAAGCCTGCCGCGAAAGCGCCGGCGAAGAAGGCCGCGCCGCCCCCCGCGAAGCCCACCGCAAGGGCCGCCACGCCGGCGAAAGCTTCAGCTGCGCAGGTCGAGCGTGCGAGCGCGCCCGTCGTCCATACGCCCGCGTGGCCCGACGCGGCACCCGCGCCCGCTGCTGCGCCCGCTGCTGCGCCCGTGGCGCGTCGCGCCCCCGCGCAGCTCACGGCTGCCCACGAAGAGCTTCTTCACGACCTCGGCACAGGCTTCACGCGCGCCCTCGATCGCTCGGTGGAGACGATTCTCGAAGAGGCGCGCGAGCTCGAGACCGCCGTGGCGGGCAAGGCCGATCGTCTTTTGAGCCACACGCGCCTCACGCAGGAAGTGCTCGCGTCCCTCGGTGGGCGCAGCGACATCCTCGTCGCGGCGGAAACCGCTTGGACGGCGCGGTTCAACGCGCAGCTCCCGGCGGCGATGCGGCCGATCCTCGACGAGGCGACCACCTTCAAGCGCGACGCCATCGCGGCGCTCCGCTACTTCTGCGAAGACGACGCCGACGTTCAGCGCCGCGTCGACGCCATCGCCGCGAGCGACGGCGTCGTTGCCCTCGCGCACGATCTGATGCTCCTCGCCGATCTCGTTCAGGCGAACGGCGCGACGCTCAAGCACGCCGAGCTCCCGGCGCGCACCGCGTCCCACGCGCGCGAGCTGTCCGAGGTGCTCACGTCCGAAGCGACGGACGACGCGAAGAGCGCGGCGGCTACGAAGGCTCTCGAGCTTCGCAACCGCGCCTTCTGGCACCTACGTGAGGTGATGGACGCGATTCGCGCAGCGGGTCGTTACGCCTTCCGCGCCGAGCCCGCGGCTCTCCTCGTTTACCGTGCCGCGCCCGTTCGTGCTCCGGCGCGCACGCGCCACGCCGACGCCGCGGAATAGAGCCCGCGCGGCCTCGCGACGGCGAGCCCCGTGTGATCCGGCAATGGATCGCGCGGGGCTCACGTAGGGGTCAAAGGGACCGGCGGGTTCGGCGAAACGCTTGGAAGAGGCGGCTGGTACGCGCGGTGCAGCATGCCGCACCGGGACTCGGCGCAGAGACGCGAGCCTCGCCCCCAAGCCCATGGCCTACCTCGCACGCAGCCGACGCTCTCCTTCTGTTGGCGATCTGTCCGCAGTCGAGCCCAATCGCATTGCGGGGGGCTCGGAGCACTACGACATCATCGACACCCTCGCCCACGGCTCGACGGCCGATCTGCTTCTCGCCGTCCGTCGTGGAGCCATGGGTGTCGATTCGCTCGTCGTGCTCAAACGGCTTCGCACGTCGCCGGCCGACGACAAGCACGACACCGACACGTTCCTTCAAGAGGCTCGGGTCTCCGTACGTCTGCGCCACGCGAACATCGTTCATACGTTCGGCGTCGGCGAGGACTACGGCGCGCCGTTCTTGGCGATGGAGTACCTCGAAGGCGAGTCTCTACGGGACGTCCTTCGCGAGAGCGCGACGCGGGACATGCGCCTCAAGCCGTCGCTTGCGATTCACGTCGCCTGCGAGGCGCTGAAAGGGCTCCATTACGCCCACACGCTGCGCGACTACGAGGGGAACCCCCTCTCGTTCGTGCACCGCGACGTAAGCCCCCACAACATTTTCGTCGGCTACGACGGCACGGTGAAGCTCATCGACTTCGGCATCGCCAAGACGACGCTCGCCGTCGACAAGACGGCCGAAGGCATCATCAAAGGGAAGGTCGCGTACCTCTCGCCCGAGCAGACGCTCGGTCACAATCTCGATCCGCGCTCCGACATCTTCTCCCTGGGCATCACGCTCTGGGAAATGCTCTCGATGCAGCGGCTGATGATCGGCAACTCGGCCTTCGACACGATGCTTCGCATCTTGAACGCCGAGAGCCCGCGCCTTTCGGAAGTGACGTCGGGCGTGGCGCCGGCCCTCGAGGAGGCGGTCGCCCGCAGCTTGGCGCGCGACAAAAGCCACAGGTTCACGACGGCCGACGAGATGCGCGCGGCGTTGCGCGATCCTCGGTGCCTCGAGACGTCCCGCGCGAGCACCGAAGATCTCGCCGAGGCGATGGATTTCTTGTTTCGCGACGCAAAGGCGCAAAAACAAGCGGCGATTCACGCGAAGATGACCGACCTCGCGCAGAAGGGCGCGCGAACGTCCGTCCCCGGCCCGCCGCTACGCGTGATGCGCGAGCACGTGCAGACGCCGCCTCCCACAGACGTGTCGATGCGCTTCGTGGGGCCGCGCGACAGCGCCGCGCCCGCCGCCGAAGAGAGCGGCGAGCGCCTCAGCATGCGCCGAGGTGGGAAGCAGACGACCGGACAGACCGCCCAGCTGAGCGGCGTGACAGGCATGCAGCTCCGCGCAACCGTGCCCGCCAACGAGGGCGAGACGACGGTCCGCCCGAAGAGCATCGGCGAGGTCGCCGTCGTGAGGGCGGCGTCGTTGGCGAAGAGCGCGAAGAGCGCAAGCAGCGCCCCTCCGCCGCCGAGCGGCGTCCGCGTGTCGCCGGCCACGGTGACGGGGATGACGAAGACGACGCCGCTCCTCGCGGGCGCGCCCGGGAGCGAATCGGTCACGCGCTGGCTCAAGCTGCCGAAGCGGTCGTGGCTCGTCGTGAACCTTTTGGTACTTGCGGCGCTCGCAGCCGTGCTCGCCTATGGGCCGACCCGCGCGCGCGTCACGTCGGCGAGCTTCTGGCGCACGACGGGGGCGACGATGGTGACGACGGCCGACCGCCTCGCGCGCGATCTGATGGGGCGGTGACCTCGAGCCGTCGACCACCCGAGCCCGCGCCGGTTGGACCCGATGGCGCGCCGGGCGCGGCGTCTCCGGCGCGACCTATGCTGCATGCATGGTCGACACAAAAGAGAGCTACGACGTGGTCGTCGTCGGCGGAGGCCCCGCCGGCTTGAGTGCCGCGCTGATGTTCGGGCGCGCGCGGAAACGCGTGCTGCTTTGCGACGGCGGCACGCCGCGAAATGCGCGCGCCCACGGCGTTCACAACTTCCTCACGCGCGACGGGATGCCGCCCGCCGAGATGCGCGCGGAGGCGCTCACGCAGATCGCCGTCTACCCCACCGTCGACACACGAAGCGGCCTCGTCGCGCACGTGGCGAAGGTCGGAGAGCGCTTCGAGGTGACCCTCGCGTCGGGCGCGACCGTCACCGCGCGGCGCGTGCTTCTCACCACAGGCATCGTCGACGTTGTCCCCGAAATTCCGGGGTTTGCGGACGTCTGGGGGTACTCGTCGTACCAGTGCCCGTACTGCCACGGCTACGAGGTGCGCGACAAAGCGTGGGCCGTCTGCGTGTCCTCGGCGCCCCTCGTCGACTGGGGCATCTTGATGCTCGGCTGGACGCGCAACGTGACCATCGTCACCCACGGCGCGACGCTCGACGCCGACTCGCTGGCGAAGCTCGCGAAGGCAGGGCTGAAGGTCGCGACGTCGAGAATCGCGAAGGTCGACGGGCGCGATGGGCAGATCGAGGCTCTCGTCCTCGCCGACGGGTCGCGCGTGGCGTGCGACGCGCTGTTCTACAAGCCCGATCAGAAGCCCGTTGCCCTCGTGACCGAGCTCGGTCTCGAGCTGGACGAGCGCGGCATCGTGAAGGTGAGCATGATGCGCGAGAGCTCCCTCGCCGGCCTCCACGTGGCGGGCGATGCGAGCACGATGATGCAAGGCGCCGCAATGGCCGCCGCCGACGGGACGATGGCCGCCGCAATGATGAACCACGCGCTCACAGTGGAGAGCGCCCTCGGAGGCCACTGATGCACGGCGCGATGCACCCACCGGGGGCGCTGCTACGATCGGGCGTGGCCTCGGGACTGCCAGCTCTCCAAGCGGGTCAAATCGCAGGCGCGCTTTCGCGAACCTTCGGGAGCCACCGCCCCGCGCCGCGCCCAGCGCACCACCCGTACGTCGTGCTCGCGCTTCACGTTGGCGGCACCGCTCGCGTCGATCACCACGGTACCTTCGACGTGAGCCCGGGCGATCTGCACATCATCCCCGCTGGCGACGCGCACCGAATGATCGCGGCGGACCACGCCGAGATCCACGGCGCGCTCTTCTGCCCGACGTGCATCGACCGCACGCGCGTAGGTTCGCTCATGGCGCCGATCGACCGCGTGCTCCACGGCGGCGCGCCCGTCGTGACGCTCTCGCCCGAGAGGCTCGCGCATACCAAGACGCTCTTCGCCGAGCTCGCCCGCGAGAGCGCCGCCCCGGCGCCGTCGCAGCCGGTGCTCGAGAGCCTGCTCACGCTCGTCCTCGCCGAGGTCGCCCGAGCCGCACCCGCGCTCGGCGGCGCGGAGAACAGGCCGATGGGCGTCGCCGCGGAGGCGCTGGCGTTCATCGAGAAGCATGCCTTCCGTCCGCTCTCCCTACGTGACGTCGCGCAGGCGCTCTCGAAGAATACGACCTACGTCGCCGACGCCGTGAAGCGCGCGACCGGCCGCACTGTGGGCGAGTGGATTACCCAGGCGCGCATGGCCGAAGCGCGACGACGCCTCGCCGAAACGGACGAATACGTCGACGTCATCGCCGAGCGCGTGGGCTACGCCGACGCGACGCACTTCGCGCGCGTTTTCAAGCGCACCTTCTGCGCAACGCCCCGCGCGTTTCGCGAGGCCCAGCGCCGACGTGGCTGAGGCGACGGGCGCGACCGGCGAGGCCTACTCCGAGGGAGCGATCCAGCATAAGCTCACTGCCGTGGCCGCTCAGGTTCGTTGTGTCGAATGTGGAAACCTATCGCCGCCATCGATGGGTGAGGTGACCCTCACCAGCACCCTGGGCTGGCGCCTCGCGCGCTCGGCGGGGACGGATGGAACGTACGCCGTCGAGTGGCGCTGCCCCGAATGCTGGGCGCGGTACAAAGCGCGCCGCGTGTCGACGTCGGCGATGCCGTCGGTGTTCCCGGGCGCAATGCCCGACGACGGGCAGCGGAAGAAGTAAGCGCCGCGCAGCGAGTCTTCTCACGGCGTCGTCATCGGAGGGTCGATGACGAGGTCTACCTACGCGCCGAGCGACCTCGGGGTTTTTCGAGAGGCGCCCCGCCCCGCTCACCGCGAGAACAGCCGCCCCGGCATCGCGAAGAGGGCGTGGACTTCGTCGCGGGCGCTCCGGCCGTGGCCGAGAGGGTCGTTCACGCGGCGAACGACGGCCGGCCACCCGCCGGGGACGCGCGTGAGGGCGCGGTGGCCTACGCGTACGGCGGGGCGGAGCAGTGGGAACGCGTAGCGAAGGCGCGACCGCGGATAGGCGAGGCCGTCGGCGAGCTCGTCGCCCAACAGGAGGCGCGAGGCCGCGTAGCCGACACGCACCGCGACGCGCGCGGCGGCTCGTTCGGCGGGCGTGCGCGCAACCGTAAGCGGCACCTCGATGAGCGCGCTCGCGAGGGCGCGGGCGTCGGCGTCGGGCGCGTCTTGTGTCATCGCGAAGAGCTCCCAAAGGGCGCGGGCGTCGGCCTCTGTCGCGCCGAGGAGATCGTCGTCCACGCCGATGACGTAGCCGACGTAGCGCCACAGATGAATCATGTCTTCCGCGTCGCGCGTCGCGATGCGAAGGCCCAGCCGGCGCAGGCCGTCGAGCACGACCAGGGAGAACAGCAGCGCGCTCGTCGCCATGTCGGCCTGGTTGATGGGCGCGCCCCACGCGGCCGCGTTCCACTTGGGCGACCGCGTGAGCATCGCGCGAACGTGGCCGTGAATGAACCGCACCCGCACGGTCGCTTTGAAGCCGTCCTCGAAACGCTCCATGCCGCCCGGCCGCGACGTGGCTTCGACGTACCGCTTCGTTTCGACCAGGCGTTTCTGCGCGTTCTCGCGGAGCCGCCCCGACAGGAAGAGCGGTTTATTCCCCGCCGGCGACGCGAACGCCAAGACCAGCGAGCTCATACCGAGCACCAGCTCGCCCATGGGCCCCGCCGCGAGGTAGAGCGCGCCCCCGCGATCCCTCCGCGCGCGATCGACCCAGGTCGGCACGGCATCGAGCTGCGCGAAGAGAGCGGCGAGCGCCTTGGGAGCCGAGGGCAACGCCGAGATGCCGTCGTCGAGGGCTGTGCGCAGCAACCTCTCACGCTCGGCCGGCGGAAACGCGGAGAGCGCGTCCAGCGCCGCATCGAGCAGCGGGTCGCCCTTGGTCATTTTTTCGCCGAGGGCAGCCGCTCGCGCGCCAAACCGCGCCGTCGCTTCGGCGACGTGAACGAACCGCGTGGGCGGGCGAATCGGCGCCATCGCGCGACGGTACGCCGCTCGCCCCTTCGACGTAAAGGCGACGTCGCGGAAACCATCCGTTACGATTTCCCGATCGCATTCACCACGTGCGGCTTACGTGCACAGGCGCGCTCGAGGAGACACGACTGATGGAAGCTCTGACACCGTCGTTGCCGCAGCACGATTTGCACCCCGGAAAGCGCTATCGCCAAATTGGGGACGCGCTCGACAAATACCAATTTCAAAATCTCGAGGGGACGAAGATCGTCCTCTTGAAGCACCTCCCGCGGGAGCAGCACTTCGATACGAGCTACCGCTGGAAGCGCATCGGCACCGCCACGAAGTTCATGGCGAACCTCGCCGCCGTGCGCGTGATGAGCCCGTTCAATCCGCTGAAAAGCCTCGAGAGCTATCGGCAGTATTTCCCCTTCGCGCAGAAGCCCAAAGTGATGCGAACGTTTCAGTTCGACAGCAGCTTCGGCCACCAGCGCCTCGCGGGGCCGAACCCAATGGACATCGTGCGGCTGTCGGCGCTCCCGCAGGACTTCGCCATCGACGACGCGACCCTTTCGCGCGCCCTCGGCTGCCCGTCGTCGCTCGACGCCGAGCTTGCGAACGGTCGCCTCTTCTACGCCGACTACTCGCGCTTCTTCCCTATCGTCGACGCCATCGACAAACGCGGCGGCGACCGCTTCTTCGCGGCGCCCAAAGTGCTCTTCTGCTGGCACCCCGATGCGGGCGGCGGTTGGGAGGCGATGACGCCCGTCGCGATTCAGCTGCGGCCAACGCCCGCGGCGGACAATCCGATTTTCACGCCCGAAGATGGCCTCGATTGGCTCATGGCGAAGATGTTCGCGCAGATGGCCGATACGATGTCCCACGAGCTCGAGCACCATTTGGGGCGCACCCATTTAATCTTGGAGCCGGTGGTCATTGCGATGCACCGGCGCCTCGCGGAAAACCACCCGCTTCATATTCTCTTGGCACAGCACTTCGAAGACACGCTCGCCATCAACGACTTCGGCCGCCAGACGCTCATCAACCCGGGCGGCTTTCTCGATCAGCTCATGGCGCCTTGGCTGTGGGAGACGCTGTCGATCGTCGAACAGGCGAATAAGACGTTTCGCTTCGACGAAATGCTCCCGCGAAAAGATCTCGCGCGTCGCGGCCTGGACGACACGTCGCAGATCAAAGACTTCCCCTACCGCGACGACGGCCTCGCGCTGTGGGACGCCATTCACGCGATGGTGACCGACTACCTGCAGCTTTATTACTCGCGGGGCGATCGCGATGTGGTGCTCGATCTCGAGCTTCAGCGCTTCCTCGACGAGATGCGTGGCCGAGGCGGCTTGAACGGCCTGCCGAAAGACATGACGACGCGAGCACAGCTCATCGACTTCACGACGCAGCTCATTTGGCTCTCGGGGCCGCAGCACGCGGCGGTGAACTACACGCAGTGGGACTTCGTGGCGTTCATCCCCAATATGCCGTTTTCGGGCTACGCGAAGGCGCCCACCGAGAAGGGGACGTATACGCGCGAGGCCGACATTCTCAAGATGTTGCCCAATCACCGGCAGACGGTGAAACAGGTTCTCTTGATGGCTGCGCTCACCGGCTGGCGCCACTCGCGCCTGGGGCACTACCACAAAGACGCCTTCGCCGATCCGCGCGCGCTCGACGTCATGTGCGCCTTCCGCGAGCGCCTTAGGCACATCGAAGAAGAGATCGACGCACGCAATCTCGATAGGCGTGTTCCGTATACGTACTTGAAACCGTCCCTCGTCCCCAACAGCACGAACACGTGACCATGACGACGCAAGCCCCCGCCGTTCCGATGGAGTCCATTTCGAGCTTGGCGCGCATCGCGCGGGATCTCGATCTCTTGAAGTTCGACGCCCTCTTCACGACGGCGGCGCTTCTTCGTGGCGGCCGCCCGACCCACACGAAAGGGGTCGCGGTGACGGGCTCGTTCGAGGTGACGTCGTTGCCGACCTATCCGAAGAACACGTTCTTCACGCCCGGGCGCACCTTCGACATCGTCCTTCGTCACGGCAACGTCGCCTACGACGACGACGCCGCGATGGACATCCGCGGCGCGGCCCTCCGCCTCGTCGCGCGCGAGGGGGAAGGCGATCACAAGCCCGAGCGCCCGATCCACTTGGCGACGCCGGCGATGGATCTCTTGATGAACACGGGCGAAGTGTCGTTCTCGAGCGCGAAGGTCTTTCTCGATTTCGCCCGCGCGTCGGGAGGCACACCCGGCCACGAGGGGCCGGTCGACGTGCGCGCTCTCGAGGCCTATTTCAAGCCGCGTCCAGTCATTCGGCGGCAGTTCGAGATTGGCCTCCGTCGCGCGCCGAGCTCGTTCACGCGACTTCGCTACCACTCGCAGATCCCCCTCCGTTTTCACGGGGGCGATGGCAAAGAGCGGTACGCCCGCTTTCGCCTCGTGCCCGGCGACGGCGCGCCCGAAGAGGGGTTCCCATCGGCGAGCGATCTCGCGACGCCGTGGCTCCAAGATCGGCACGTCGGCGAGACGCGCGATTTTCAATACATGCGCGACGAGATGAAGGCGCGCGCGCACGCGCATGCGACCTACGCCCTCGAGATGCAGGTCTACGAGCCTGCGGGGCAGGTTGACGTGGCGATGCTCGACCCCGGTCGCGCATGGGACGAAGAGGCTCTCCCGTTCCACGCCGTCGGTCGCATCACGCTCGACAAGGCGCTCCATCCGAAGCGCACGGAAGACTTGGCCTACAACATTGGCCACTTGCCCGCGGCGTTCTCTCTCGTGCCGTGCCGCACCCTTTCCGACTTCGGGTCCATCGGCTTCGTGCGCGCCCACGTCTACACCGTCACGCAGCGAGTACGCCGCGTGATGCGCAAAATGAAGCGCCTGGGCGAGCTTGGGCGTCAGAAGAAGAAGCGCCACTTCCGCAGCAAGAAGCACTTCACGAAGGACGACAAGCGGCGCGACAGCTCTCTCGTGGGCTTGATCTTTGGCCACGTGTGGCGCGGGTGAGCCGCGCCTTCGGTCATCGCGGGACGAGAGCGGCGCCGCCGGGGACGCACGCCAGGCTTCACGTGGTGATCACGCCAGGCTCGCCGTCGTGCGCGTAGGGTCCTGCGGAGCCTCGCTCGGCGCCGCGCGACGCTCGAAAAACGAAGGAACGAGGCGGCGCAGCGGCACCGCGTCGCCGATCCCTTTGAGGGCGTGAAGCCCCGCCGGAGCGGAGGCCCCTTCGGAGAGCTTCGCCGACGCGAACGTCGAGAGGAAAACGTCGCCCGGCTCGCAGGCGTGCTCGATGCGCGAGGCGAGGTTCACCGTCTCGCCGATGGCGGTGAAGTCGCTCCGCCGCTCGTTGCCGAAGTTGCCGACGAGGGCCGGCCCTTGGTGGATGCCGATGCGCATCTGAACGCGAGGCAATCCGTCGCGCACCCACGCTTCGCTCAAGCGTTCGAGCTTCGCGTGCATTGCCAAGGCGCACCGCGCCGCGCTCTCGATTTGGGCTCGAGGCTCGACGCGCACGGGCGCGCCGAAGATGACCATGATGGCGTCGCCGATGAACTTGTCGATCGTCCCGCCGTGGCTGAAGATCACCTCAATCATCGCGTCGAGGTAAACGTTGAGCATGAGCGACGTCTTCGCGGCGCCCAGGTCGGACGTCATTCGCGTATACGCCACGATGTCCGAGAAGAGCACCGTGACCTCTTGGCTCTTCGGCGCTTCGTCGAGGATGAGCGCGCCGTCGACGACCTGTCGCACGAGATCGTGGGGCAGGTACCGCTTCAAGACGGTCTCGGTGAGGTAGCGGTTGAGCGCCTCGACCTCGTGCTCTTTGGCCTTTAAACGCAGCAGATTGCGCGCGGCGCTTACGAGCTCCTGCTCCAAGAATGGCTTCCCCAAAAAGGCGTCGGCGCCAAGCTCGGTGCCGAGAAGCTTGCTCTCGTCGTCGCTCTTCGCCGTGAGCAAAATCACCGGAGTCGTGCGAAGGCCCACGTCCGCCTTGAGGATTCGAATCAGCTCAGGCCCCGACATGCGCGGCATCATCCAGTCGGTGACGACGAGGTCGGGCCGGTGCTCCCGCGCGACGCGCACACCTTCCGCGCCGTCGGGCGCCGTGATGACGTCGTACCCCGCGCGCGTGAGGGCTCGCGCGATGAGGGCGCGCATGTCGTGGAGATCGTCGACGACGAGGATCCGCTCGCGGTGCCGCTTTGCGAGGTTGATCGCCGAGCCCGTGATCAGCGCCGGCGGGATCTGGCTCGGCGAAGCGGTGCGCGGCGGCGGAATCGAGGGGACACCGTTCTCGTGCTCCGCCAAGAGCCACGTCTTCGCGCTCGTCTCCGCCTCGGGGACCACGGCGTCGTGCTCGCCCGTGCTCCGCGGGAACTCCGCCCAGAAGTTGCTCCCTTGCCCTAGCAAGCTGTCGACGCCAACGGCGCCGCCCATCGTCTCGGCGAGCTGCTTGGTGAGCGCGAGGCCGAGCCCAGTCCCCTCGAACTCACGCGTGGTTGACGCGTCAACCTGTGAGAACACACGGAACAGCTTCTCCTGCCCCTCACGGGAGATGCCCGGCCCGTCGTCGCGGACCTCGATGCGGACACGCGCCTCGGTCGCGAGAAGGGCGAGCGTGATGTGCCCACCGCGCGGCGTGTATTTCAGCGCATTCGAGAGATAATTGAAGATGACCTTCTCGAGCGCGTCGACCTCGCCGTCGATGAGCAGCCCTTCGCCGCGCTCGGGGCAGTCGACGGCGAACACCACGCCGCGGCCATGGCACGTCGAGCGGAACATGTCGGCGCAGACGGCGATGAGCCGATGGAGATCGAGTGGCTTC
>JANXMC010000679.1 GCA_025354825.1 Myxococcales bacterium
TCGCAGTCGGTGCTGAAGTTGCCCTTGGTCAGGTGGACCTCTGCCGCGATCGACGTCTGCGACTTCATGCCGGCGACGGTCTCGGAGCTCGTGCCCTTGACCAGCTCGAGCTTCACCGCGCCGACGTTCTCGGTGTAGGCGCCGGTGATGTTGTCACTGATGCCGAACACCGAAGCCCGGAGCTCGACCGCGCCGACGGTGCGGGTGATGCCACCGGTGCCCTTGGTCTGGATTCCATTGCAGATCGTGATCGCGGTCGCGCCGACGGTGTAGTCGCGATTACCGCTGATTTTCTCGACGTAATTGGAGATCGCGTTGTCGGTCTCGACCGCGCCGACGGTGATGTCTTGGTTGCCGCTGACCTTGTTGGAGAGATCGGCACCGACGGTGACCGTCTGGTTGGCGCCGATGCTGTAGGTCTCGTTGCCGCCGGTGTTGCTCGTCATGTTGACGGTGACGTTGTGTGTCTCGTCCACGCCGACGCTCTCGGTCTTGTCGTTGCCGATGGCGATGTTGAGGTCTTTCTGGGCGTGGAAGCCGTGGCCCTGACCACCACCCGAGTCACCCATCAGGATCTCGTTGTGACCAGCGCCGCCGGGCGTCGACATGCTCTTGATGCTGCCGGAGGCCTTGCCACCGGGAAGGGCGTACGGCGCCGGCTGCTCACCGTTGTAGATGCGCCCGAGGGCCACGGGGCGGTCAGGATCGCCCTCGAGGAAGACGACCGCGACCTCCCAGCCGATGCGCGGGAGGAACATCGAGCCTCCCGTCTGCATTTGCTGCACGCGTATCCAACAACTGGAGTTGTGGTTCTGCTGCCCGACGCGGTCCCAGTAGAAGCGAACCTTGATGCGCCCGTACTTGTCGGTGTGGAGCCCTTCGGCTGCGGTGTCGGAGCCGGTGACCACTGCCGTCTGAATGCCGCGGATGCGTGGTTTGGGGGTCACGCGAGCCGCCGCCCAAGGAGCGTCTTTGGGCGTACCGACGAAGACGTTCTTGCAGATGAAGTTCGTCTTGCCGCCTTGGGTCTGCACGCCGTAGCTGAGCAGCTCGATGCAGACGAACGGGCCGTTGACCCATTGGGGCTCGCCGCCTTCGACGAACATCGGGGCGCCCACGTTCACGAGAATGCAGTTGCTCGAGCCGCGAATGACGTCGCTGTCGCGGCGACGCGAGGCGAGGAACGCCTTCGCCTTCCGCTTGGCAGCGTCGACTTTGGTGAACAGGCCAGGGTACGCGTATGCAGGCATCGGCCAAAGGTCATCGGCGGGCACGTCCGCCGACGGCTTCGTACCGGGCTTCTCGAAGTCGAAGTCGACGAGCGAGGCCGACGTTGTCCGCAACGCCCTCGTCCTCGTCAGCTCCTTCAACGGCTCACCGCCGAGCCCCGGTCCCATCGAGAACTCGACCTCGGGCGCGTCGTCGTCGGCTTCGAACGCTTGCGGATCGTCGCTGATGACCATCTTGTGGCCATCCTTCGAGTGCCGGAAGAAATAGAAGAGGCCCTCTTCTTCCATCAGACGCGAGACGAAGTCGAACTCGCTCTCGCGGTATTGGACGCAGAAGTCGCGCGGCTCGTAGTCCTGGAAGGTCTTCCACTGGATCGCTTTGTCGTCGATGCCGGCGTCCTTGAGAACGTCCTTGATGACGTCGACGGTCGACTTGAACTGGAAGATGCGGCTGTTCTCGCGGTACTGCAGCGCAGTGATGGCGGGCTTGAGGACGACGCGGAACGCCATGCGATAGACGCCGAACTCGCCGCCGATCAAATCGAGGTATTCGGCGCGGTCGACGATGCCGTGGAAGAAGCGCGTGCGTCCGGAGCCGTCGATGACCGACAGGCACATGCTCTTGCGCAGGCACTTGTCGATTTCGAAGGCCTTGTCCTCGGTCGAGAATTCGACCTCGACCTCGAAGAGGCGGGAGACGCCCTCGCGCGCTTGGTAGCGCCCGACCCAAAGGTCGTGCGGTAGCGTGTCGCCACTGAGGTCGAATTTCGCGGTACGGTCGGTCACGGCGGTCCCTCGAGAGTAGAGAAGCGGGGGCGACCTCGTCTACGCGAGCAGGCAACAGGCCCACGGCGTCTCTGGATGGGTAGGCGCAAGCGGGGCGCCGTTACGGTGGGCCGTCTGCCCCCATGGAAATTGGGGCAATTCGCCCCTTCATCCGCCGCGCGTGGTGTTCGGCGCGGCACCGGCAGCGCCGACGATCCAGTCGCGATACTGGCGAAACATGGTGAGGTAGCGATCGAAGAGCGTTTGATCTTGGTCGAATCGCCACTGCCACTCCTGGTTTTCCCGCTGGTGGCCCACCTCGTCGAAGCCGTAGCGCTGCCGGATTTCGCCGTGATTCGTCGGGTACATGGCGAGCTCGACGCAGAGCGACGCGTATTGCGGGAGGGTGAGGCGGGGGCCGTTGGCTTGGGCGCTGCCGTAGCCGAACGAGAGCGGCTGGGCGACCTCGCTCGAAGGCGGTGGGCGCTGGCCGCTGCTCACCGGGCCCATCTCGTACGATTCGGGTCGCGAGACGGGGGCCTTCGTCGGCACGCGTCCGGTCCCGCGCTCGGCGAGCTTTCGTCGGGTGAGCACGTACGTCTGCTGAAAGCGGCGCGAGGTCTCGAAGATGCGCGAGGTCGCTTCGCGCGCCATCTGGCTCATCCACCACTCTTGCACCATCAGCCACGCTTCGACGGTGATGCCTGCGGCCGTGAGGACCACGTCGCGATTTTTGCGCGCGTCGATCTCCGCGCTCAGCTCGGCGTAGCGTTCCAGCGGGAGCGGGGCGTCCATTCGCGAGCCCCTCAACGTAACGTGCCGGGAGCGCAGCGGGAAGACGTGATCACGCGCGGCCATTTGTCCTCACGCAGCCTCCGACCTAGCCTGCATGCGATGGCGCAGGAGCCGCGGGATACGTCGCCTACCTCTCGAAAAAGAGTGCTCGTCGTCGAGGACGAGGCTGATCTCGCGACTTTGGTCGCCTACAACCTCCGCAACGAAGGGCTCGACGTCGCCGTCGCCGAGAGCGCCGCGGGTGCGCTCGCTGCCGTCGCTGGCCGAGCGTTCGATTTGATCGTGCTCGATTTGATGCTCCCCGACGAGAGCGGGCTCGAGGTGTGTCGGAAGTTGAAGGCCGCGCCGGCGACGCGTGACATTCCCATCCTCATCGCCTCGGCGCGCGGACAAGAGGTCGACCGGGTCGTCGGCCTCGAGCTCGGCGCCGACGACTACGTGGTGAAGCCGTTTTCGGTGCGAGAGTTGACGCTACGTGTGCGCGCCATTCTCCGGCGCAAGACTCCGGCGGTGGGCGGCGCGGGCGAGGCCGCGAACGCCACCGACGTCGCCACCTTCGGCGTACTCACGATCGACCGCACCGCGCATCGCGTGTTCGTCGAGGGACGTGAGGTTGCGCTCACGGCTCTCGAGCTGCGACTCCTCGTCACGCTCCTCGAGCGGAAGAACCGCACGCAGACGCGCGACCGGCTGCTCCTCGACGTCTGGCAGCTGAACAACCCGATCGAGAGTCGCACCGTCGACACGCATGTGAAGCGCCTGCGCGAGAAGCTCGGCGCGCTCGCGGGCACCTACATCCGCACCGTCCGAGGCGTGGGATACCGCTTCGCCGAGTCGCCAGACGAACCGCTGGGCGACTAGTAGTTCGTCAGCCCCCCGGCGATGGGTGAAAAGTTGCCCGGTCGTGCGCGAATCGCCGAGCACGTCGAGCATGAAGCGATATCGAGTTCAGCTCACGATCGACGAGCGCGCGGGCCTCGAGGCGATGTTGGCGC
>JANXMC010000713.1 GCA_025354825.1 Myxococcales bacterium
CGACCCCGACAGCGAAGGGCTTCCGCTCCGCTTCGGCAAATACACGCTGATTCGCAAGCTCGCGACCGGCGGCATGGCCGAGCTTTTTCTCGCCATTCAGCGGAGCGTCGCCGGCTTCGAAAAGCTCATCGTCATCAAACGCATTCTCCCGGCGATGAACCAGGACCAGGCGTTCATCGACATGCTGCTCCACGAGGCGCGTGTCGCCGCGACGCTGTCCCACCCCAACATCGTTCAGATCTTCGACGTCGGCCACGTCGACGGCGCGTACTTCATCGCGATGGAGCACGTCCACGGCGAGGACTTGCGCTCCATCGTCCGCCAGATGAAGCGGAAGAACGTGAACGAGTTCCCGCTCGAGCACGCCATCGCCATCGTCATCGGCATGTGCTCGGCGCTCTCCTATGCCCACGACAAGCGCGATCTCGACGGCACGAAGCTCAACATCGTTCACCGCGATATCTCGCCGCAGAACGTCGTCGTCGCGTTCACCGGCGACGTGAAGGTCGTCGACTTCGGCATCGCCAAAAGCGACGCGAAGGTCGGCCACGACACGAAGAGCGGAAAGCTCAAAGGCAAAGTCCCGTACATGTCGCCCGAGCAGGCGCGGGGCGAGGAGGTCGACTGGCGAAGCGACATCTTCGCGAGCGGCGTCATGCTGTTCGAGCTCACGACGGGCAAGCGCCTCTTCAAGGGGCCGAGCGAATACGAGACGCTGAAGCTCATTTGCGAGCGCGACTACCCGACGCCGTCCTCGGTGCGTGCCGGCTACTCGCCGGAGCTAGAGGCGATCGTGATGCGCGCCCTCTCGAAGGACCGCACGAAGCGCTTTCAAAACGCGCGCGAGATGCACGTCGCCCTCGAAGAGTTTGCCCGCAACGAGCGCATTCCGCTCAGCACGATCGCCCTCTCCGAGTTCATGCAAGGTCTCTTCGAGGACAAGCTCGCCGTCCAGAAAGAGGCTCTCCAGCAGGGCAAACAGCTCGCGGACATCATCGAGATGAAGGCCGAGCGCGAGTCGATGAGCGACATCGAGATGGCCCTCCGTACGCATACGGGCCTCCTCAGCATGCCCGCCGCGTCGCGCACTGTGACGGACATCACGGCCCACGCGCCGCCGCCCAAGAACCGCGCGCTCTTCGCCGCCGCGGCAGGCTCCCTCGTCGCGCTGGCGCTCACGGGGGGCGCGTATATGTGGGCGCGTGGGCAGTCGCTCGCCTCGAGCGCGGCCAACGCCATGGAGATGAACGCCGCGCGCGGCTCGGTGCTCATCGAGAGCGAGCCGCCGGGCGCTGCGATTTGGGTGAACGGAGATCTCCGCCCCGAGTCGACGCCGGCGACGATTCCGCAGCTGCCGCTCGGCCGCCCGCTCGACGTGAAGCTCACCAAAGAAGGGTTCGAGCAAGCGCGCGAAGCGGTCACGCTCACGGCAACCGACCCGAACGGCCATATGAAGCTGACGCTGCGAAACGGCAGCGTGAACGTCACGGTGTCGGTGAAGCCCGACGGGGTGCGCCCTGTCTTCATGCTCGACGGCAAGCCGCAACCGGGCGCCACGATGGAAGGTATTTCCTCGGGCGATCAACACAAGCTCGTCGTCTCGGCGCCGGGCTACGTCGATCAGACGCAGACGTTCCTCGGCGCGCCGCTCGAGACGAAGCACTTCGACGTCGTCCTCGAAAAGGCCGCCGAAGCGCGGCACCACGCGCCGTCCTCCGGTGGGGGTGCAGCCGCCGCGGCGCGCGCCGAAGCGGCGCAGCCCGCAGGCAACGGAAAGCTCAATGTCAGCGCCTCGGGGGGCTGGTGCAACGTCGCGGTCGACGGCGCCGCGAAGGGGCCCACACCCGTCGCGGGGCTGGAGCTCCCTGCCGGCGCGCACAAGGTGACGTGCACGCCCGAAGCGGGCAAAGCCGCCCAAACCGCCAGCGTCACCATCCCGGCCGACGGGACGGCGCGCTACCGCTTCACGCTCGCTCCGTAAGCTCGCAACGCGCGCGCGCTCAGCGTTTCGTAAAACGCATGCGATGGACCGGCAGACCGTCGGCAATCGCGCGGTGCTCGCGCGGGCTACGGGCGTTGTAAGGGTTCTCGACCATGCGGGGCGACCCTTGCACGTCGCCCGCCGGCGCGAAGTGCGGCGACTGCATCAAGCGCTCTTCGTACTCCGCCGCGCGCTCTTCGACGTCGGTCTGCACATAGAGCTCGCCACCTTGCGGCAAGAGGCGCGCGATCTCGTCGATGAACTTGTCGCCCATCACGAGGCGCTTCGTATGCCGCTTCTTCCACCATGGATCGGGGAAGTGCAGATACGCCCGCTGAAACGAGCCGTCAGGACCGAGCCGAGGCAGCGCGTGGAGCGCGTCTTCGGCATAAACGCGAGCGCGGTTACCGAGGCCACGTTTGATCAGGCGGCCGTCGACGATGGCGGCCCACTTGCGACGCACCTCGAGACCAATGATGCCCGCGCGCGGAGCCGCTTCGGCGCGCTCGAACATGAAGCCGCCACGACCGGGGCCGACCTCGAGCTCGAGCCACTCGCCCGCGACGAGCGTTCGTGCGTCGATGGTGTCGCCCGGCGGGAGGACCGCCGCGTCGTCGTAGGGGCGCTTTTGGCGCCCCCTCGCAGGAGCCTCGCCAGCCGGTGCGATGTTGGGCGCCTGCGCGCCGTCGACGTCGTCGGTGGCATCCGCATCGAGCTGCGAGGAAGAAGAGACGGGGGCGGGCGGGGTCGACGATTGCGGCATGCGGGCTCGGGAGCTCTCGAAAAGGAGCGCCCCCGTGCCACGACGCCGGCGCCCGCGTCAAGCGTCGGCCTCCTACGCGCACCCTGGCGATGGGCTGCCGGTCGCGCCAGCACGACGGTGACTGTCGCTCGATGGCAACAGCTGGCGGGCGTCGACGTCACGACCCAGTGAAGGCGAAAAGCGCCCAATTTACGGGATATTTCGCATGGCACGCTCGTGGCTATGGGCACGCTTCATGTGCTTCCTTCCCTTGAGACGCTCTCCTCACGCGCGATCGCGCGGCGCGGCTGCCGCGCTTCTCGTCGCCAGCGCGACGGCACTCCTCTCGGGATGCGCCGAGCCGACGATGTACCGCTACACGGGGCTCGTCCCCGCGGCGCGCCCCCTCGCGTGGGACGGTCGCACGGCGGCCGACGGCTCACTCCGCGTCGACGGGTCGATCTCGCGCTCCGAGGTGCAGGAGAACCTGTTCCCCGTCGAGCACGATACCGCGCTTCGCGTGACCTCCACGATGGTCGAAGGGTCGGCATCCCTCGCCGTCGC
>JANXMC010000716.1 GCA_025354825.1 Myxococcales bacterium
GCCCGCTCGGCCGTGGCGACTGAGCCAGCCACGCGGACGTGAAACGGAGTAGCCCGCGGAAACGCGGGCCACCCGCTGTCCTCAAGCATGGCGCGCCTCGGTTCTCTTCGGAGAGCCGGGGCGCTCGTGCTTTGTGGCTCAGTGTTTGGAACGCGTCGCCATGCGCGCGGAGATTGCGCGGAGGGCGGCGGGCGCGACACGCGCGCTGAGCGATGCCACGCGCACGAAGAGGCTCGTCTCGACGACGGAGCGTCGACGCGCGACCGCCGCCACCGTCATCTCGGCGACCGCGTCGGGAGTCTGTACCGTGGCGCCTGGCGGGCGGACGCCCGATTCGGACACGCCGTCGCGCCGCGTGGACGAGACCGCGTGATCTCGAAAGGGCGTGTCGACGGGGCCGGGTCGAATCACGAGCACACGTATGC
The DNA here is from genome assembly GCA_025354825.1 of Myxococcales bacterium. Lineage (GTDB taxonomy): Bacteria > Myxococcota_A > Polyangia > Polyangiales > Polyangiaceae > JANXMC01. The sequence goes on from JANXMC010000716.1 coordinate 426, forward strand.
CGCGCGCCGCGACCTCGGCGCGAAGGGCCATCGACATCGCCTCGAGGGCGAACTTGGACGCGGCGTAGGCGCCCATTCGCGGAGCCGCGACGACGCCCGCAACGGACGACATCATGACGACGGTCCCTTTGGCGTGCGCGAGTGGGCCGAGCGAAAGCTGCGCGAGGCGGAACGGCGCGAAGACGTTGAGCGCGAAGAGCGCTTCGAGCTCGCCGAGCTGCACCTCTTCGACGGCGCCGTAGTACCCCTTGCCCGCGTTGTTCACGAGGACGTCGATGCGCCCGCCCTCGCGCTCGGCCCGCGCGACCAGCGCCACGCGGTGCGCGTCGTCGGTCACGTCGCCCGCCTCCACGAAGGCTTGCCCGCCTGCGCCGGTGACCTGCCGCGCGACGCGGGCGAGGGCGACCTCGTTGCGCCCCGAGAGGACGATGCGCGCGCCGCGTCGGGCCCATGCGAGCGCCAGGGATGCGCCGATCCCGCTCGACGCGCCCGTGAGCACGACGACCGGGCCGCCATGACGCGTGACTCTCGAAGGCTCGCGTTCCGCCATTCTGCGACTGCGACGAGGCCCGCCGCTATTCGGAGCGGAGGAAGTTCTTCTGCAACAGCTTGAGCAGAACCTGGACGGTGTCGAGGTCGGTCGCGAGGCTCTTGTTGAGGACCGCTTCGACGTGACCGTAGTTGTGGGCGAGCTGCAGCGCGTCGAGCTCTTCGGGCTTGAGATCGCGCAGCGACGGCACGAGCGGGCTCGGCAGAATGAGCCGCGCGTTCAAGTCCGGGAGCTTCTCGCGAAGCATGTTGAACTCGTCGAGCTGACGCATGCCTTCCATCAGGACTTCCTGAACGGAGAGGTCGACCTCGTTGGGGAACGTGCGCTCGTCCGGGGGATCCAGATCGAAGAGACCCTTTTGCCAGGTGAGCATGCGGAAGATGCTCTTCACCGGTGGGACGTCGTCGAGATCGTTGATCACGGCGAAGTAGATGTTCCCCTTGCGCAGGAAGATCCGGCCGACGTCGTCGTCGGTGCGAATCACGAGAACGCCGTTCTTCTTCGACGTTCCGAAGAGCTGCAGTAAGTCGGGCAGCGGAACCTCTTCGATGCTCCCCGACATCGACCGCGCTTGGCTCGTGCGCCGCTGCGAGGCGACGTTCTCCAAGTTCTGCTTCGGGTCGGCGCCGTCGCGCGGGCCGTCGCCGGCGATCACCTTGAGGATGCTCGTGCCGATGAGGACGCGATCGCCCTCTTTCAATCGGGCGCGCTTGATCTTCTCGCCGTTGACGAACGTGCCGTTCGTCGAGCCCAGGTCTTCGATCCAGATCTGGTCTTGCTGCATCGCGATGCGCGCGTGCTTGCGAGAGACCATGTCTTCGACAAGGACCATGTCGAGATCGCTCGAGCGACCGACGATGATCTGCTTCTCAGGGACGATGGGAAATTCCCCGCCCTGATACTTGCCGCTGATGAAGCGCAAAACATACGACCGCCCTGGACGTGCGGTCGTTGTCGGTGACGCCTTGGGGGCGGAGTCTTGCATCGTTCGATCAGCTTAGAGGGCTTTGGCGCCTGAACCCGGACGAGAATGAATGTTCGAGAACGCGACGATCAAAAAGTAACGAGGTCTCGCAAAGTTGGTCAAGTAAGACGCGCAAGTAAGCCCTAAGGTGCGCGGCGATGTCGACCACCGAAAGCGGCAAATCCGGCTCTCTCGAGCCTGTTGGTTCTATCACGCATCCTCTTCCGCGACCTATCGCGCTCGCGCATTCTGCGTCGGGGGACCGCCCTGGCGACCCCTATGGCACCCATCGCGCCCTTCTTCCCACAGGGGCGCTACCGCAACCCGCGCAGCGAGTTGATAACGATTTCTCTCGGCTTTTCGCAGGAGAAATGCTTCTCGCGGTCGAAACGCTCAACGTCGATGCAGCGAGCTTTCGTCAGATGGAGGAAGCCGCGCAGGCGAAAGGCGTCGCCGCAGGTTCCATCGAGCTCGATGCGGCCGTGGCCACGCAAGTCGAAGAGACCATCGGCGCTCGGGGAAAGCAGCACAATCCAGTGACGGGCTCGGGCGGCATGCTCCTCGGACGCGTGCTGCAGCTCGCCCCCGGTCGCGAGATTGCGAAGGACACCGTGAAGGTCGGCGACCGCGTGGCGACGCTCGTGTCGCTGTCGCTTACGCCGCTCGCGATCCAACGCGTGACTGCCGTGCGACGCGTGAGCGCGCAGCTCGACGTCGAAGGCGAGGCGGTTCTCTTCGCGAGCGGCGCCTACGCCAAGCTCCCCGACGACATGCCCGAACGCTTGGCGCTCGCGGTCCTCGACGTAGCCGGTGCGGCGCCCCAGGTGGCGCGCCTCGTCGCAAAGGACGCGGTCGTCGTCATCCTTGGAGCGGGCGGCAAGAGCGGCATCCTGTGCGCGGTCGAAGCGCGCCGTCGCGGCGGCAAGGGCGCGTGCATCGTCGGCATCGAGAACCACGCGCCCTTCGCCGAGGACCTTCGCGCGCTCGGCGCGTGCGATGCGGTCGTCACGGCCGACGCGACGGATCCGGTCGCAGTGCGTGACGCAGTGCTCAAGGCGACGGGCGGTCGCGAGGCCGACGTGACCTTCTCTTGCGTCAACGTTCCCAACGCCGAGATGGGCGCAATCCTCAGCACGCGCGACCGCGGCGTCGTCTACTTCTTCGCCATGTCGACGAGCTTCACGAAAGCGGCTCTCGGCGCCGAAGGGGTCGGCAAAGACGTCGACCTCGTCATCGGCAACGGCTACGCCCACGGCCACGCCGAGCACAGTCTCGCGATGATCCGCGAGATCCCCGAGCTGCGGGCGCTCTTCGAAAAGCGCTACGGCGGCGAATAGAAATCAGAGGCACGAGGATGAGCAACAGCAGCACCACCGCCAGCCACGACGTCTCCGGTCCGCGCCCGATCTACGAGGTCGCGCGCGAGCTCGGGCTCCATGACGACGACATCGAGCCTTACGGAAAAACGAAGGCGAAGATCGACCTCGCCGCGCTCTCGCGTCCCAACCCGCGAAAGCCGAAGGGGCGCTTGGTCCTCGTGACCGCGATCAACCCCACGCCTGCGGGCGAAGGGAAGACGACGACGTCGGTGGCTCTCGCGATGGGGATGCGCAGGCTCGGGAAGAACGCTGTCCTCGCGCTGCGTGAGCCGTCGCTCGGCCCGGTCTTCGGTGTGAAGGGCGGAGGCACAGGCGGCGGCAAGGCGTCGCTCGTTCCGACCGACGACATCAACCTGCACTTCACGGGCGACATGCACGCCATCACGGCGGCGCACAATCTGCTCGCGGCCCTCGCCGACAACACGGCGTACTTCCGCGAACGGGTCTGCGACGGCGAGCTCGACGCCAGGCAAATCAGCTGGGGTCGCGCGATGGACATGAACGACCGCTTCCTGCGCGGAGTCATCGTCGGCCTCGGCGGGAAGGCCCACGGCACGCCGCGCGAGACGCGTTTCGACATCACGGCGGCGAGCGAGATCATGGCCATCATGTCGCTCTCGCGCGACCACGCCGACCTGGAAGCGCGCCTGTCGCGCATCGTCATCGGGGCGACCTACGAAGGCAAAGCGGTCACGGCCGGCGACATCGGCGCGGCGGGCGCGATGACGGCGCTGCTGCGCGATGCTCTCAAGCCCAACCTCGTGCAGACGGCCGAAGGCGGCCCGGCGTTCGTGCACTGCGGCCCGTTCGGCAACATCGCCCACGGCTGCAACAGCATCTTGGCGACGCAGCTTGCCATGGCGACGGGCGACTACGCGATCACCGAAGCGGGCTTCGGGTTCGATCTCGGCGGCGAAAAGTTCCTCGACATCAAGTGCCGCGAGGCAGGCATTTGGCCGCGCGCGGTCGTGATCGTGGCGACGCTGCGCGCGCTCAAAATGCACGGCGGCGTGGCGGTGAAGGTCGCCGGCGAGCCCAATGCGCAAGCGCTCGAAGCGGGCACGGTGCACCTGGAGAAGCACCTCGAGAACGCGGCGGCGTTTGGCCTCACGCCCATCGTCGCCATCAACGTGTTCCCGCAAGACACGGCCGACGAAGTTGCCATCGTCGCCAAAGCCGCGGCGAAGTTTGGCGCCAAGGTCGCGCGCTGCGACGGATTCGCGCGCGGCGGCGAGGGCTCGACGGAGCTTGCGCAGATGGTCTGCGACATCGTCGACGCGACCGACGCATCGCCGCCCACGGCGAAGTACGTCTACGAGCTGGAAGACGCGCCGGAAGAGAAGATCCGCAAGGTCGCGCGCACGATCTACGGCGCAAAGGACGTCGTCTTCACGGCGAACGCCGAGAAGGATCTGAAGCGCATCGGCGAGCTCGGCTATGCGAAGCTACCGGTCTGCATCGCGAAGACGCAGCTCTCGCTGAGCGATCAGCCGACGGTGCCGGGGCGTCCGCGCGACTTTACGATCACCGTGCGCGAGGTTCGCCTAAGCGCGGGGGCGGGCTTCTTGGTGCCGCTCACGGGCGACATGATGACGATGCTGGGTCTGCCCAAGGTGCCGGCTGCGCGCGGGGTGAAGCTTCTCCCCGGCGGCCGCATCAAGGGTCTCATGCAGAACGATTGAGAGCCTTCGTCAGCCCGGCCGCCTTCGCCGTCGAGCCCGGCTCGTCGACGGGGGCCGGCGCCGGCGTGCTGCGAAGAGGCTCGACGGCGGCGGGGAGGACGATGGTGAAGGTCGTCCCCGCGCCGTGCTGCGTCTGCACGTGGATGGTGCCGCCGGCGCTCTGCACGATGCTCTGGCTGATCGCGAGACCAAGGCCCGTCCCCTGTTCTTTGGTCGTGAAGAACGGGATGAAGAGGTTCTTGAGGACCTTCTGCGAAATGCCCGGGCCCGTGTCGCGGACGGAGATCTCGACGAACTCGGCGTCTTCCACGCGCGATGTGCGGTCACTCTGCGGCCCCGACGCCCACGGGAGGCGCGCGGTGCGGCGAAGCGTCGTGCTCACGGTCACGCGGCCGCGGCCGTCCATTGCCTGAAAACCGTTCTGAATCAGGTTCATCAAAACCTGTCGCAGCTTCTCCGGATCGATCTTCGCGTGGGGGAGATTCTCGGTGAGATCGAGAGCGACGTCGGCCCCTTCGGTCTGCTGGCTCGATAAGATTTGCACGGTGCGGCGCACCGCCGCGTTCACGTCGAGGGGCACCGGGTTACCGGCGTGGGGGCGCGCGTAGTCGAGGAAGCTTCCGACGACGCGATCGAGGCGGTCGACTTCTTCCAAGATGATGCCGACGAACTCGCTCGACGACGGGTCGATGCCGGCCGCGCCGGCGTTCACCTCTTCGAGGAGCTGGGCCGCACCTTTGATCGCGCCGAGCGGGTTCTTCACTTCGTGGGCCAAGCCTGCGGCCATGGCGCCGAGAGCGGCGAGGCGGTCACGCTCTTTCATGCGCGAGTAGACGCGGCTGTTGGCGATGGCGACGCCGATCTGCGTGGCGACCGTCTCGAGAAGAACGACCTCTTCGGGGGTGAACGCATCGCGCACGCGATCGTCGGCGATGGCGATGATGCCGAGGAGCTCGTCGTTGTCGCCGCGTACACCCAAGAGAACCGAGCTTTGCAGCGGGCCGAGCGTCGCTGCTGATGCCAGGACCGTCGCGTCGTCTTTCTTCGGCTCGCGGGCCATCTCTTCGAGCGAGAGCGAAGCCTGCCGTTGAAGGCGCTCGAGGATGGGTCGCGAGGCGAGTGCTTCGATCCGCTTGGGGACGGCCGCGCCGCCCACCGATCCGGTGATGTCGAAGCCGTCGCCGTCTTGATCGCGCAGGTAGATCGCGCAGCTCGTGATGCGTCGCGACTGCTCGAGACCGCTCAACAACGTCTCGACCATCTCGTCGATCTCGAGAACATGGGCGAGTCTGCGACGGAGCTCGGTGACGCTCGTCTCGAGGACGTGGCGCTCCAAGAAAAAGAACTGATGGATGCGCGTTTCGACCTCGTCGCGCAGCGGTTCGAAGAGCACGAGGAAGACGATCGCCGCGAGGACGGCGTTGAGTTACATCGTGCTGAAACGGCCTAAAACCGAGACGAACAGATAGAAGATGCCGGCGAGGCAGAAGGCGAGGGCGGTCGCGACGAGAAGGCGCCCGGAGATGTCGTTGAGGTCGGCGAGGCGAGGGCGCGCGAGCGACTCGGCGAGGGCGAAGAGGAAGACGATCGAGAGCACCGCGCCGATGGGCGGGAGGTGCACGCCCAAGAACGAGAGAAAGTCGGCCAGCGTGAACGTGGTCGCGAGAACGCCGACACCGACCAGGAAGCGGACGCGATCGCGAACGGCGCGCGAGGGGCTCTTGTGACCTTGGCGCGCGACCGACACGAGGGCCGCGGCGAGGAGGCCGAAGACGTAAAAGTAGGTGACGCCCAGGGAGAGCGGCGCCTCGTGGTACGGCGAGAGCACCAGCGCCAGCATCGGGATGCCGAGGAACGTCGCGATCTTCCCGAGGTTCGAGCGGTACGTCTTCTGCGGATCGGGGACGATCGCTTGAAAACAGTGCACCGCAAACTGCGGGAGCAGCACGGTCAGAACGCCCGTGGCGCGCACCCAAATGGGCGCTTGGAAAAGGCCGTAGAGCGACTGGCTCGCGTACCAGAACGCGATGTCCGTCGCGAAGGCCGCGAAGAGCCAGTGGGCTTGGCGACGCCCGCGAAGGAGCATCGAGAGCGCGATGGCGAACGCCAGAACCGCGCAAAATAGGGTCGTTTGGGGTCTTAGCTCCTCCACGTTTTACTCGCGGTGAGCTTACGGCAAACGCGGCGCGGCGAGGCGCGTTTGCGTGGCGCACCATGCTTCTCGCGCGCTCGCCGTCGCGATGGATGCGCTTACCGAGCTTGGGCTGCGGGGGCCGGGTTGCTTGGGTTCGTCGTGGCTTGGGGGACCGAGCCGGCCGTCATCCATGGATGCGGCGGCGGGCGATCGGGGTCGCCGATCGAGGCCGTCTTGGTGGTGGGCGACTGCGTGATCGAGTCGCCCGTTGCGCTCGACCCTGCGCCCGCGCCGTTCGATGCGCTCCCGGTTGCCGTGCTCGTGGCGTTGGGCGAGGGCTCGGCCGCGCCCTCCGCCTCTCCGTCTCCCGTCGCGACTGCGCAGCCCGCGTTTGCGATACAAGCCAACGACGCCAGCAAGGCGATTGCGCCCAAGACTCTCATTTCAGGAACCCTCCGACGACACGGCCATCAGGCCGTACTGCTTCACGAGCTGGGACAGGCGAGGGCGCTTCATGCCGAGCAAGGCGGCGGCTCTCGTGATGTTGCCCTTGGTCTCGGCCAGGGCGCGGGCGATGCAATCGCGTTCGATCGTACGCTTCATGTCGGAAAGCGACACGGAGCCTTGGCGAACTTGGGCGTAGGCGACAGCCGTGGCGCTCGCCTCGGTGGCCAAGAGCTGCGGTTCGCCCTCGTCGGGCACGTCCTGCCCGTCGTCGGCCTCGACGATGCTGTCCGGCGGTAGGTCGAACGAGGAAACGGCCGATACCGCGGCGATGGGCGGCGGCAGGAGGCTCGGACGGATCGACCGCGGCCCCGACGCGACGGCGGCTTGGTAGAGCGGGCGGAGATCGTCGACGTTCTCGGCGAGCGTCGCAGCGTTGATGAACTCGCCCTCGGCGAAGAGCGACGCGGCGCGCAGCGCGTTCTCGAGCTCCCGCACGTTGCCCGGCCACTTGTGGCGGGCGAGCAGATCGAGCGCGTCGACGGCGAGCGTCTTTTGCGCCTCGTTTCGCTCGGCGGCGATGCGCGCGAGGAGGTTCTCGCTGATGCGCGGGAGATCGCCCATGCGGTTGCGCAGCGGCGGGATCTCGAGGGTGATGCCGCGGAGACGGTAGTAGAGATCCTCGCGGAACTCGCCGCGCTCGACCATCGCGCGCAAGTCGCGGTTGGTCGCGCAGATGATGCGGACGTTGGCGCGAATGGGGGCCGTGCCGCCGACTCGTTCGAAGGTGCGCTCTTGCAGCACGCGGAGGAGCGCGACCTGGGTGCGCGGCGAGATGTCGCCGATTTCGTCGAGGAAGAGCGTGCCCCCTTCGGCGAGCTCGAAGCGGCCGCGGCGGCGTGCGAACGCGCCGGTGAAGGCACCTTTTTCGTGGCCGAAAAGCTCGGAGAGGAGCAGCGTCTCGACGAGGGCCGCGCAGTTGACGGTGACGAGCGGGCCGGCGGCACGCTCGCTGGCGCGGTGGGCGGCTTCGGCGACGAGCTCTTTGCCGGTGCCGCTCTCGCCGCGAATGAGCACGGTGCTGTTGGCCCGCGCGATCTTGCGAATCGCCGCATGCAGGCCGCGGATGGCCGGGTCGTCGCCGATGAGCTCGCGGGGCTGCGCGCCGGGGCGGACCGAGCGCGGCGCGCGGGGGCCGTCGAAGTCGACGGAGGCGGGGACGGGCTCTTGAATCTGCTCGCGGAGGCGCGCGAGGAGCGCGACGTCGGGGCGTGCGAGGAACGCTATGCGCGTTTCGCCGAAGAGCCTGTCCGCGCTGCGGTCGCGAAGAGCGATCGCTTGTTCGAGGTTCAGGCGCGCGGCTTCGACGTTCTCGGCGCTCCGGTGGAGATCGCACAAGAGCACGTGGGCTTCGCGCGTAAGCTCTTCTTCGCCGACGGCGCGGGCGAGGCGGAGCGCTTCGGTGGCGAGAATCGTGTCGCACTCGCCGGATGCGCGCGCGTGGAGCGCGGTGAGCAGCGCGGTCTCCGCGCGCGACTCTTCGGTCGGCGCGAGGTCGCGGGCGCGCGTGATCATCTCGTTCGCGCGGGCGAGGTCTCCGTCTTCGAGCGCGACGCGCGCGGCGACGCGGTACGTCTGCCCAATCAGCTCGCGACCGCCGTCGGCCTCTGCCTCGGAAATGGCGCGCATCACTTCGCGGTGCGCGTCTTCGTTGTGGCTGCGGGCGAGGGCGATGCGTGCCGCGACGACGCAAAAGTGAGCCGATCGCGCGACGGGAATGCCGGGGCCGAGCGTTCGGCGGCCGAAGGCGATGGCGTGCTCGGCGTGGGCGAAGAGGCCGACACGCAGGCGGAGCTCGGCGAGCTGGGCGAGGGTCTGCGCGACCTTCACGCGATCGCCGATGTGCTGCGAGAGCTTGAGCGTGCGCTCCGACAGCGCGAGCGCGACGGCGTATTCGTGCTTCCACGAGGCGACGACGGACAGGTTCGCCAGGGCGAACGCACAGGCCCGCGCGTCGTGGCTGCGTTCACCCTCGGCCAAGACGGCCTCGAAGATTGCGCGGGCTTCGTCGAGGAGACCCTTCGACAGCACCGCGATGCCGCGATTGAGGCGCGCGCGAAGCTCGGACGGGCCGTCGGCGTAAGACGATGCCACCCACGCATCTTCGGCGAAGTGGTGGTCGGCCTCGTCCCACTTGGCCTCGGAGAGGAGCAGCTTGCCAAGCGTGTTGCGCGCCTTCAGCCGCGTGGCGAGATCGCGCGTCGACTCGAGGGCCGCGTTGGCCTCGGCGCGCGAGAGCGGCAGATCGCCCGTGAGGTACGCGATTTCGGCGAGCTCAACGGCGAAGCTCGGAAGCGTGTGCGCGGCGGCGCGTGCGACAGCTTTCGCGCGCCCAGACTCGAGGGCGACTTTGGCGGCGACGAGGTCGCCCATGGCGACAGCTGCGCGTGCGAAGAGCAGCGTGACGTGCGCTTCGTCGGGTGACGTGGGGGCGCTGCCGGCGATAGCGAGTGCCGTCGTGGCTTGGTAGGCGGAGACCGCGGCCTGGGCCCAACGGTGCGCTTCGTCGGCTTCGCCCAAGGCGAGCGCGCGCTCGGCGGCGCGCACGCGCAATCTGAGCTCGACGTCGCGCGGGAGGCCGTCGACCTTGCGCATCCAGCATGCGACGAGCTCGCGGCGGAGGAGCGCGTCGTCGACCATAGCCACCGCCCTCGCGTGGGCAGCATCCGCGTCGTCGAACCTGCTCGCGGCGACGAGAAGCTCGGCGGCGCGCGCGTGGGCCCAGGCTTCGGTCGAGAAGCGAGCGACGAGAGCGCCGGCCACGGCAACGTGTACGTCGTGGTGCGGGAGCGGCGCGAGGCGTGCGATCGCTTCGCCGGACGGCGTCACGGCGAGGAACCCTCGTTCGGCCACTAGGGCGTTGGCGCCTTCGAGCTCGCGTGCGCACGCGAGCGAGCCGCCGAGGATCGACGCATCGCTCAGCGCCCATGAGCGCCCAGACAAGACCAACGCGCACAACAGCCGCTCGGCGTCGGGCGAAAGGCGCGCCCCCGGTGCGGGCGACGCGGGCTCGCGATGCGCGCGCGACCACCACGCTTCGAGCGCCGCGACGTCTTCGTGATCGACGCGCG
>JANXMC010000740.1 GCA_025354825.1 Myxococcales bacterium
CGAAGCCGTCGCCGCGGCCCTTGTCGTGAAACAGCTTGCCGGCGGAAGGGCCGCGCTTGAGGTTGTACATGGGAATCCCTTCGATTCCCAATTTGCCAATCGACTTCGACTCGCCATTCGCAACGACGAGGGTCACCTTGGTCTTGTCGGCGACGGACTGGGGGGCGACGATGACCGTCTCGGCGCCCGCGATTTTCGCGATTCCGGCCGGATCCATGTGGTCGGGGTGGATATCGGTGATGAGCACGATATCGGCCTTGGGGAGGCCGTCGTAATTCCCGTCGGCGGTGGGGTCCACGTAGATCGATTTGCCGCCATACTCGAAGAGCACCGTGGCGTGCTGAATCGGCGTGATGCCGAGGTCGCCATCCGACGTGGGGATCGTGTCCGTGCGGCGCGTCGACGGCGGGAGCGCTTTGGGGGCTTCGACGACGGGCGGCGCGGGCGTGGACGCGACGGGCGGCGGTCCGGGCTCGGCCGACGCGGGCGGTGCGGGCGGCGCATCGACGGGGCCGGGCGCGGGAGCGGTGCGCGCGCACGCGGCAAACGCGGCGAGCACGAAGGGGACGGCGGCGAGCGACAACGATTGGAGTGTGCGCATGGCGACCCGTTTACCACGGGTGGTTGCGAGATCGGCCTACCGTGAATTAGCCCGGGGCGCGAATCGTCGGCGTGGGCATCACGATGCCGAGCGCGGGCCCGATGACGCCGAGCGCTTCCATCAAAATATAGGCCGTTGCACCGTAAATCACCGTGCCGTCCGACAGCTCGAACACCGGCGCGACGATCTCTCGACCGGCCCAGGTAAAGGGCACTTGGCGATACTTCACGCGTCCGTCGGCGAGAGCGCGAATCGGTATTTCGACGACGCGCGCGACCTCGTCGGAAGGGGCGAGCGTCGGCAAGCTGCCCCGCAGCATTCCGACGAACGGGTGAAGAATGTAATGGCTCGTCGCGGTTGGAATGGCCGAAAGCTCGCCGAGCACATCGACCTCGGCGCGCGCAATTCCGATTTCCTCCTCGGCCTCGCGAAGCGCGGTCACGAGGAGCGAGCCGTCGGACGCTTCGGGCTTGCCGCCCGGAAAGCTCATTTCGCCGGCGTGGTGACGGAGCGCGCCTCCGCGCATCGTCAGCAGAATATGCACCTCGCCGTCGAAGCGGAGGGGCACGAGCACCGCGGTCGCGACGCGGACCACGTCCTCCCGCAGATCGGGCAGCACCAGGCGCTCGTGGCGCGCGAGGGCGCCTCGCAGGGTGTCGAGGGCGTCGTTGCGGGTCACGGCCCGAAGGTCGCGCGAAACGGCGCGCGTGGTCAATCCTGCGGTGCGAAGCTGGCGAAATGCACGGTGCCGACCTGGCGTCGCGCCGAAGGTGCGCGCGCCGTGGCCCGCGCGATGTCCTGACACGAACGGCGACCTCTGCTAGCACCGGCGTGAAGACGGATGTCCCAGAAGCCGACACCCACGCCGCCTGCGCCGGAGACCGAGAAAGAGACCGCGGCCGGCGACGAGTACACCATCGACGAGCTCGCCGCGTTCACGCGCGTGCCGAGCCGCACGGTGCGCTTTTACCAAGCCAAAGGCGCCCTCGCACGCCCCGAGATCAAAGGGCGCGTCGCGTACTACAACGAGTCCCACGTCGAGCGGCTGAAGCTCATTGCGTCGCTCCAGGACCGCGGGCTTCGCATCGACGCGATTCGCGATCTCGTGGGCCGCATCGACAAGGGCGAGCTCGACGTGAACGAGTGGCTCGGCCTCGAGGCGCAGCTTCAAGCGCCGTGGGCGAACGACCAGCCGCGCGCGATGAACGAGACCGAGCTGTTCGAGTTTCTCGGCGCGCGGAGGCCGGGCATCGTCGCGTTTCTGCTCGGCGCGAAGCTCGTGAAGCGCCACGGCGACGCCTACTTCGTGCGAAGCCCAGGCCTTTTGCAGCTGGCCCTCAAGCTCGAAACCGCCGGCGTCGATCTCGAGACCGCGGTGGGCGCGGCCGAGATTCTCCGCAAGCATATGGGGCGCAGTGCGAGCGAGCTCGCGGAGCACTTCGTGAAGAACGCGAGCGACGCGTTCTCCGCGCGAGGCGACGGCGGCGACGTCGCGGCGACCTTTCGCGAGCTTCGCCCCATGGCCCTCGAAGCGGTCCGCCTCATCTTCAGCCAGGAGATGGAACGCGTTCTACGCAAGCTCGTCGAATCTGGAAAAGCGGCGACGCTTCCGGCGAAGGGGCGCGCCGGGAGCGCGGCCAAGCGTGGTAGAACGGCGCCATGATCACCGGCGGAAACGTGACGCTCTACGTGAGCGACCTCGAACGCGCAGTTCGCTTTTACGTCGAGAAGCTCGCCTTCAAAGTGACCGCACGCCACGGCAACGACTGGGCGGAGATCGACGCCGGCAATGGCCTTATTCTGGGGCTCCACCCCGCCGGCCCGACCACGCCCACGCCGGGAATCAGCGGCTCGATGCAGGTCGGCCTCGCGGTGAACATTCCCATCGGCGACGCGGTCGCGGTGCTCGAGAATCGCGGCATCGCCTTCGCGGGCGGCGTTCTCGGAAGCAAGGGCGTGAGCCTCGCGTTCTTCAGCGATCTCGACGGCAATCCGCTTTACCTGTTCGAACGCCTCGCGCCGACGGCGTAACGCGCCCGCTGGTCGTTAGCAACCGCCAGGCGGAAGCGCGCGGAGCTTGAGCTTGTCCCACGGAATCGAGAGCGCGGCGGGCAAGAGGCGCGTCTCCGGATAAAAGTGGTCCGTGATGAGGCGCGCGTTGAAGAGCATTGCGCCGAAGCGCGTGTAGACGCCGTGGCCAAAGATGGTCGACCAAAAGTTCGGCCGACGCGCGCTGCCGTCGCCGTAGTCGACGAGAAACGTGTGGCCGTGCTGCGGTACGCGAAGGCCGCTGCGGAGATTCCGGAGGAGCGCGCGCACGCTCGTTCCGCGGCCGAGGAGCGGATCGAGCTTCGCGTTGAGGCGCCGCTCGGGCTCGAGGGTCGCGGGAAAGTCCGAGCCCGCGATGCCGAGCTGTTGAACGTAGTCCCCCTCTTCCGTGCGCAGCAGTCCCCGTAAACCAGACGCACGCGCGAGCGGCCCGCGGTGGTTCACCACGTTCATCAAGCGGTAGCTCGGCGCGTCTCCCCACCCGTAGCGAGGCGGCATTCCAAAGGTGACGATGTCGAGCGGCAGGCGCCGGAGCGCCGCGAGATCGCGCGCGAGGGCATCGACATCTTCGCCGCGAAGCTGCGCCGCTTCGAGGAGCGCCGCGGTGTCGGGGCCGCCGGCGATGAGCTGCGTGAGAAGCGCGAAGAGCTGACCTGCGTGGCTGTGGCCGATGAGCATCACGCGGTCGCGGGCGAGCGCCCGCGCGATGCCCGGCGGGTCGGCGTACTGGGCAAGCTCGCGGGCGAGGCGCGCGGCGCCGTGCACGCGGCCTACGTGGTGGTTCTCGGACGACCAGACGAAGGACGCGCAGGGGATTGCGCCGCCGATCGCCTCGGCGAACAGATCGACGTAGCTCGAAACGTAATTGGCATTGTCCCCGAGGAGCCTGTCGCTCTGCCGTTTCGAGAAGAGCAGCGCGGCGCGTGCGAGGGCGCCTCCCGCCTTTGGAAAGGTTCGGTTCAACGCATGGGCGACGCCGAGGGTGTCGTTGCCCACGAAGGTGCCGTGAACGAAGACGATGCGCTTCACACGCGCGCCGCGAAGGCGACCGCCGATCGTCGACATCTCCGCGCGCCACGCAGCGGGCTGCGACGCGAGTGCCTGCGCGTCGGCACCTTTCGTGGGACCAAGCGCCCCAACGCTCGCGTCCGCGACGGCCGCGACGGCCGCGACGGCCGCGACCGGGTCGAACGCGACATGCGTGAACGAGTCTTCCTTCGGGGGGGTCGAGTAGCGCTGGGGAGTCGCGGGGCGGGGCACGCGCTTCGGGCGATGGCGCTCGAAGAAGGTCCCCGCGGCGAAGGCGGCACACGCCGCAGCCACCAGGACCGCGACGACGAAAACGAGAAGCATGACGAAGGCTTCGCAAGTCTGAGACCAGGCGCGTCACGACGCTGCCGTGGCGTGCGCGAGGAAACGCGGCGCGAATGGGCCGCTAACGCCCGCCCGACCAACGGTGCCCCGCGCGGCGGTGGATAGCGCGGGCACCACCTGCGGCGCGAAGGCAGCTGCCCAGAAGCCTCACCCCTGCCTCGACAGGCGCGGGTGCTGGTAGTGTTTCAAGCCCCATGACCTCGGCGACCGAAAACGGAAATACGAAACCCCTCATCCTCTTGTCGAACGACGACGGCTACGCGAGCCGTGGGCTCCGCGCGCTCCGCGAAGCGCTGCTCACGTTCGCCGATGTCGTCGTCGCGGCGCCCGAGTCCGAGCAGAGCGCCGCGAGCCACGCTCTGAGCCTCCACCACCCGCTGCGTCTGCGCGAGGTGGAGCCGTCGGTCTTCGCCATCGACGGCACGCCCGCAGACTGCGTGTATGTTGCACTCAATGCAGGCACGCGCGTGCTGCCGCGCGCGCCCGACATGGTCGTCTCGGGCGTGAACCTCGGACTGAATCTGGGGCAAGACGTGTTCTATTCGGGCACGGTCGCCGCCGCCCGCGAAGGCGCGTTGCGGGGCTATCGTGCGCTCGCCGTGAGCGCACACCCGGCCGCGGATTACCCGGCCGTGTCGGCCCTCGCGGCGCGCATCGCGCAGCAGATGATCGCGCGCCCGAAGGTCGCGTCGTCGTCGCTCTACAACGTGAACGTGCCGCGCAAATGGAACGGTAAGCTCCGTGCGACGCGCCTCGGTGAGCGCCTTTACGACCAAGGTGTCGAGTTCCGGAAAGATCCGCGCGGTCGCGAGTATTTGTGGATCGGGGGGAGCGGCGGGGTGCGCCACGATCCGTCGCCGGGGGCCGACACGCAGGCCTACGACGACGGCTTCGCGTCGCTGACGCCGCTGGTGTTGGATCTCACCGCGCCCGACGGCGCGGCGCTCGCCGAAGACATGGTCGGGCTGGTGACGACGTGAGCACGGGGAAATCGAAACGAGAGAGCGAAACGAGCGATCAAGTGAAGAGCGAGAAGAAGCCGAAGAAGACCAAAGAAGAGAAGGTCGCGAAGAAGGCTGAGAAGGCCGACAAGAAGGCGAAGAAGACGAAGCACGCCGAAGAGGCGATGACGACGCGCCCGTCGATGCCGGTTGCGCGCGGGGTCGATTCGATGGCCTTCGTGCGGTCGCTCATTCGGGACGTGCCCGACTTCCCGCAGCCGGGGATCCTCTTCAAAGACATCACGCCGCTGCTTGCCAACCCGAGGGCGTTTCACATCCTGCTCGATGCGATAGCCCAGCGGTTCATCGGCGAGCACATCGACGCCATCGTCGCGGTGGAAGCCCGTGGGTTCATCT
>JANXMC010000747.1 GCA_025354825.1 Myxococcales bacterium
TTTGACGAGCCTGTCCCGGGGAATGCCCGCGTGGACGAAAAAGATGCGATCGAACAGCAGCGTATTGGGCAGTGCCTCGAAGAAGCGCGCGTAGTGCTGAAACACCTCTATTGGCAAATGGGGCTTCAGCGTATTGATCGCTTCAGACGGCTTCACGCCGCCATAGACGTTGCCTTTGTATTCGACGAAATATTCGTGATTACCACGCAACACATAAACGTATTCGGGCGCCGTCGCGAAGAGCTGCAGCACCGTTCGAAGCACGCCATTGAGGCTGAATATCCCTCGATCGATGTAGTCGCCGAGCAGCACCAACTTCGGTTCGGGGTTGTTGATTGGGTCTTTTCGGAAGGCGTCGACCTTTTCGAAAAAGCGCGACTGCATGAGGGTGGCTTTGAGCACGCTGTAGCAGCCGTGGAGATCGCCCAGAACCGTGAGCTCGTACGTGCGGCCGGGTTTGGGGCGAACCACGTACGTGTGGCCATCCAAGAACGACGTGCCCGCCTCGAAGGCGTCGACGCTCATCGCGCCGTCGAGCTTCCCTTTCCCGAGCGCCCGCTGTTGACCGAGGAGCGACACCACGCGATCCATGAGGGCGCGGTCGGAGGCGATCTGATCGGCAATGATGTCGGGGTCGCTGGAGTAGTGCAGCTCTGTAGGGCCGAAGAACGCATGGTTTTCGCCGGAAGCGTGGGGCGCCGCGCCGTGCTTCACGTGGACGTTTTCGGCATTGCCCACTTCGTCGAGGAGCTCGATACCGAGGTCGGCGTCGAGGAGCGCTGCGAGCTCGCCGCGAAACTTCGTCTCGGCCGGGTGGGCAAAGCCGTCGGCCATGATGAGGTCGTCGATGACCTGCATCAGTGCCTCTTGGCCGTTGCGATCGAACCCTTGAAAGATCTCGAAACAGCGCACTTTTAGCGAATTTTTCACGAATGCGTCTTGGTCGTCGTCGCTCGCCACGGCTTCCGTGAAGAGCTCTTTGACGTTTGCGTCGACCCCCTCGAAGACCTCATGGAAGTGCGCGGTGTAGCGCGCGACGATCTCGCTTCGAACGGCCGCGCTCGTCCCCGCCATCGCCTTCTCGGCGCGCTCGGCGACCAGCTTGTGAATGTGCGTGCGTACGAAGCTGCGCTCCCCGTCGTCGAAGTCGCCGTCGATGTATCCGAACGTCGTCAGGTAGAAAATGATCGCGTGCATTTGCTGCTCGGCGACCTTCGGATCATCGCTGAATTGCATAACCCCGAAGCGTATACGATCTCGAGCGACGGCCGCGCTCGATGCGCTTCGCCGGCAAAGCGCGTGGGGACGCGTGCTAGCCTTCCTTACGTGCTCTCGACGATGCGCCTCGGCATGATTCCCGGTGGCGATTCGGGGCCCGCCGGCGATCGTGCGGCGGCTCTCGCCGCGGCGTTGGGCGCCCTCCTCGGCACCACCGTCGAAGTGCACCAGGCGGCCGACTACCGCGTGCTTCTCAGCGCGATGGAGCAGGGCATCGCACACTTCGCGTGGATGCCGCCGCTCACCGCCGCACGCGGCGTTGCGAGCGGCTGTCTCGCGCCCGCGGCCGTGAGCGTTCGCAACGGCTCGACGAGCTACCTCACGGGGCTCATCACCATGAAAGAGAGCCCGCTCCGCACGCTTTCGGATCTACGCAGCGTCCGCGTCGCATGGGTCGATCGCGAGAGCGCGTCGGGCTACCTCGTGATTCGCGCAGCGCTTCGGAACGCGGGCGTGAGCCTCGTCAGCGCGTTCTCCGAAGAGCTCTTCGTGCGAAGCCACGGCGAGGTCGCCCGGGCCGTGCACACCGGCCGCGTCGACGTCGGCGCGACCTGCTTCAACTTCGTCAGCGGCACGTTCGAAATCGCGCGCTCGGGCTACAGCGCAGTGGGCGGCCTCTCCAACGACGAGATTCGCATTCTCGCCCACGCCGGTCCCATCCCGTCCGACATCTTCGCGGTGCAGCGCAGCGTCCCGCCGAGCGTGGTCGGCCTCGTGCAAAGCGCCCTCGTCGATACGCGGCCCCTCAAAGTCCACGAGCTTGCCCGCGGGCTCGCCCACGCCGACTCGTTCATAAGGCCCACGCCGGAGCACCTCGGAATGCTCCGCGAGCTCTTGCAGCTCCTCGAAGGCACGCGCGGTTCGAGCATTTTGCCCCCGGGGCGCTAAAGCGCGAAACGGGTCACGGACGGCCGCCTTTGGTAAGCTGCCGCCGTGTCCGACAACGCCAACGAATTAGGGATTGCTACGCGCCTTTGGTTCGCCTGGGCGTGCTTCTTCCGCGTCTTCTTCGACGCCGAGTTCGCCTATCGCGCGTTCAAAGCGCAATCGCCCGAGCTTGTGCCCGCATCCACGGCGCCGCCTCCGCAAGTGGTCGAGAAGCCGGTCGAGCGGATCGTCGAGCGGATCGTCGAGAAGGTGGTCGAGGCCCCTCGCGCGGCCGACACGAGCTCGGCGTTGCAGCTCCTCGCGCTCTTCCAACGTGAAGGTCGCTTCGTCGATTTCCTCGAGCAAGACGTCGCCGCGTTCCCCGACGCCGACATCGGCGCGGCCGCACGCGTGGTTCACGAAGGGTGTCGCAAAGCGCTCCGCGCCCACGCCAAGATCGCACCGATTCGCACCGAAGAAGAGGGCGCACGCGTCACGCTCGCGGCAGGCTTCAGCCCCGCCGAGGTGAAGCTCACGGGCAACGTGCAGGGGGCGGCGCCGTACAAGGGCGTGCTCGTCCATCGCGGCTGGCGCGCCAGCGACTTTGCGCTGCCGACCGCCCTTCAAGGGCACGACGTGAACGTCCTCGCGCCCGCCGAGGTGGAGCTATGAGCAACACGAACAGCACGCCGCGCTACGCCGTAGGAATCGATCTCGGAACCACCCACTGCGCGATCGCGTATGTCGATCTCACAGTCGAAGGGGGCGAGACGAAGGTCCTTGCGATCCCCCAGCTCGTCGCCGCAGGCACCGTCGATGCGCGGCCGCTCTTGCCGTCGTTCCTCTACTTCGCCCACGAAAGCGAGGGGCCTCAGGCGCTTCCGTGGGACGCCGAGCGGCGCCTCGTCGTCGGCGAGCATGCGCGCGCGCGAGGTGCAGACGCGCCCGCACGGCTGATCGCGAGCGCGAAGAGCTGGCTTTGCCACGCAGGGGTCGATCGCCGCGGCGCGATCCTCCCCGTGGGCGCGCCCGAAGACGTCGAGAAGATCTCGCCCGTCGAAGCGTCGTGGCGCTACCTCGAGCATCTTCGAGAAGCGTGGGAGGCCGAGGTCGCGAAGGGCGATCCGACTCTCGCCTTGGCGTTGCAAGAGGTCGTCCTCACCGTCCCCGCGTCGTTCGATGCGAGCGCGCGCGAGCTCACGGTCGAAGCGGCGTATGCCGCCGGCATCGAGAACGTCACGCTCCTCGAAGAGCCGCAGGCCGCGCTCTACGCGTGGATCTCCGCAATGGGCGAGCGCTGGCGGCGCGACGTGAAGGTCGGCGACGTGATCCTCGTCGTGGACGTCGGCGGCGGAACGACCGACTTTTCGGCCATCGCAGCGCTCGAGCGCGAAGGGTCCCTCGAGCTCGTACGCGTCGCCGTCGGCGATCACATTCTCCTCGGCGGCGACAACATGGACCTCGCGCTCGCCCACGTGGTGCGCGCGAAGCTCGAAGCGGGCACGCCGCCGCGCGAGCTCGACAAGTGGCAGATGGTCGCCCTCACCCACGCGTGCCGTAGCGCGAAGGAGCAGCTCCTTTCAGACCCTGCCCTCGCGAGCGCACCCATCGTTCTGGCGAGCCGTGGATCGAAGCTCCTCGGCGGATCGATCCGCACCGAGCTCACGCGCGACGAGGTCACGGCGATTCTGGTCGACGGCTTCTTCCCGAGCGTCGCGAGCAACGCGCGCCCCGTCGTGCGGGCACGAAGCGGCCTCACGCAGCTCGGTCTGCCGTACGCGTCCGATGCCGCCGTCACGCGCCATCTCGCGAGCTTCCTCGGGCGTCAGGCCGGCGCCACGTCGACGCTCGAAGGGTTCGTCGCAAAGGAGGGCGCGTCGACGAACGGAACGTTGCTCCACCCGACGGCGGTGCTCTTCAACGGCGGCGTGATGAAGGGGGACGTTCTTCGCGAGCGGCTCACCGAAACGCTCGGCGCCTGGCTCGCCGGCGACGGCGCGCCACCGGCGCGGATCCTCGACGGCGCGGATCTCGATCTTGCCGTCGCCCGCGGCGCCGCAGCCTACGGTCTCGCGCGACGCGGTCGCGGCTTTCGCATTCGCGGCGGAACGGCGCGGGCGTATTACGTCGGCATCGAGAGCGCGATGCCCGCCGTGCCGGGGATGGAGCCGCCGATCACGGCGCTCTGCCTCGCGCCGTTTGGAATGGAAGAAGGGACGACCGCGACGCTTCCGGCTCACGAGCTGGGCGTGGTCGTCGGCGAACCTGTTCGGTTCCGTTTTTTCGGATCGAGCGTGCGGCGCGACGACGCGGCCGGGACGGAGCTCGAACGGTGGCGCGCAGGCGAGCTCGACGAGCTCGCGCCGATCGAGGTGACGCTGCCGACCGAAGGGCGCCGCGAAGGCGACGTCGTCCCCGTAACGCTCAACGCGCGCGTGACCGAAGTCGGAACCTTGGAGCTCGACGCCGTCCCTCTCTCGCCGCAAAAGCCCGATGAGCACTGGCGCGTCGAGCTGTCGGTTCGCGGCGCCGCCTCGGTGTGACGGTGGAGGAAGGCGCCGCACGCTGCGTCGTCGGGATCGACCTCGGGACGACCCACACCGTCGTGGCGTGGGCGCCTCTCGCGGGCGACGCGACGGCCAGCGAGTCGGGCGAATCGAGCACTGCCCTTCGTATTTTTCCGGTTCCACAGCTCGTCGCCGCCGGCGAGATCGACGCACGACCGCTCCTCCCGTCGTGCCTTTACGCGCCCCTCGACGGCGAGGTGACCGACGACCGCTTCGGCGACGCGCCGTGGGCTCTTGGTGCCTTCGCGCAAGCGCGCGGCGCCGAAGTTCCGGGGCGCCTCGTCGCGTCGTGGAAAAGCTGGCTGTGCCACGCCGCCGTCGATCGCACCGCGCCCATTCTGCCGTGGGGAGACAGGGGTGACGATGCGAGCGGCGCGCCGCGCATTGCGCCCGTCGATGCAGCCGCGCGGGTTCTCGCCCATGTTCGCCGCACTTGGGACCTCGCATTTCCCGATGCGCCGCTGCGAGACCAAGAGGTCGTCCTGACGGTCCCGGCTTCTTTCGACGAAGCCTCGCGCGAGCTGACGCTCGAAGCGGCGACGCGCAGCGGCCTCACCGTGCGCCTTCTCGAAGAGCCCCAGGCGGCGTTTTACGATTACATGCACAATGCAGGCAGCGCCGGCCTCGCCGCGCTCCTCGGCACGACGGACGCAGGCCCGCGGGACGAAGCCCTCGTCCTCGTCTGCGACGTCGGCGGAGGCACCACGGACCTCTCACTCATTCGCGTCGCGCGCGCCGTCGGCGACGACGACGACGACGAGCGCTACGCGAGCGACACGCCGAGCGTCGCGCGCGTGGCCGTGGGAAGCCATCTCCTTTTGGGCGGCGACAACATGGATCTCGCCCTCGCCCTCGCGTGCGAAGCGCGCCTCGTCGAGCCGCCGGGGCGCCTCGACCCTGCGCGCTTCGGTCAGCTCGTCGTCGCCTGCCGCGCGGCAAAAGAGCGCCTTCTCGCGAACGACGCGCCTTCCGAAGTGCCCGTGCGCCTTCTCGCGAAAGGGTCGAGCCTCCTCGGACGAACGCTCGCCACGTCGCTCACGCGCGACGAGGTCGACGCCGTCGTTCTCGACGGCTTCTTCCCCAAAGCACCACGCGACGCACGCCCGCACCGAACGCGCGGCGGCCTCGTCGCGTTCGGCCTCCCCTACGAGCGCGACGTCGCCATCACGCGCCACGTGGCGTGGTTCTTCGAGCACCACGCGCCCGTAGGCGCGGTCCCCACGGCGGTGCTTTTGAACGGCGGCGTCTTCCTCGCACCGCGCATCGAAGAGCGCCTCATCGCATCGCTCGAAGCGTGGGGCGGGCCCACGCTCACGCGCCTTCCAAACGCCGACCCCGACCTCGCCGTCGCCCGCGGGGCGGTGGCCTACGGCCTCGCACGCCACGGGCGCGGCGTGCGCATCGGCGGCGGCTCGGCCCGCGGCTACTACGTGGGGCTCGAAGGGTCGGCCGAGGTTGACACGTCAACCTCCGAGCCCAAGGCGACCCGCGCCGTCTGCGTCGTCCCGCGCGGCGCCGAGGAGGGCGAGCCCCACCGCGCCCTCGGCCGCAAGCTCTCCCTCGTCGTCGGTCGGCCCGTTCGGTTCGACCTCTTCGCCTCGGACGACAGCGCCGTCCACGCCCCCGGCGAGATCGTCACCATCGACGACGAGCACTTCCAAAGGCTCCCGCCCATTGCTCTCGCCTTCGAGCCGAAGCGAGGCTCGGGGCGCCCCGCGGCAATGCAAACGGTGAGCGTCGAGCTCGAAGGCGAGCTCTCGCCCGTGGGCACGCTCGATCTCGCCTGCGTCGAAACGGGCGCCGCATCGGGCGTTGCCCCGCGGCGCTTTCGCCTGGCGTTTCAGCTTCGCGGCGCCACCGCCGAAGCGCCGTCGCGCGCGAGCGTGCGCCCTCCGTCATCCGTGGGCGGAAAGCGGCACGACGAGGCACGGGCGCTCGTCGAACGCGCATTCGCAAAGCCCGACGACGACGCCGCGCGGCGGTTCGTCAAAGACCTGGTGCGCGATCTCGAACGGCTCCTCGGCGAGCGCGCCACGTGGGACTTCGACGTCGCCCGCGCGCTGTTCGACGTGCTCGTGACGTTCCGCGCGCAGCGCCGCGCGTCGCCCGAGCACGAACGCGTCTTCTGGCTGCTCGCCGGCTTCTGCGTGCGCCCTGGTTTCGGCGTGCCGGGCGACGAAACGCGCATCGCAACGCTCGCCAGCCTGTTTCTCGAAAAGGTGATTCACGCAGAGGCGCCCCGCGTCTGGCAGCAGTTCTGGATCGCGTGGCGACGCGCCGCGGGTGGCCTCAACGAGGCGACGCAGCGTGCGATTCGCGACGCCGTCGATCCGTTCCTCGCGCCGACCGAGGCGGGCTTGAAGCGTTCGAAAAAGTGGAAGCCCGACGCCCTCGACGACATGCGCGACATGGCCGCATCGCTCGAGCGCGTGCCTGCCGAGCAGCGCGTGGCCCTCGGCGCGTGGCTCGTCGAGCGAACGTGGACACAAGACGACCCGCGGCTCTGGGCCGCGATTGGGCGCATTGGAGCGCGCGTTCCCGCGTACGCGAGCGCACACCACGTCGTGCCGCCCGAGGCCGCCGAACGGTGGCTCGACCAGCTGCTGCGCGCGAAGTGGGAGACGACCCCTACGGCCGTCGTCGCCGCCGTGCAGATGGCGCGCATGTCGGGCGACCGCGCGCGCGACATCGGCCCGCGTATGCGCGGCGACATCACGCGGCGCCTCGTCGCCGTAAAGGCGAGCGACGACGCCCAGCGCGCGGTGCGCGAGTACGTCGCCCCTTCGGAAGCGGACACGAGCGCGTTCTTCGGCGAGGGGCTGCCCGTGGGTTTGCGGCTGGTCGAGTAGCGGAAAAGAGAGCGAGATAGCCATGCGACGAGCGCTCTATGCAGGGTCGTTCGACGCTCGTCATCGTGGTCGGGCAGAACCCTATGAAGCGCGGCGCGTGGTCGATCGACGAGCGCCGGTGCCTTCGACGCGATCGAGCGGGCGCAGCTGCCGGAGAGTGAGAAGGTACGTCGCGCCGATGCCGTGGTCCACGGCGAAGCCGCCTCCGCCCCATCCACGTCCCTCACGGCGCCTCTGAGCCTTCTGAGCCTAGAGAGAGAGCTTCGGCCCCTCGGCTTTGCGGTGCGCAGCTCGCCGTAGAGCCGTTCGTCGTCACGTCACGACACCCATGGCCTCACAGAGCCCCGCTGTGCCGGCACTGTTACGTTCATTCTCCACAGTGTTCCGAAACGCCGACGGCGGCGAACGGTTCGATGTTCCACCAATTGCCGGCGCAAACGCACCTCCGCCTCTTGGTCCGCAGTTTGCTGGTGTTCAAGGGCGCGTGCACGAGGCGTCCGCGCTGCCGCGAGCCTCGATTCGCGACGCTATTTGGCATTCGCAGAAGGCGTGACAGGCGCCGTCGCGCACGGGCAGATGCTGCCACGTTGCGTCCCACGTCTCACGTCATGGAGCTTGAACATGCACTTCAGAGCGAAAGCCTCGATCCTGCTTGCAGCTGCAACGACGCTCGTCGCCGCGTGCAGCTCCTCTCCACCAAACAACGATGTGGAACAGAGTGCGGACGACCTCGCGATTAGGCCTGGGCTTCCAGGGCCGAAGCTCATCTGCGGAATCGATAGCTTCCCGTGCTGCAACACCATCGTCTTCGTGAACGGTATTCCGAAGCCGGGCTACAGCTGCAACACCGGCAGCGTTTGCACGCCGAGCGGCATTTGCGCTCCGGCCGTCCAACCTCCTTGCGGGCAGACGGGTCAGGCTTGCTGCACGGGCGGCGTCACCGCCTGCACGGACCCGTCGACCCAGTGCATGGGGAGCGGCACTGGGACGTGCGGGCACTGCGGGTTTCCGGGCGAGATGGCCTGCAACACGGGCGAGCGCTGCGCATACGGCAGCGAACTCAGAATCGGCGTTAACGGGGCCACCTGCGTGAGTTGCGGCGGCCTCAATCAGACATGTTGCAGATCCCTCGCGCCCGACAAGGAGACTGCCGGATGCCGGGCCGGCGAGTGCAACGCGGGCGTATGCCAGCCCTGCGGTGGGGATGGGCAGGCGTGCTGCTACGACGGTTGCATGAACTTGGGAGGCGAGCACACCTGCCAGTCGCCCAACAACACAGCCCCCGTCTGCAAGCTCGGTTCGAACCCGCCCGACCTCTCGCTCACCAAGGGTGACAACGACTGCGTGGAGTGGGCCTACACGCACCTCCGCGGCGAGTCGAGCGGGCCGAAAGTGCTGCTCGCGTTTGGCAAAGTGGGCGAGCCGCCGCTTCAAACGGACCACGAGGTCTATACGGACCACGGGGTGTACACCTTTGCGCCGCAAGCCAAATGCCTCTTGGCGCCACAGGCCTTCTATGGCCTAGGTTTCCAAGAATGTAAAATTAGTATGATCCCCTTCGACTACACCCTGCATTGCCCGGGGTGGCAGTCCTATGTGGCCAAGACTCCGGCGAATCTGCTGGCCGACGGCGACTTCGAGAATGGTTCGTTCGGCCACACGGGCTCTGCGACGATCGATGTGAACACGCCCTATGCGCTCAGCGGGAAAAATCGCGGCGCAATCCGCACGGGTACGGCGCTCGGGTGGTCGGAGCTTTTCGAAACCGTGCGCGTGAAGCCCCACACGAACTACCACTTTACGGGATACATGACGTGGAACGCGAACCCCGACAACAAGGAGATCCCGACGTCTGCACCTTGGGGGGTACGCGATGCGACGACGGGCGTTAAGATCCGCGAGCAGGACGGAATGACCGACTACCGTTCCTACGGCGATGGCTATGGAACGAACGGCTATGGCTCTTCTCTAAACGGCGTATACGGTGGCGGGAGCTTCGGTGACTACGCCCGCCACCAAATGGACTTCAACACGGGCGACGCGTCGTCGGTCACGGTCTACGTGGGCTTTGCCGCCAACGGCACGGCGCAGCACTTGTACGTTGAAAACCTTTGGCTCTCCGAAGTCATTGACCGCTGATCGACGCCGCTTTCGCGATGGCCGGAGTCGCGGCGCCGGGCCGAGCGGAGTAGGCGTACAACAGAAGGGCGGAGCATGCGCACGGTCTCTCTAGCCTTCGGAATGGTTCTGGCCCTCTCCGGCTGCCATCGGCCCGCGCCCGCCCCCTTTGCATCGGGGGCGAGCGCCCCACCGGCACCGGCTCCCGCCGCCGAAGCCATCGTGCGGGATCCGCCCGATGCGGGGGCGCAGGCGTCGGTTTCGGGTTTTCCCGGTCATCGACACGACATCGACGGAGAGCTGATTCACTTCAATGCCACGCGCGGGAAGCTCGGCGGCTTCCTGTACAAACCGAAGGGGCCGGGCCCCTTCCCAGCCGTACTTTACAATCATGGGAGTGAGCGGCTCCCTGGCAACAAGTTCGGCCAGGCCCTGTTCTTCGTGAAGCACGGCTTCGTCCTCTTCGTCCCGCATCGCCTCGGCCATGGCCAATCGCCAGGCGAATACATCGTCGACGCTCGGGACAGCGTGCCGCCCGCTGCGCGCGATACCAAGCTCGTCGAATCGCTGGTCGACCAGGTTCAGGACGTCGACGATGCCACTGCCTACCTAAAATCCTTGTCGTTCGTCGACGCGCGAGCGCTTGCCATGGTCGGCTGCTCGTTCGGTGGAATCGAGACTGTACTTGCGACGAAGCGCGAGTTGGGTGTGCGCGCAGCGGTGGCTTTCGCAACCGCCGCGCAGACATGGGGCGGGAACGCCCCGCTCCGCCAGGCGCTCAAAGACGCCGCGCGCAGCGCCAAGGCGCCACTGCTGTTCCTTCAGGCTGAAAACGATTTCGACGTCCGCCCGAGCCTTGAGCTCGCGAGCGAAATGGAGGCATCGGGAAGGCCCCACGCGATGAAGATCTTCCCCCCGAAAGGGTCGACGCCGGAAGAGGGGCACTCGTTCTGCATGGGGGGAATGGATCCGCCATGGGGCGATGAGGTGCTCGCGTTCTTCGCGAAAAATGGCGTGACGGGCGCCGTGCCCGCGACGCGGTAGCGCGCATATCCAAATATGCCGTGGCTTCGCGGGCGATGGAATCGCGCAAAGCATTTGAGCATCGCGCGTGGGGTATCGCCGCCGTCGCAGAAGTCGCGGCCCGGGCGCGCGGGCGCTTTGGCCACGTGGCGACCCCCGCCACCGTCGGCTAACGTCGACGGTGAGATGACGACCATCCCCGAAGGCGTAACCCATGTCGTAGACGCCTCGGGGGCCGAAGCCGCAGCGCGCGAGATCGCTCTCGCCACCGAGATCGCCGTCGATGTCGAGACCAACGGAATGCACGCCTTTCGCGCGCGTCTCTGCTTCGTGCAGATCGCAACGGAGTCGTCGGTGTTCGTCTTCGACACCCTCGCGCCCGGGGTCGATCTCCGCGTCCTCGCGAGCACGTTCGAAGATGCGACGCGGACGAAGATCTTCCACGCCGCGGGGAACGATCTCCGCACCCTCGCCGACGCGGGCGTACGCGTCGTAGGCGTCTTCGATACACATCGCGCCGCAACGCTGCTCTCGCTCGAGCGGGTAGGGCTCGCCGATCTCGTGCTCGCGCGCTTTGGCGT
>JANXMC010000752.1 GCA_025354825.1 Myxococcales bacterium
CCGGAAAGCTCGCGGAAGATACGCGCTGAGAAGAAGACGTCAACCAAAAGACTTCGGCGACGTCTCACTCTTCTTCGCGCACCGCGGAATTTACCCTCCTCACGCCGCCACGGCCGACAAGGCGCGCTCGGCGACGCGCGTCGCGGCGAGGCGGCTCAAGGCCATGATGCTGTGCTGCGGGTTCACGCCAAGGTTCGTCGGGAACACGCTCGAGTCGACCACGAAGAGGCGCTCGGCCGCGTGGGTGGCGAAGTCGGGCCCCACGACGCTCGCCCTCTCGTCGCGGGACATCCGCGCGGCTCCAAACAGGTGGGTCGCGACGAAGCTGTAGCAACGCGGATCGAGCGGCGCGTCGTCGATGGCCTTCACCTGATCGATGCTCTTCATCACGTAGGGGACGCCGTAGATGCCGGGCCACACCTCGCGCGCCCCCGACTCGAACATCATCCGCGTGAGCATCGCGACCGCGAGGCGCGCGGCTTTCATGTCTTGCTCGCCCATCGTGAACTGCACTTTGTCCGAGCCGCCGAAGCCGGGTCGCACGGTCCCTTCAGCGCGAGCCCTCACCTGGACGGCCCACACGGCGAGGTGCGCGTACTGCCCCATCCGCTCGACCAGCTCGCGCCCCACGCCGGGGATCCGCACGGCGGCGAGCTCGGGCTGCATCGAGATCGTCTCGGGCTTGAAGCGGTGCGTCTTTCGGAAGTCGATCGTCTCGACGGCTTGGGTCACGCCGAAGTGCTGGTTGATAGGCTCGTCGAAGAGGCCGCCGACGCCCACGCCCGGGTGCGCCTGAAAGTGGCGGCCGAGGATCGCGCTGCGGATGCCGCTGCGATGCAGAATGTTCGGCGTCTGAACCGTGCTCGCTGCGACGAAGACGCCGCGCGCTGCACGGAGGCGCACGGTGACGGGTTTGGAGCCGCCGACGAATTCGCGATGGGACGTGTGGGCGATGACACCGACGGCGCGCCCATTTTGGATGTCGACCTTGTCGGCGCGGCACGACGTGAAAATACGTGCCCCCTTTGCGAGGGCCCACGGCACGTAGCTGACGCTCATCCCCTGCTTCGCGGCGCTGGGGCAGCCCGTGAGGCAGCGCCCCGACCCTTTGCACCCCTTATCGTAGCGGCGCATGAGCGTCGGCGTTGCGCCCATGCGCGACGCGTTTTCCATGAAGAGCTCGTTGTTGCGACCGAGCACGTCGAGCGCCGCCGTCCGGACGTTGAGCGCCTCTTCGAGCGCGTCGAAATGCGGCTCGAGGGCGGCCATCGTGATGTCGTCGAGGCCGAAGCGAAGCGCCCAGTCGTCGATCACGTCTTCGGGCAAGCGCCACGCGATCGCCGAGTTGACGACGGTGCTGCCGCCGACGCAGCGCCCCTGCACGAGCGGAATGTGGGAGCGCCCCGACATCACTTGCGTGCCCGCGTCGCGCATCATCGAGCGAAACGCCGTGAGCACGTCTTCGCCGAAGTCGCGCGTCTTCACCCACGGACCTTCTTCGACGATCGCCACCTTGTAGCCGGCGCTCGCGAGGGTGTGCGCCGCGACTGCGCCTCCTGCCCCCGAGCCGATGACGACGTAGTCGAACGACTCGTCGCGATCGGACGTGAGCGACTCGCCATCGACCACGGAGCCCTCGGGGAGATCCTCGTCGGGGAACGGCGTGGAGGGGACGCGAAGAGCAATCGGATCGGACGGTGCGCTGGGGCTCATGGTGACTCCTCGAGACGGCGTGACGTCAGCGACAGCGGAAGAGCGTAAAAAAAGGTAGATGCGCTACGCCGCGCGCGTCGGGGCACGGGCGTGGAGCTTCACGAGACCGGACGACGCGAGCGCCTTCGTCGCGGCCTCGCCCGTCCCCGCATGGCACCGCGCACGGATGGCCGGGTGGCCGCCGTAGAGGAGCGCGCCAGTGGCCTTGAGGATGAGGACCATCTGCCGCACGAGATAGATGGGGCTCATCATCAGGGCGGACATGACGCGCTCGCGGTCGTCTTGCGAGAGGCCGGCAAGGGTCGCGAAACGACCGATGACGAAGAGCGGCGAGAGCGCCGCGAACCAGATTGCGAAGCGAATGCCGAACGCCGTGATCGCAGGCGATCGCGCGCGCGTCTCGTCGACGAACTGTTCGACGTTCATGTCGACGATCCCAAGCTCGAACCCCTGCTCGGGGAGCGGCGGGAAGATCGTCCCGAAGGCGGCTTCGGCCCAACGCACTTCCCTTCGC
Source organism: Myxococcales bacterium (assembly GCA_025354825.1). GTDB lineage: Bacteria > Myxococcota_A > Polyangia > Polyangiales > Polyangiaceae > JANXMC01. Next base: position 2,228 of record JANXMC010000752.1, read on the forward strand.
GTGAGCTTGTTTCGTAGCGTGGTCGGCGTCGTCGTCAGGCTCGTCGTCGTCATCGCGTAGACCTCCGGGTCCGTGTCTTGGCCTTTGAAGGCGCGGCTATTGGCGAGCCCGCGCGAAGCGGCTCGCGCGCCGCGGGGAAGTGACGCTCTTGCCAGTCGGCGTCGATTTGCTCGAGGGCGCGGCGAACCGTGTCGCGTGCCGTCGTCGAGTCGCGCGACTGAATCAGCGCGATCGTGAACTCGTAGAACATGAGCGACTCGGGCATGCGGTCGTAGAGCATCTCGACGAGCTCGGGGTGCTCTTCCGGAAAGCGCGCGAACGAGTTCAAAATCAGCTCGAGACCAACGTTGTTCGCCGCGCGAATCACGGCGCGCTCGAAGGCCACCTCGCCTCGCGCAAAGGCGACGGCGTCGTGCACGCGGGTGGCCTGCTCCAGCCCCAAGCTCGTGAGCGCGTCGATGTCGGCCTGGGTGTGGCGCTCGGCGGCGAGACCGACCGCCTCCGACGCAAGGATGCGCCGCACTTCGAGCATCGCCGTCATGAGCTTTCGCCACGCGGGCTCGGCGGGCTTGATCGTTCCCGCGAGCGTCGCCAGCGCATCGAGGCTCGCCCGCTCTTGCCACGTGGCGACGAGCGTCCCCGCGCCGTGGCGCGTGGTGACGAGACCGAGGGCTTCGAGACGTGCGAGCGATGCGCGCAGGGTGAGGCGGTTCACGCCGAGCGCGAGGGACAGCTCGCGCTCCGACGGCAGGCGGCTCCCTGCGGGCAAACGCCCCGCGAGGATCTCCCCGCGCAGCCTGTCGGCTACGGCGTCGACCACGCTCGACCGCGCGATGGGGCCGAGGATGGCCAACGTCTCGGCGTTGTCCGTCGCAGGGGGCGATGTGGTCAAAAGGTCATCTCGTCGTGTCATTGACTGGTTCAACCACTTAGCCTTTGGGGAGCTGCCGCGCAACTTGTTTCGCACCGGTTCGCGGCCGAAATAGGAGCGTCACCGAAGGCCAAGCCCATTTCGCGACGGGCGCGATTGGCTAGAGTGCGCCGATGATCGACCTCCGAAGCGACACCGTGACGAGACCGAGCCGCGCGATGCGCGACGCGATGGCCAACGCCGAAGTTGGCGACGACGTCTTCGGAGAAGACCCGACCGTGATCGCGCTCGAGGCCGAGGTTGCGCGCCTCACGGGCAAAGAGGCGGCGCTGTTCGTCAGCTCCGGGACGATGGGGAACCAGATCGCGATCGCGCTCCACACGCGCCCCGGCGACGAAGTCATCGTCGGCGAGGGGTCGCATCCGGTCTGGTACGAATGCGCCGCAGGCGCAGCGCTGAGCGGCGTGCAGTTCGCCATCGCGAGCCCGCGCGCGAGCTACACGGCCGAAGAGATGGAGGCGGCCATTCGCCCCCCCGCGTACTACTTCCCGCGCACGTCCCTCGTCTGCGTCGAGAACACCCTGAACCGCGCCGGCGGCCGCATTTTTCCGCAGCGCGATGCCGTCGCGATCGCCGAGCGCGCGCGTCGCCGCGGCTTGGCAGTGCACCTCGATGGCGCGCGCATTTGGAACGCGAGCGCGGCCACGGGCCTGTCGGTGGACGAGCTCGCTGCGCCCTTCGACACGACGAGCGTCTGCTTCTCGAAGGGGCTCGGCGCGCCCATCGGCAGCGCCTTTTGCGGCTCGCGCGAACTGGTCGAGCGGGCGCGTCGCCTTCGAAAAATGTGGGGTGGAGGCACGCGCCAAGCCGGGATCATCGCGGCGGGCGCGCTCTACGCGCTCACGCACAACCGAACGCGGCTGAGGGACGACCACGCGAACGCGAAGCTCCTCGCAGAGACGCTTTCGACGGCGAAGGGCGCACGGGTCGATCTCGACAGCGTCGAGACGAACATCGTGAACATCGACCTCGAGACGCCGGCCGAAGCGGTGGCCGAGGCCGCGCAGAAGCTCGGCGTCGCAGTCAACGCGTCGGGGCCGATGCGCCTTCGCGCCGTGACCCACCTCGACGTGAGCCGCGACGACGTGGCGCGTGCGGCGAAGCTCCTCGCCCAGGCTATCGGCCACGCCCTCGCGTGAGCCCTCGAAAGCTCCTCGCCACGGCGCTCGCGTGCGCGCTGCCCGCGTGCGGGCCAAACCATGGCCAGCCGTTCAAGCAGGCGATGGCCGAGGCCGAGCGCGCGGAAAACGCAGGGCGCTTCGGCGACGCTGCGCAACGGTACGACGCCGCCGCGGCGAAGGCGCAGATGCCGCGCGATGCCGAGCACGCGCAGTACCTCTCGGCGATGATGGAGAAGCGCGCGGGCGACGATGCTCAGGCTGAAGCCAAGCTCCGTGCGATCGCGCAAAATCCATCGAAGACCGCGCCGACCGAAGCCGCCGAGTTTCAGCTCGCCGAGATCGCAATGGCGCGCGGCGACGGGCGCGACGGCGTTGCGGCGATGGATCGCTTCTTCAAAGCGCACCCCACGAGCGGCCTCGCTCGCCCGGCGCTCATGCGCGTACTTCGCGACCGCGACGAGCACGGCGATTCGAAGGCGGCGCTCGCGTACGTTCGCGAGCTTCGCGTCACGTTGAACGATTCGGATCTGGGCGAGACGCTCGCCTACGAGGAGGCGAAGCGCATGTCCGCGCTCGGCGACACGAAAGGGGCCCGCGACGCATACGTCGCGATGGTCACGCGTTGGCCGTACCCAGGCGGCAAGCTCTTCGACGACGCGCTCTTCCACGCGAGCGAGCTCGACGAAACGCTCGGCGACTACGCCGCGGCCATCGCGCACTTGCAGCAGATGCTTCGCGAGCGCGAGACCACGACGATTCTCGGGTCGTACCAGCGCCCGCAGTACACGCCGGCGCTCATGCGCATCGCGCACCTGTACCGCGACCGCGTGCACGACCGCGCCCGCGCGCGCGAGGCTTTCCACCGAGTCTACGCCGAGTTCACCACGTCCCTTTTGCGCGACGACGCGCTCTTCGAGGAGGCGACGCTCTTCCGCGACGACCACGACAACGCCTCCGCGTGCGCGCGCCTCGCGACGCTCGTGCACGACTTCCCCGACTCGCGCTACGTGGCCTGCGCCACGGACGCGTGCCCCGGCGTGTCGCGTCCGGCTTCGAGCAAAGCGCCCGCGCGCTGCCCGGCCTATGTGACCCGAGCCGCCGCACGCGAGAGCTCGGATGGCGGCACCGAGTAACAAACGGAACAAGCCGCCCAAGGCGTGAGCCCGGGCGGCTGGTTTTCCGTAAACGAAACGCGCGAAGCCACGAGGCGTGAACCGAAGGGCGCCGAATGCGCGCGCCCTTCGATGCCGCTCACGGCTCTTCTTTTTCTTCTTCTTCGGTCTCTTCGTCTTCGTCGAGATCCTCGTCGAGGTCGTCGTCGTCCTCGTCGAGATCCTCGTCGACCGTATCCTCTTCCTCTTCTTCTTCCGCCGCACCGGCAGTGCCGGCACGCTTGTCGAACTTCACGTCGACGCCGACGTCGCCGAGCTGCGTGTCGATGAGCTCGAGTAGCTCGTCGACATCGTCGCCCGACCACTCGTCGAGGAGATCCGTGAGGAATTCAAAGAAGTCTCCGGTGTCGAGGCGACGTTCAATCTCCTCGACCTGGTCTTCCGTGAATGCCTCGAGAATGTCCTCTCGCAGCGTCTCGGTGTCCCCCTCTTCAATCGCATCCTGCGCAGAGAGTCGGATCTGCCGAACCGCGCGCTTGTCGAGGTGTATCTCCATGAGGTCTCTCCGCTCGGCGCCTTCCCGCCATGGCCGTGCTGCCACGGAATATCACGAGAGGCTTGCCTCTCCCCGGGATCGCGCGCAACCAACGGCGAATTACGCTACCGCATCTCAAGCTGTCAACATTGTCCGTCGAATCGGGCTGCGTACAGTGCGTCGTTCGCACCCATCCTAAGCGCACACGGCCCGCGTTTTCACAGCTCTTTTCTCGATGGTTACGCAATCTTTCGGCGCGCGCGCGCGGCTCGCGGGCTCGATGTAATTTCGACGCTCCCGTCGAGGCGTTGCCGCCGCCGCGAGCGCTCGTCGCCACCCCCGCCACCCGCCTCGGATCGCCTGTCTCGATGTCGCGTTCCTAGGCTATCCTCGGCCGACATGAAGGCGACACAAGCGCGACGCAACGGCCTGGCGCCGCGAAGACGCGCGCTCCTCGCGCGCACGGTGTCGGCGGCGGCGTGGCTCACCGTGATCGCGCCGAGCGCTGCCCACGCCGAGGCCGAGGTCCCCGAAGAGAGGGCGGCCGTCGTCCTCTCGGGCGCGCCCGCGCTCCCTCCCCTTCGCACCGTGTTCCTCCAGTACGGCGTCGCCTTCACCGGCGAGTTCGTCGCGTCGGCCGGCGCAATGTGCACGAAGGGCGATCCGTGCGTGCTCGGCTCGGGGGGCGGCGTCGTCGCGCGCGTGGGCCTTCGCACCGCAGGCCCCTGGTACCTGGGCGGCGCCTACGAGATGACGAAGCAGGACGCGCAGAACCTGTACCGCCTCGGGACGCTGCAGCAGCTCCGCGCCGAGCTGCGCTACTACATTTCCACGGGCAAGATTACGCAGCCATTCTTCGCCGTCGGTGGCGGCGTCGCGGGCTACGGCAACGAGTGGACGGTGGAGACCAAAGGGCCCGCCATTTTCGCCGCCATCGGCGCCGAGACGCAGCTCTCGCGCACCAACGTCTTCGCCTTCGCGCTGACGTACAGGGCCATGTACTTTACACCCTTCACCATCTCCGGGCTGACGCCGCGCGACGGAAGCATCGCGCACATGCTCGCCATCGATATCGGCCTCGACATCCTCGACCCTCGGTGAAGCGCGCTTGACGTCACCCCGCCCGGGAGGGTCTCATCCAATGCGCGTGAATTGCGCCACCTGCGGTAGCGAAAACGCGTCACAGCTCACGTTCTGCCAAGACTGCGGTCAACGTCTGGGGCCGAGAGTTGCGCCGCCTACGCCGCCCGTCGGTCTCTCGCCACCGGCCGGCATGCCGCGCATCGAGATGTCGACGGCGAGGCCGCCTCCGCACGCCCTCGGGAGCGCCTTCGGCGCGCCGGGCACCTCTGGAATTTCCGACTTGAGCGCCACCGTCCCCTCCGCCGGCACCGAGCGCCCGCCGCCGCTCGCGATGCACTCGTCCCCCGCAAACGCGAACGCCGGCGACGCGGTCGCGCCGTTGCCTCCGCCGACGATCGGCTGCCCCTACTGCGGCGCACGCTGTCATCTCGGCATGCGCTTTTGCGTGACGTGCGGCCGCTCCCTCGCGAGCGCTGCGGGCGCGGGCCCCGCGTCGTCGCCGCCCGTCGTCTCGTCCGCGCCGGTCGCCCTTTCGGGGGCCGCGCCGTCGTACCCGCAGCAGCCCGCGCCGTCGTATTCGCAACAGGCGTCCGCGCCGCTTCCGGCGAGCTCGGGTCACGGCCCCGCGCAGCCGAGCAGCGCCTCGCCTTCAACGCCCATCGCGCCAACGCCGATGATCGAGCTGCGCGCGGCGGAGCCTCCTGCGACGACGTCTCGCGCGTGCCCGCGTTGCCGCGGCACGAACGAGGGGAACGCGCCGTACTGCAAGTTCTGCGGAGCATCTCTTGGCGATCCGAGCGGACTCAAACGCGCCCTCGGCGAGTCGCCGCGCCCCACGCCGTCGCCATGGCCGTCGGCCGCTTCGCGCGGCGCCGCGGTCGCCGCGGTGCCACCTGCATATCCACTTCCGTATGCGGCGCCTCCGCCACCCACCGCCGCGGCACCTGCTCCCCATTACGCGCCGGCGCCGCCGATAGCGGCGGCCGCGCCCGCGCCGATCCCGTCGCCCTCGCCGCTCGTCGCGGCGCCTGCGGTCGTCGCGCGATCTCCGTACCCGACACCGCGCCAGTCGCCGCAAGTGGTGCTCCCCGCGTCGTCGAACGCCGTCGCGGCCGCGCCAATCGCTGCCAAGCCCGCGCGCCTCGTGCTCATCGCAAAAGACGGCAGCGAAGGGCAGTCGTTCGTCCTCGCGCCCACGACAGCGTCGCTCGACATCGGCCGCACCGAAGGCGATGCGGTCCTCCCCGACGATCCATTCGTCTCTCCGCGTCATGCGCGTATCGCACGCGCGCGCTCGGGCGGAAGCGGCTTCACGCTGCGCGATCTCGGCTCGACGAATGGCGTCTACATGCGCCTCGATGCGGGCCCCTCCGACATCGACGTGAGCGCGCCCCTACGTGCGGGCGAGGCGATGAGCGTGCGCGGCGCATCGCAAAAGCCGAGCGGCTTGCACGACGGCGTCGATTCTGCCGCGCCTTTGACTGACCAAGATTTGTTCCTCGTCGGACAACAGG
>JANXMC010000816.1 GCA_025354825.1 Myxococcales bacterium
TGCCCGAGGGACCGCGGTGCGCGTGCTCGCCGGTTGACCGGCGCGACGGGGGACCGGCGGAACCCCGCCGGCGTCGTTTGATGGATGGACTATACGCCAGCCGAGGCCATTCACAAGTCAAATGCTAGATATCGCGAATTATGCAGCGAAAAGGGCGGTCCGGTTGCGGGCGTCGGTGAGCCGCATGCGAGAGAGGCCATCGGGAAGCGTCTTGACGATGGCGAGCCCGCGCGGCTCGGGGCCCCAGGAGAAGCCGTCACTTCCGCCGCGGGCGTAGAGGTTGTCCGGCGTCACGAGCAGGGTGGGCCGGTCGGTGACCTCGGCGATGCGGAGATGGGCGCACGTCTGGGTGATCGTGTACGCGTGCGCAAATTTCTCCGCGTCTCGGCCGACGGCGCGCGCGTACTCCCGCACGGACTGATAGGGCGCGAGGAGCGCAGCCGCGAGGCGGTTGCTATCGGTTTCGACGTGTTCGTCGCAGCGGTTCTGAAAGAACCATTCGGCAATCTCGTGCGCGATGATGAAGCCGACGCTGGTGAGGCCTCCGAACTTCGGGTTGTAGAAGATGGTCGGCACTCCCCGAAGGAGGGTCAGCGAGCCGCGCCGCGGGTGACCGGGCGGCGCGCGGCGCACGGATAGGCGCAGACGCCGTGCGAGTCGCTCCATCGCGACGGGGCTCGTGGGGTCGAGCTTCGCAAGCTCGTAGATCAGGCGTGCAAATCCTTCAATTTCCGCTTGTTCGAGCACGAGCGAAGCATGCACGTTCGAGGTCCGGGCTGCAGCGCGCAAGCCACACTCGCGGACATTATCTGTCCGTCGGATCGAGCGGCTCGGGGCTGGGTGGCGGAGAGAGGCCAGCGTCGCGACGCGCGGCCGTGTAGCGGCCCTCGGCGGTGCGTGCGTCTTCGGATAGCTCGGCATCGGGGTGGCCCCCTCGACGCTGCTGATCGGTCCATTCCTGGTCGGCTCGACGACGGCTGTCTGCCTCAAGCTCGATGAGACGCAGCCAGATTGGGAGCGGCAGGTCGTCGGAGGAGTTCAGGCGTGTCTTGGCGACCTCGTCAATGAACGCGGGGTCGATGCGACCTTCCGCGCGCGCGTAGCGCAGGGCGAGGTTCAGGTTCGGATAGCGCGTGTTGTACTCGACCCACCGCTCGGGCGCGCCCTGCGACGCAGGAGCCGGACGAGCTGCACGCCTAGCGCGCTCCCGCGCCGCGGCTGCGTGCCGCTCATGTTCCTCTTCGGTCCACGGGCCGGGCACCCGCTGCCTGGCGGCCTCGTAGAGCTCGTCGACCCCCATACCCCAGTAGCCCGCGATCTGGGCGACGAAGCCTGCACCGGCGGGAGAGCGGCCGAGCCGGACGGTGGCGATATGCGCCGTGGTCGCGCCCGTCTGCCGTGCAATCTCGGCAGCCACGCCGCGTCGCCTCGCCGTTTCGAAGGCGAGGCGCTGCTGCACGTAGTCGGCAACGTGCTCGGGGACGCCCTTCTCGCGAGACATTTGGATAGTAGGGCCACGGAAAGGCCACAAAGGCAAGCTGAACAAGAGCAATTTGTGAATCCAATTGCTAGATATATTGCCACCTGCTACCAGACGTCTGAGCAGGTCTCTCGCCACGCGTGGGGTTCCACGCAGAGGAGTTCGCCATGTCCAGCGCCCATCCGCAGTCGTCCTCGTGCTCGCCCGCCGGGCCCGAGGTTCTCTTCCGACTTCCGCTTCACGACGCACGCGCGCTGGACGCGCTCCTCCTGCAACTCGACGTGCTCAACCGCGAGATCAGCCACGCGCGTGAGACCGCTGCGCGTCGTGGCGACGATGCGAGCCAAGAGCGCGTGCTCGACCTCGAGTGCGAGCACCACTGCCAATCCGAGCGACTCGCGGAGATGATGTCGAAGCGCATCGCGGCGACGGTCCACCGCACGATGCGAGACGTCGTAGCGTGACGACGCGCACCGTACGCGTGCGCCTCACGCCCGAGGCGCTCGCGGCTTTGCGCGCGCTCGCGAGCGCCACGAGCCTTCCGATGGAGCGGCTCTGCGTCGATGCGCTCGAGACACACCTCGCTCGCGCACGGCAGGTCCCGTGGGGGCGCGAGCTGCGGCCGTATGGGCGTGACCTCGTCATCGAGCTCTCGCTGCTCACCTGGCAGCGCGCGCGCGCCATGGCCGACGCGGCCGACATCACCGTCGGCCAACTCTGCCGCATCAGCGTCGAGGCGTCGCTCGTTCGACCGGCGACGCCGCGTGTGACTTCGCGCGTGGCGTAGTCGGCGCTCCTCAACACCACCGCACTACGCCCCTCCACCGCCCTTGGGTGAGAGGCGAGTCGTCGCCTCCACATCCCGAAGGCACTCCGCAGCGACGCGAAGAGCGCTGCCTGGGTGCCTCGTCCCCTCTCGCTCCCTCCTCGGAGAGTCATGGCCGAACTGCGTCCGTATCAGACGGCGGCGCTCGAACGCGTGCGCGCCGAGTTTTCCCAAGGCAAACGGTCCGTCGTCGTCGTCTCGCCCACCGGGTCCGGCAAGACGGTGATGATGGCGGAAATCGTTCGCCGTGCGCGCGAGCGCGGCGCGCGAGTGCTCCTCGTCGTGCACCGTCGCGAGCTCGCAAAACAGGCGCTCAAGCACCTCTGGCAGCACGGCGTCGAGCACGTCCGCGTGCTCCTTGGGGGCCGCTCGATCGGCCCCATGGATGCGCCCGTCGTCGTCGCGACGGTGCAGACCATCACCTCGGAGAAGTGGTTTCCACACAGGCCCGCGGCGGACCTCGTTCTGTGGGACGAGTGCCATCACTGCCTCGCGAAATCGTTCTTGGCGCTGCGCGACGCCTACCCCGACGCAAAGCACATCGGCTTCACCGCCACCCCGGAGCGCGACGACGGCTCGCCCATGGGCGACGTGTTCGAAGCAATGGTGGTGGTCGAGTCCATCCGCGGGCTCACCTGCCAAGGCCACCTCGTTCCGTGCCGCGTCTCGGGCCCCCGTGGCAAGCGGAAGAAGCTCGCGGAGGACCCTGCCATCGCCTACTGCGAGCGAGGCGAAGGGCGCCGGGCGATCATCTTCTGCGCGACGGTCGCGCACGCAAAGAGCGTCGCCACGGACCTCGTCAGCCGAGGCGTTGCCGCCGAAGCCGTCGACGGCTCGATGCGGACGCGCTTGCGCGATGCGGCGCTCGCCCGATTCGCGTCCGGCGAAACGCAAGTCATCACCAACTGCAACCTCATCACCGAGGGCTTCGACGTCCCCGCGGCGAAGTGCATCGTGCTCGCCCGGGGCTGCGGCTCGGTCGCGATGTACCTCCAGGCGATCGGCCGAGCCCTGCGCCCCGAGCCCGGAGCGACCGACGCGCTCCTCCTCGACCTGCGCGGCGCGGTCTACAAGCACGGCCTCCCGGACGACGACCGGGAGTTCTCGCTCGAGGGCAAGCCCATCGGAGAGGGCACGGCCGCCCTCACGACCTGCCCCGACTGCGGCGCCGTCTTCGCCTTCGCCCCGAAGTGCCCCGAGTGCGGATTTGTCATCTTCGACAACCGGCCCAGCACCGAGGTCAAGCGCGAGGAGATTCAGGAGCTCGACCCCGCGACGTTCACGGAGGAGTTCCGTCGCACCGAGATCCAACGCCTCCGCGAGATCGCCGCCTCGCGCGGATATCGCGACGGCTGGATCGCGCACAAGTTCCGCGAACGCTTCGGCCGCTGGCCTAACCGCGCGGAGGCGTCGTGATCAGCGCCACCCGCCCCGCGCCGCTCGAGCGCGACGTGCAGCACGCGATCCGACTCGCGCTCGGTCGCATCCCGGGCCTCGTCCTTTGGCGCAACTCGACGGGGCTTAGCCGCACCGGCGATCGCGCCATCCACTACGGCCTCTGCGTCGGAAGTAGCGACCTCATCGGCCTGCTCGGCCCGTCGGGCCGCTTCATTGCGCTCGAGGTGAAGAGCGCGACCGGGCGCACGTCACCTGCACAGGAGCTCTTCCTCGCCCTCGTGCGAAAGCGCGGCGGGTTCGCCGCCATCGTGCGCAGTCCGGCAGAGGCACTCGCCGCGATCGAGCGCGCCATGAAGGGAGCGTCGCAATGACCTCGGAGATGCGCGCCGCAGGGAAGCCTCGTTGCGCTCGCGACGACTCGCCGGCAGAGCGGCGCACGTGCTTCGTTCGGTTCGTCTTCGAGGCCACTGAGCGAGGTCTGCATACCCGCTCGGCGGCCCGTCGGTACAAGCGCAGGTACGGCGCGTGGCCGACGCCCGAAGTGCTCGAGGGAGGCACGCGATGAGCGATCATTGCTCCGAGCACGAGCAGCGTGCGCCGTGCCGGGATCGGCGCGTCGTCGTGGTGCGCGACAGGTACGTCCCGTCCTTTCCGCACGCACGAAGGGGTGACGCGGGGGCGCTCGGCACCGCCGACCTGCTCACGCGCGGGTTCTCTTCCGATGCGCAGTTTGCGGCCTATTCGTCGGGGACGCCGAAGCCGACGCGGCTCAGCCATGCCTCGCTGAGTCTCCTCGCCGCGCCGCCGCGCATGCAGCTCTTTGTCGTCGACGTCGATCCGGCCGATCACATCGCGACGCCCCAGTGGCGCGATGACGTGCAAGCGCGGGCAGCGCATTTCCCAGGAAATCCCTTCGGCTTCTGGACGCGCAATGGGGCGCGCATCGTCTGGACCATCGACGAGGTCGCGCTTGAAAGCGGCGCAGCCTGGTCGGAGTGGTACCTCTTCCAGCTCGTCGCGATCGCCGCGGTCACCGGCATCGTCGCCGACCCGACCTGCTGCGATTGGACGCGGTTGCATCGAGCGCCGCACGCCACGCGCGACGGCGAGATGCTCACTCGCGGCTGGCTCTGCGGCCATCCGGGGGCGCTGGCCGACTGGCAGGGCGTGTCGCTCACCGACCTCGAGCGTGCCGCCGCGCTCGGCTACCTGATGGCCCGCTCGGCGCCGTGGCGCCAGATGGCCTCACGCCTCCTGGTGCCCGCGGCGCCAGCGGAGTCGAAGGCCGCGCCGCCTCAGGATGCCCGGGCGCCACTCGCATGGGCTCGACGCCGGCTCGCCGAGGCCGAACGCGGTCTGCGCAACCGGACGCTCTACGACGTCGCGCGCTGGCTCCGAGACAAGGCGCCCGAGGACGACGTGCGCGCCGAGCTGCACGCCGCCGCACGGCAACTCGGGCTCTCGGAGGCGGAGATTCGGCAAACCCTCAAGAGCGCATTTTCGACGCAATTCACGCAGTCAACGCATTCGACTCAAGGAGCAGCATGATGGACATCGCTACCACGAAGCTCGTCGCGGACGTCGTCAAGATCGCCAGCGTGCTCGCTGCCCAAGCGGCCGCCAATGACGCCGTGCAGGGGCATGGTCTCAAGCTCCTGGACGCTGCGCAAATCTTCACGCCGCTCCCGCCCATCGAGTACGCGATCGAAGGCGTGCTGCCCCGCGGCGGGCTTGCCATTCTCGGCGGGTACAGCTCGTCGGGAAAGTCCTGGCTCGCGCTCGACGCGGCGCTCTCGATCGCGACCGGCTCCAAGTGGCTCGGGCGCTTCAGCACGCAGCTCGGCACGGCCACCATCCTCGACAAGGAGAGCGGCGAGTACGAGTCTCGACGCAGGCTGCAGCGGCTCTACCGCGCCAAGGGGCTCGACACGGTCGACGAGCCGAAGCTTGAGCTTTGCTGCTTTCCCAACACGCACTTCGGAGACCCGAGCTTCGAGCGTCGCATGCGCGAGCTCGCAACCGGGCGCTCGCTGCTTCTCTTCGACACGCTCGCGGCCTTCTCGCCCGGCGTGGATGAGAACGCTGCCGCGATGGGCGAGGGCCTGAACAAGTTGCAGGTCATCGCCAAGGACACCAACTGCGCCATCATGGTCGTGGCGCACGAGAAGAAGCTTGGGGTGCACGGCACCGAGATCGACGCGCGTGAGCGGCTGCGTGGCAGCTCCGCGATCATCGGGGCCATCGATTCGGCCTTTTCGGTGCAGTACCGGAAAGGGGTCCCGCTGCGCATCTCCCAGATCAAGGCACGGGGTGGCGCGGCCATTGCCGACTTCTCCGCCACCATCATCGATCTGCTCGGCGGCACGGCCGTGGTCACCGGCAACGTCGAAGACGAGAGCGAGCAGGACGAGACCCCGGAGAAGCGCTTCCAAGCCCTCCAGCGGCGCGTTCTAGACGCCATCCGGGAGCGCCCCGACTGCACCCTCCGCTATCTCCGCTCGTTCATTGGGGGCCGCGGCACGGCTGTGGATGCCGTCGTAGAGCAGCTCCTCGACGACAAAAAAATCGTCAACCGTGGCACGGAGAAGGCGAGCAAGTTCCGGCTGGCCTGACTTGATCCGGTCCCTCCCATCCGGTCCCGGAGTGCCCCGCCCTCTCCTAGAGAGAGGGCCGGGGGCCACACCTCTGGCAAAGAAATAGCGAACACACGGCCGGACTCGGGCCGGGCGCAGTCCGGACGCAGGCGGGGACGCGACCCCCCCCGGACGGAGCCGGACGCGGGTTTGGACGCACCGAAAACCAGCCTGCCAAGGCACCGATCGCGACACGAATGCCATAGCCCGGCAACCACCGCCAACCACGTCGAGCCGGACTCGACACGGAGAGATCCATGTCGCTCGCCTTCTCGCTGACGTTCCAACTTCCCTTGCCCCTTGTGCTCGTCGAGCCGCTCGCTGCCGGAGAGCGGAAGACTCGCCGATCGCGGCGCCGCCGATGCCCAGACGTGCAGGTCGTGCAGCTCCACCTCGTCTTCGAGGTGCGACGTCGCCACCTGCCCCTCGTGCTCGACCCGATCCGCCTGCCCGCCGACGAGCGCATCGAGCTGATGAAGGGCCGGCTCGAGTACGCACGCGAGCT
>JANXMC010000855.1 GCA_025354825.1 Myxococcales bacterium
CGCCCGAGCGCACGCCGGCGACGCTCGCCGGGGGCGGCGTGCTCGCCTCGAGGGTGCGATGCGCGCGCCCCCCGGCGGCCGTGTAGAGGACGATGGGCGAGGGCTCGCTCGTGCTGCTCCCCGTTCGCGCTCGCACTACGAAAACCGCCGCAATGGCCATGGACGCAATCGCCGCGGCCGCCCACGCGAGGACGCCACCGGGGAGGGCCCTGAGCGGCTTCAAAATCTTATACGTCGTCGTCGTGCGCGCGCGCGTTCGAGACTGCGAATCGACGAGCGTGTCCATCGACGACGTGAGCGGGCGCATCGTGACCAGGCTTCGCGTGCGGCCGCGAATCGCGTCGGGTTCCAACGAAGCGACACGCGCGCGCGCGCCCGCGGGTACGGCCGCCTGGAGCGCCGCGGCGAGGCACCGCACCGATTCGAAGCGCTCTTCGGGGTCGCGACGAAGGCACTTCAAAATGACTTCGTCGAGAGCCCGCGGGATATCGGGGCGTTTGAGGCTCGGTCGGTCGGGCGTCTTCGTGATGAGCAGTGCGTATTGGCGATGAAGGTTCTGCTCGCAGAAAGGCACTTCGCCCGTGAGCAGCTCGTAAAGGCACACGCCGAGGGCCCATACGTCGGCGCGTGGATCGACCTCCCGCGGCGAGGCGAACTGCTCGGGCGCCATGTAGAGCGGAGTGCCAAGAATGGTGCAGCTCGTCGTAATCGACATTGCGCCGGTGTCGGCCGACAGCTTCGAGAGGCCGAAGTCCAATACCTTTACGCAGGGGCCTCCGCCGCGGGCTGCCGTGAAAAAGAGATTCGCCGGTTTGAGAACGCGGTGAATGATCCCGTGATCGTGGGCGACGGCCACCCCTTCGCACGCCTGCAGCACATAGACCGCGGCCTCTTCCACCGGAAGCGGGCCACCGGCCTCGAGCACCGACGCGAGATCGCTCCCCTCCAGGTGCTCCATCACCATGAACGGCGCGCCGAATCCGGTGACGCCGACGTCGATGACCTTTGCGACGTGCTCGCTCTCGAGGCGCGATGCCGCGCGCGCCTCGCGATCGAATCTCGCAAGGCCGACAGCGCTCCCCGCGGAGCCAGGGTTTAGGAGCTTCAGCGCCAAGCGGTCGCCACGAAGGACGTGGGTGGCGGCGACGACGAGCCCCATCCCTCCTTCGCCGAGAACGGTTTCTACACGGTATTTTCCGCCTAGAACGTCTCCTGGTTTGACCATCGCGCGCAGCATGTGATGACCGCGTTATCCATGAAGCATGCCGCCTGCTGCCCTCGGAACGTCGGCGTGAAATCTCGGCGACACGAAGGGTGTGCCAACCGGGGCGTGCGGGGTGGGGGGAAAAAGATCCGCGGGGCGATAGGAACGTGACGCCCCGAGCCCCCCGATCCGCGCAAATTTCCGCTGCGAAACGCGCGTTCTAAAGGCCGTTCACGACGAGCGTCACAGCCGCTTCCATCGGTGGAATCTCAAAGACGGCTTCGAGCAACAGGCCGACGCAAGCGCGCAGTCTTCGCCGAGCGTGCCCATCGGTTTTTCGGCGTTCGGTTGTTTAGAAACCGGGGCGCCTCGTGAATACCGAATTTGGCAATCCCCCATTCGAGCTTGGAGACGCTCGTGGCAGGGCCTTACTCTTTTGCGGCAAGCTGCGCGACGATGGCCCCTTCGATCGCCTCCGGCGTTTCGGGCGATTCGAAACGGGTGACCACGTGGCCGTGGCGGTCGACGAGAAACTTCGTGAAGTTCCACTTCACCGCGTCGGTCCCCAAAATCTCCGGCTGCGTCTTCTCCAAATGGCTATACAGCGCTTCGCCGCCGGCCATTCCCTTGCGAAAAGACCCTTTCTGCTCGCCGCGCAAAAAGACATACAGCGGGTTCGCCTTGGGGCCGTTCACGTCAACCTTCGCGAAGAGCGGAAAGCTCACCGAATACCGAGTTGCGCAGAAGGTCTTAATCTCTTTCTCGCTCCCCGGCTCCTGATTGCCAAATTGGTCGCACGGGAAACCGAGCACTTCGAAACCGTCTTTCGCGTGGGCTTTGTACAAACGCTCGAGCCCCTCGTATTGCGGTGTGAATCCGCATTTGCTCGCCACGTTGACGATGAGAAGCACCTTTCCCGCGTACTGCGCGAGCGAGACGTTCGCGCCGTCGATGTCGGTCTCCGTAAAGCGATGAACCGACGCCGGCCCCGTGTCTGCGACGCCGGTCGGCGCGACTGGCGAGGGAGTCGCCGTCGTGTCGATCGCCGCGGGGGGCGCATGGGCGGCGCACGAGGCGAGCGCCGTCAGAGCGGCGAGAGCGACGGCCGCCAGGGCGGCGCGAGTCGTGGTCGAGAGCATCATTGTCGCGTCATCGACCGGTGAGCGAAGCGCGTCAATCTCACGCTGTCGCGGGAACACTCGAGTGACCGACTTGGGAAATGCGATGATCGCAACCGCAGTCGCGATCTCGTGCGTCTGGCGCGGCCTACAACCGGGGCCAGCCGGCGCGTCCGCGCATTCCGCGAAACGAACGCGCGGCGAATTTCGCGCGACGACTCGGACTAAGCTCGAGGCACCGTCACGCGAAACGTCGTCCCGTCGTCGGCATTCGACGACACGCTCGCGCGCCCACCGTGGGCCTTTGCAATCTCGCGCACGATGAAGAGCCCGAGGCCTACGCTCCGCCCAGAGCCCGTGGCGTTCGTCCCCCGGACCATCGGCTCGAAGAGCGCCCTCTGCGCTTCGGTGGGAATGGGCGTGCCGTAGTTGTGGACGCTCACCGAAAACGCGTTCTCGTCGATGGACGACGTCACGGTTACGGGGAGATCCGCCTTCCCGTAGACCATCGCGTTCGAGACGAGATTCCCCACGACCTGCGCGAGTCGGTTCGCGTCGCCGACACACTCGCCACCGCCCACGCGCTCGTGTTTCAACAGCCGACCGGCGTACGTCAACGCGCGCTCGTCGACGCTCTCGCCGACCGAGTCGTGCAGGGCAAAAGGCTCGCGCGCGACGGCGAGACCGTGGCCGAGGCGCGCCTGGGTGAAGTCGAGCAGATCGGCGATAAGCGCCTTCGCGCGGTCGACGGCGCGCGTGACACGCGTCACCACGCGCTGCTGCGTGGGGGCGAGTTGCGTCCGGTCGAGCAGAAGCACTCCCATCTGAATTGCCGATATGGGGTTCTTGAGATCGTGGCTCACGATCCCCACCATTTGCTCGGCGAAGAGCGCGCGATCCTTCGCGGCTTCGCGGAGGCGCTCGGCATCGGCCAGCGCCGTCTCGAGCGTCTTTCGTGCATTCACGAGCTCTCGTTCGTACTTGTCGCGGTCGCGCGCGACGTAGGCCGCGATATCGTGAACGTACGCGCCGCCGCGATCGCGCCGGAGGGCGTTGAGGACCATGGGCAGCGTGTGCCCGTCCGCGCGTTTGATCTCGAGCTTCACTTCCGAGACCGAGCCCTGCATTCGCAACAGTGGAATCCAGTGCGTTTGATGGAAGATGCGACCTCCCATCGTAAGCAGGTCTTGCAGGCGAAGCTTGCCGACGAGATCACCGGGCACGTACCCTACCCAGCTGCAAAACGTGCGGTTTGCGCGGAGAAACGTGCCGTCCTCCGCCGTTTGAAGGAGGCCGCAGGCGGCGTATTCGAAGAGCGCGGCGTCGAGGCCTTGGGAGGCGGCTTCGTTCTCCAATGCGCCGAGAGGCCCTCGTTCGCCAGGAACGAATCGATGGCGGCGGCGCTCGGCCCGGGGGCTGTGAGAAGGGGACAGTGCCCGACGTTCGCGATCACGCTCAGCGTGCTCTTCGGGAGATGCTTGTGAAGGTAGTCACCCACAGCCACGGCGCGAGGCAACAGCACGCCCGATTGCAAATACGCGTACGGGATGCCGACGTCTTCGCGAAGTCCTTGCCGTGCTTGGAGGGTGCCGCCGGCAAATTCGTCCTGCGGACGAGAATGGCATCCGGGAATGAACGGAAGCGGTACGAGCGGGGAAGATCTCCGTGAACGGTCCGATCCAAGGCAACGCCGCGTCGTGATTCACGCCCACCCAGCTCGCGTCTCTCCCTCTCGCCTACGGCCGCGTCCGCTTTTCGCGCTGGCGCTCGCGCTGGAGCTCCCGTCGCTCGTCGCGTGCGCGCGCCCGCCTTCGCCGTCGCCGTCGCGAACGGGCTCGCCGTCGGTCCGTGTTGCCACGCCGTCCGCGTCGACCTCGCCGACCGTGAGCGTTCGGATGATCCCCCTCGCTCCGCCGCTCGATTCGACACGCGCGGAGATTTCCGATCTCGCGTGGCTCGGCGACGAGCTCCTTTTGCTGCCTCAGTTTCCTGCACGCCTCGCCTCGGGCACGAGACGCGGAAGCGGCGGGTCACTCTTCGCGCTTTCCGCGAAGGCGCTGCGCGGCGCGGTCGATCACGTCACCGACGCGCCGCTCGCGCCGCGCGAGATTCCTTTCGACACGAACGGCGTCGAGGCGCGCATCGACGGCTTTGACGGCTACGAGGCGCTCGCGGTCAAGGGCGACGAAGCGTTCTTCGCCATCGAAGCGCGCCAGCAGGGCGGCACCGTCGGGTATCTCGTTCGTGGGCACGTCTTGCCCGGTCCGCGCATCACGCTCGACGCAGGCCTCGATGCCGTCGTGAAGATCGCGCCCCCCGTCTCGATCACAAACGTCGGGTTCGAAGCGCTGACCCTCGACCACGGCGCGCTTCTCGCGCTCTTCGAGGTCAACGGCGCGTCGCTCGTCTCGCGCCCCGTCGCGCGCCGTTTCACGTCGGGTTTCTCCGAGCTGTCGCCGTTCTCCCTCGCGCCCCTCGACTACCGCGTAACGGCGGCGACGAGCGTCGATGCGAAGGAGAGGCTCTGGGTCATCAACTATTTCTGGCCCGGCGAGCCAGCCCTCGCGCGGCCCGACGACGACGCGCACGCGCGGGCGACTTCGGTCGAGCAGCTCGTCGAGCTCGTCGTGCGCGACGGCCACGTCGAGCGCACGGCGCGGGCACCGCTGCGCCTCACACCCGACGGCCGAGGGCGCGCGCGCAATTGGGAAGGTGTCGTCCGCTTCGAGGGGCGCGGCTTCCTAATCGCCGTCGACGAGCACCCGGAGACGATGCTCGGCTTCGTCGAAGCGACGGACGTCGGAGAGTGAGAGAACGGCCTCTTCTCCGCTCGATGCGCATCGGTCCATACGGTCGTCGCGAGACGTGGATGCTCTCTTTTAGGGCGATTCCCGCGTGACGCGATCCGACGTCGCGTAGTACGTCGCCCCGATGCGAAGGTCAGTCTCGAGCTTAGGTATCGCCGCGGCTGCACTTGCGGCCGTCCTCTCGTCGTCCGTGGGCCCTCGGCCGCGGACTTAGTCGCTGGCGATGACCGATAGCAGCCCTTCGCCGTACTGCTCGACGCGCGAAGGGCCCATTCCGTAGCAGTCGAGCAGCTCGCCACGCGTACGCGGTTTGCGGGCCGCGATGTCGACGAGCGTCTTGTCGAAGGCGACCACGTAGGCGGGGACTTTTCGCTCCCGGGCGATCTCGGCGCGCCGCGCCCGGAGCCGCTCGAACAGCGGCCGTAACGACTCGTCCATCCCCAGCTCGCGCCCCCCTTCGCCCGGCTCGCGCGAGCGCGGCTTCGAGCCCGCCGATGCCGCGCGCCCCCGTTGCGCGCGGGGGAGGGGAAGCATGATGCGCGCTGTGGCTTCGGCGCGCATCACGTCGCCTCCGGCCTTGGTCACGTAGGGCACCGGATGCTCCGTGGGCGTGAGGTCGACCCAGCCGGCCGCGAGAAGCGCGCGCAGAATGGCAAGTACCCAATCGCTCGAATGCTCTTTCAAGAGTCCAAAAGTTGATAATTCGGTAAAGCCGAAGCGCCGCGTTCGGTCCGATGTGATGCCGCGGAGCATCTCGTCGATCGCCCCGAGGCCGCCGCGTCGTTGGGCGCGCGCCACGCCGGAGAGCGCTTTTCGCACGATGAGCGTGGTCGCCGCGTCGTCGACCGAGCTTGCCCCACCGGCGTCGTTTTCGGCGTCGAGCTGCTCGCAAATGTCGCAATGACCACAGCCGCCGAGGAGCTCTTGCTCGTCGCCGAAATAGCGAAGGACGAAGTCGTGCCGACAGGTGCGCGCATCGAGGTACCGGAGGAGATCACGAAAGAGACCCCAGGCGCGCGCCGCTTTCTCGGGCGGTGCCGAAGTGCCGCCTTCGCCCATTTCGACGAGCCGTCGGCGAAGCGTGATGTCCATCCCCGAGCACAAGAGAAGCCCATAGGCCTCGTCGCCGTCGCGCCCGGCGCGGCCGACCTCTTGGTAATACGCTTCGATGGACGACGGCGGCTGCGCGTGGACGACGACGCGAATGTCGGGCCTATCGATCCCCATTCCGAAGGCATTGGTCGCGACGACGACGTCGATCTTCCGAAGCGCGAACCGCTCCGAAACGCGGGTGCGCGCGTCGGCGTCCATCCCCGCGTGGTAGTGGCTCGCGTTCCAGCCGCGACCACTTAGCAGCGTCGCTATCTCTTCGGTCCCCTTGCGTGTGGCCGCGTAGACGATGGCGCCGCCCTTGGGCGTGCGCGGCGCGCCGAGCGCCGAATCGAGGCTCGCGACGACGGACGCGCGCGCCTCTTTCGGTCCGTCGACGTTGCGCGCGGCGAGGTGCAAGTTGGGCCGCGCGAACCCCTTCAGAACCTCGTGGCAGGAGCCGTCGTCGAGATCGAGCTGCGCGCGGATCTCGGCACGCACGGCCGGGGTTGCGGTGGCCGTGCACGCCAGCAAGCGCGGTGGGCGGAGGCGCTTGAGCAGCGCGCCGATGCGCAAGTAGTCGGGGCGGAAGTCGTGCCCCCACTGGGCAATGCAGTGCGCTTCGTCGATGGCGACGAGGCTGATGTTCGAGCGCGTGAGGAGCGAGACGAACGCGTCGGACGCGAGGCGCTCGGGTGCACAGTACACGAGCTTGTAGCGCCCCTTGGCGAGCCCTTGCTCGCGGTCGTACCGCACGTCGGGCTCCAGCGTAGCCGCGATGTACGTCGCCTCGACGCCGCGCGCCGAGAGGCTTCGCACTTGGTCTTCCATCAGTGCGACGAGGGGCGAGAGGACGAGCGTCGTGCCCGGTAACAGCGCCGCCGGAACCTGGTAGGTGAGCGACTTTCCACCGCCGGTGGGCGCGACGACGAGGACGCGGCCGGGCGAGCCGAGGAGCGCATCGATGGCCTCGCGCTGCCACGGACGGAACGTGTCAAGGCCGAACCGCTCCTCTAATACGCGTTGAACCTCGTCGCCCACGCACCTCTCGTACGCACGCGACGACGTCGAAGCAACCGGCAAGGGTCACCTCGCTGGCGCGCGACGTCTCTCGCGATGGCGCGTCTCAGCCCGTGGGCGCCTTGCCGAGCGCCTCGATAGCGTGGCGAAGCTCGGCCTCGAGAGCGTCGAGGCGCGCGGGCGTTACGCGCCCGCCGTCGAACTCGACGATGTCGAACTTGTCCTGCGCGCGGCTCGAAACCGTGCGCACGTCGGAGCGGACGATTTGAACGCGCTGGTTGAAGAGTGCGCGCGTGACCGCGAAAAGCAGGCCCGGGCGATCGGGCGTTTCGATCGTGAGCTCGGTTACGATTTTGCTGCTCCCGCGATCGAACCGGATGCGCGTCGCATCCTCGAGACGCGCGGGACGTTCGGCCAGGGCGCCGAGCTTCACGACCGCGTCGAGATCGACTCGGCCGCGCAAAAGAGCGTCGAGGAGCTTTCCCATGGACGCGACTTCGGACGGCTCGACGCGCGGGCTTCCGCCGGCGGCGCTCCGCTGCAACCAGAAGAAGTCGACGACCTCGGTGGTTCCGAGGGGCGTCGTTCGACCGTAGGCCTGCGCCGCGCCAACGTCGAGCGTGTGGACGACGAGGGCCGCGCTGATGAGCGACAGCAGGCCTGGGCGATCGTCGGCGACGACGCAGGCGATGGCGCCGCCGTAGGGGAGGGCACACCAGACCTCGGCGTGAGCGGCCGCGCCTTTGCGGCGGCTGACGATCCCCGCGTGGTCGCGCATCGCGACGGCGTCGAAGCGCTCGCGGTAGCCGTCGGGCATCGATGCGATGAACGCCGCGACGCCGGTCTCCTCGGCGGGAATAGTTGCATTCTGCACGCGCGCCTCGGTTTCACGGCGGTGCTTCGTCGGCATCGGGTGAGCATGGCAGACGAAAGCGACGCGCCGGTCGCCGCGAGGTTTCGTGGAGGTATCGCCTTCGGTTGGGAGAGCCACCTCGGGGGCAGCCGACCCTGAATCGCCGTGGACCCGAGAACGACGAAGCCCAAGACGTGAAACGGATGGCCGTTTTGAGTCTGCGCGCCGATGGCCCCAAGAACGTCCACGACGAAGAGGTAGGCGCAGGCCACGACGAACAGGGCGAACACGGGATTGCGCAGAGGAACGACGGTAACGACGCACGCGACGAGAGTGCCAAATACAATCAGGTCGATCACAACCGTTCGTCTCGCGGTGCCGCGCCCTCTTCCCGCGCTCGAAGCAGAGGCCGCGAACGGAAGCCGCCCTCGAGGGACGACTTCGGTTCGCTCTCTCTCTCTAGGTTGCGGGCGGTGCGTCGGGCGCGGGCGGCGGTGCCGCCTTTTCCGCGAGCGTGTCGACCAGCGCCTTGCGCGTCTCGGAGCCGACGATCCCGTCGACGCGAATCGACGCGCTCGCCTGAAACTTGCGAACGGCGCCCTGCGTCTTCGGGCCGTCGAAGCCGTCGGCGGCGCCCGGATCGTAACCGAGCTTGATCAGCGCATTCTGCACGCCGTCGAGGTCCTCGAGGTTGATGTATCCGAATGCGTCGGAGTTATGTTCGAAGGCGGACATTGAACGTTCTCCTCACTTCTTGGTGATCGTCGACTCGAGGCTGTCGATCGCTTTGGTGAGCTGATCGAGATCGGCAGTCGCCGAGGCTTTCGCCGTATCCCACTCTGCGCCCGCGGCGGTCTCCAACTTCGTCGTATCGCCACGCAACGCGTCGCGTCGCTTGTCGACTTCGCCCACGGCGGCGTCGGCATTCTTCTTCGCCGCGCCGGTAAGCTTCGAGGCCTTCTCTTTGAGATAGGTAATCTTGCGATCGGCGGCGTCGGAGTCCTTCTTCAGGGCGACCTTTGCGTCCATGGCGGCTTTTTGCGCCTTGTCGTCGACCTCTTTTTTCGCCGCGGCGGCCTTGTCGTCGGCCTCCTTCTTCGTGGCGGCGGCCTTATCGTCGGCCTCTTTCTTCTGCGCCTCGGCCGTGGCCTGCGCCTTCTCCTTGTCGTCGCACCCGGTCGTCGCGAGCGCCGACAGCGCGAGCGCGCCGCACACCAGTGCCCAAGTCCACGTTTTCTTTCGCATGAGCCCCTCTTTCGTAAGGATCGCGCCGACACGACACCGCGCTTCGCCCGCATGCGCAAGGCGGAAGATGGCAATCGTTCGAAATGGCAATACGCCGATGAAGCGGTGAGACTACGCCTTCAGACCAAGGTCGCGAAGCACGCGCTGCGCCGAGTTGTGGCCACCACAGCCGATGACCGAGCCCGCCGGGTGCGTCCCCGCGCTCGCCGAGTACAGGCCGGCAATCGGCGTCGCATAGGGGAGGCGGTCCGAAAACCCAAAGGCGTTGTCGACATGATGAATGTGCCCACGCGATATCCCGAAATGGGATTCGATCTTTTGCGGGTGAAGCGGAAACGTGTCGACGACCAGGTCGCTCGTCCCCGGCGCGAAGCGGTCGCAAATCGAGAGAAGATGCTTCACGTAGCGCGCCTCTTCGGCCTCCCACGTCGTCCCCTTGAGCTCGTAGGGGACCCACTGCACGAATAGCGCGGAGTTGTGGTTCCCATCCGGGTCGCGCAAGCTCGGATCGACCGTCGTGTGGATATACCACTCGATGGTGGGAAACTCGGAGAGGCGCCCGTTCTGCACGTCGTCGAAGCCAGTGCGGAGCGACGCCATCACGTCTTTCTCGTCCGGCAGGAGGTGAATCGTCGGTCCGAACTGGCCACGATCTTCGGGTAGGCACGTAAACTTCGGCAAACCGCGGAGCGCGAGGTTCACCTTGAACGTCGAGCCGTCGCGCTTGTAGCCGTCGATGCGCGCGTTGTAGTCCGCCGGAAGCTTCTCTTTGCCAACGAGATCGCGCATCCGGAACGGGTCGGCATTGACCACAACCGACATCGCACGAATCTCGGTTCCGTCGGCCATCACGACGCCCGTAGCCGTCTTTCCGTCGCTTCCAACGGTGATGGACGCGACCTTCGCGTTCGTCTCGATCGTCGCGCCGGCCTTGCGCGCCGCCTCGGCGAGGCGTTGGGTAATCGTCCCCATTCCACCTTTCACGATCATCCAAGTGCCATCGCTATTGGGCAGTCGGCACATGTTGTGAACGAGGAAGTTCATCCCGGTCCCGGGCGTGTCCCACGTACCATAAAGGCCCGAGAAGCCGTCGGTAACGGCGTACATCGCTTTCACGAGATCGCTCTTGAAGCCGAAGCGGTCGATGTACTCGCCCACGGGCTTTCGGCACAGATTCACGAACGTCTGGCGAAGCTCGGGGCGCAGGTATTTCTCGGCCGTGTCTTCGATCGACAGCGGCTCTTCGAGCCAGGTCGGCGCGATGTCGTCACGAATCTTGCCAATCTCGTCCGTGAGCGCCTCGTTCGCGCGCCAATCGGCTTCGGAAAAGAACGACACGAACTGCTGCCGCATCGCCTCTCGGTCCGAGCCGAAAAGCAAATAGCCTTTTCCCGTCGTCGGCAAAAAATAGTGCGGATCGCGGCGTACGAGGGGAATGTCGATATCGAGGATCGACATCAGCTCGGGCGGCATCACGCCCAATAGGTACGCGCCCGTCGACGTCGAGAGGCCAGGCGCCTTCGGGAACGGGCGCTCGGTTTTGACTGCGCCACCGACCATCGCTTTGTCTTCGAGCACGAGCACGTCGAGCTTCGCGCGGGCGAGCAAGAGCGCTGCCACCAGACCGTTGTGCCCGCCGCCCACGATGATGACGTCTGCCGTCTTTTTCATGGCCGCGAAGCATAGTCGACGCTCTCTTGCGCGCGCGTCGTGTGTGGCTACCTTCGCGAAAATGGACATCGCTCAGCTGCGCGGAGTCGGATCACGAGGCGCCCACGCGCTGCGATGCGTCGCGGCCTTGATGGCGCTCGCGCTGGCCCTGGCGATCGCCTTCTCCCCTGTTCCGGCAGCGGCATCTCCCGCAAGGGTCGACGGCGTTACCCTCGTCGCGAACAGCGTTGCGCCACGCCCAATACCGCCGCTCGTCGCGACGTTTCCGCGGGCCGTGACGTTGCTTCCTCACGCCGAGCTCCTCGTGCCCTCGCCGTCGCCCCTTCCCGCTCGGCCACGTCGCGCCCGCCCTTTCGACGGCGTGACGCGCCTCGCCGGGCGCGCCCTTCGAATCGCGATGCTCGCCCTCGCCGGCGTCGGCCCCGTGCCGCCCAAGCCCGACGTGCCGATATCGGCGCCCACCGAGGCTCGGGCGGAAGAGCGCTCCCGCTAACATCTCGCCGCTCATCGCGCCGACGACACGCCAATTCGATGCATGTCGATTGGGGCGAACCAGCGGCTCACGCCCGCGGGCTCGTTGCCGCGCTCTGCGGCGCTCGCGCTCGTCGCGCGCGATGCGACGCATATGGATCTCGCGGCGGTGAACGCTCAAGGCAATATCGTGACGACGTGGTGGAGCGCCGCGGCGGGGTGGGCCAACGCCACCTACGCCATCTCGACGGGCGGCGCCTTCGAGCCTGGCGGCCCCTTGCAGCTCGTCGCGCGCGGCGCGAACCACCTCGACGTCTTCGCGATGGGGCTGAGCGGAATGCTCCTCACGAATTGGTGGGATGCGGCCGGCGCGAGCTGGTGGAACACCAACGCGTCGCCCCCGCAGACACCAGCGTCGGCCCCAGCGTTTGGAAGCGCGGGGGCCATCTTCGGCGCCGTCGCGCGGAGCCCGAGCCAGCTCGATGTGTTCGCTATGAGCCCGGGCAAACGCCTCGCCAGCAGCTGGTGGGACGCCAACGCGACGTGCGATCTGATGAGCGGCTATCCGAATGCCAAATTCTTAATGACGCCCTGCTGGCAGAACCAGCCGTGGCTCCCGTGAATAGGTATTCCATGCTCGCTCCCGCGCTAGCCCGCCACGTGCGCGAGAGCGTTCTCGCGTGAGAGCTTCTACCCCGCCTTGCCGAGGCCGACGACGAGCTCGGCCTCGGCGTCGAAAGGCGTGGAGACCGTTCGCAGCACGAGGGGCTGATCGTGCCCGACGACGCGGGCGGCATAACGCCCGCAGAGGACGGAGCGCGCGTGCGGGGGTCGAGACCTCTCTGACGCAGAAGGGCGACGGGCGTGGCGGCCCGCACCGCGGTGTGCTCAAGTCGCCGCAAATGACAGCTCAAGCCTCCACATCCTCCGCGAAACGCCCCCTGCTCGACGACGCGCGGCGCAGCGAAGCGGCCAACACGCGCATCGCCGCCTTCAACTCCGAGACGGTCGACGCGGTTCGCACCGCCGTTGAAAAGAACGCCGTCGTCGTCGTGGGAATGGCGCAGAACCCCTTCGTGAAGAAGGTGCGCGCAGCGCTCGACGGCGCAGGCATCCCGTTCACGTATCTCGAATACGGCAGCTACCTCTCGGAGTGGAAGCCGCGCCTCGCCATCAAGCTCTGGAGCGGTTGGCCGACGTTTCCGCAGGTCTTCGTAAAGGGCATTCTCATCGGCGGCCACGCCGAGGCCGTTGCGGGGATCGCCGACGGGTCTCTCAAGGCGGCCGTCGGCTGAGGGCGATGCGGTAGGGGGCACGCCTAACGTGCGCTTCCTCGTATCCGTCGACACCGAGGGGGACAACCTCTGGGCGCGGCCGCGCGCGATCACCACGAAGAACGCGGCGTACCTCCCTCGGTT
>JANXMC010000071.1 GCA_025354825.1 Myxococcales bacterium
GTCGTCGACGACGAGGACTCGGACGCGCGCGTCGACGCCGGCGCTGGCGCTCGTGCTCATCGCGCGGCCGCCTCGATGCGCGCTTCGTGAAAGGGGATCACGATGCGCGCGCGCATGCCGCCGTCGTGGGTAGCACCGAGGTCTAGACTCTGCGCCGTGCCGTATAGGTGAGCAAGGCGCTGGCGCGTCGCACCGAGGCCGATCCCCGCGCCGCCGCGCCGCGTTTCGCCGCCGCCGCTGTCTTCGACGTCGAGGACGAGGGCGTCGCCGTCTTTGGTCGCGCGAATGACGACCTCACAGTTTTCAGCCGACGCGTCCAGGCCGTGGCGCACGGCGTTCTCGACGAGCGGCTGCAACAGGAAGTGGGGGACCCTCGCCTGTTGAATCGTCTCGGGGACGTCGAAGGTCACGCGGAGGCGGCCACCGAAGCGCACCTGCTCGATCGACAAATAGCCGAGGACGAGGGCGAGCTCGCGCGCGAGAGGCACTTCGTGCGTCGCATCGCGGCGGAGCACGTTTCGTAAGAGATCGCCGAGATCCGCAATCACCCGCACGGCGACGGCGCTCTGGCCCGTGCGTACTAATCCGCTGATTGTATGGAGGGCGTTGTACAAAAAGTGAGGTCGAAGCTGCATCTCGAGGGCGTCGAGCTTGGCCTGCAAAAGCTCGGTTTCGAGGCGCGCCACGCGCAGCTCCCGCTCGTGGTAGAGGCGGTTCCAACGGAGCGCGAGCCCCACGCCGAGAACCGCGAAGTAGCTATAGAGATTGAGGAACGACTCGGCGAGAAACCGCTGCGCGAAGGGCGCCGTGGCGTTCGGCGCAACCAGCGGAACGAGGAGCTGATCGC
The DNA here is from genome assembly GCA_025354825.1 of Myxococcales bacterium. GTDB lineage: Bacteria > Myxococcota_A > Polyangia > Polyangiales > Polyangiaceae > JANXMC01. The sequence goes on from JANXMC010000071.1 coordinate 848, forward strand.
AGGCCACGTCGAGCGCCGCAACGGTGACGGCGAAGAACGCGTGCAGGCCCAGGCGCCGCGCCCACGTCGTCCGTTCGAAGGGAAATCGCTCGGCCAGCGCGAAAATGAGCGGCGTGAATGCCGCCCAGAGCCACACGCTTTCGAACGCCAGCGCGTAGTCCTCCGGTCGAAGCGCGCGCCCGACGCCCGCGAAGCGCTGCATGGTGCTCCGCCCGACGTCGAACATTCCAACCACGGTCCACGTGGAGAAGACGACGAGCGCTTTGGTAGGCACACCGCGTCTGCGCGGTGAATCGCCGGCGGCAAGGCACTCGAAGGGGACCGACGGGCTCGGCGTCATGGGCGCGATGCTACCACTCGAAAGAGAAGCGATGCAGCGTAAGCCTGAGACCAGATGGGACCCGGCGGCCGCGGAAAAGAGGTCGCCAACGTCAATCATCTCGGAGGTGACCGTTCGAGCGTGGCGCATGAACGGATCGCAAGCACGTTCCGTTCGCAGGCCGCCCGCTCTCTCAATAGAGATCGACGCTGTCGTACGCGATGCCCGCACTCAAAAACTTTGCGCCGCCCAGGCCTGAAATCACCGTCAGAGTGAGCGTGTTCTTCCCTTCCACGAAGGCGCCGGCAGGCACGTTGAAGGCGTACACGGCGTTATTACCGCGGTACGTGCCCACTGTGAGAGTACGCGTATCGGGCTGAGTCGAAGGGGCCGGCGGTGGAGACGCCCAGCGGTCCACGGTCGCCTGGGGCCTGCCCCCCGAGAATGCCGCGGTGATCCCCACGCGCAACGTGCGCGCCGCCAGTTGCGCGGCCGATAGGGTGAACTCGATGGTGATCGGATTGTTCACGTCTTTCCATTGGTAGGAGGGGAACGCCTTCGCCGCCGACGACGATCCGACGACGTACGTGCCCGTGGCCCACGACGCCATTCGCGGATCGGAAGGGTGCATCGACGTGATCTTGTCGGCATTGACGAAACCGTTCGGCGAGCCGTCCCAATCGCCGATGCGCCAAATCGGAGTGACGCGGCTCGGATCATCGACGCCCATCGTGTTCAAGACGACGGTGCCCCCGGCGGCAACGGTCACGCTTTGGGTGTGAACGGAAAGCTCGTTCTTGTAGATCGACAGCGTATAGGTTCCGGGCAACACGCCTGGGAGATTGTAATAGCCGCTCCCCGCAGCCGCGGGCGCCCAATACTGTGCCACCGCGTTGGCCAGGCCCACCGTATAGGCGTACCGCCCGTCTTGCCCGTCGATTCCTACCCCCGTCACGCGGCCGCGCCCTTCGGCGCCCACAAACCCTTTGAGGCCCATCGCGCCAAGCCACGACGTGTCGAGGGCGGGAGGCGGCCCGCCCCGGGTGAAGACGAGCGAGTATGCGCCGTTGAGACGATTGGTGCGAAGCGGCTCGGTCTGCGCTTCGCCGTAATTGGTGATGTTGTAAATCTCCTGATGATCGGTGTCACGGGTTTGGATCCCGAGGGATCCTGCCGCGATTCGTTGGCTCGCGTCCAACGACCGAACGCGAAGGGAACGCATCGCGCCTCGTTGCGTATTAGCGCCGCACGACGCTGCTCACCGCAAGTAGCTTGTCGGCCCCGAGCGCGTAGACGCGGAGATCGGGCGCTCCGCTCGGCGTGCCGTTCACGTAAAGCGTGATCGTGTGAGGGCCGCCGCCGATCCATGAGAGGGAACCGTCGGGGCTGTTGAGGAGCTGGTTCCCCTCGAACACGCCGAGCCCAGACGTCTCTTTCCCATCGTGCGCCCCCGCGAGCTCGCGCGGCATCGCCTGCCCGCCTACCAGCGTGTCCGCCTGGAACTTCCCCATGGGCCGGCCAAACTTGTCCGTCGCCACGACGAAGAGTGCCGTTACGGGCCCTTCGAGTTGAACGCGCATGGCGAGATCGGGCGTGCCATCGGGAAGGAGCGCGCCGTCGGCTGCGCCAACCTTGTCGACCTTCGACGAGTCGGGTGCGAAGGCCACGGTTGTAATGCGTGCGGGCGTCACTTCCGACGGCGCATTGGCCTCTCCGGCCGTATGACCGCATGCCCCAACGGCCACCGCGAGAACGACATCGACCCAGCGTGCTTTCGCCATCTTCGCCTCCACCCGGCCAGGCTACGTCCCCCTCTCGGAGTCCGCGAACGTTTCCACGGTTGGGATGGGGAATGGCCGAGTCCCAACCGTATTCGATGGGCGCGACACGAAATGCAAAGAGGTACGGTCGCTGGCCTCGGCGCCCCTGCCTCCACGGTTGGAGGCCCTGCACGCTTAGGTTCTTTGGGGTCGGTGGCAGCAGGTCGCGGCGCCATGGTCGCCAGCCCGGAGCGAGGCTATCTGCGCGGCCGCCATCGCGATCCCCAAGATGCCGAAGCAGGCGAGGCCGACAGCTGCCACTTTACGAACCCAGGAGCGCCGCGCGACGTTCATGACGGCGCCGGCAACCAGGCTCGTGGCAACCATCGCGGGCAGCGTACCGATACCGAACGCTGCCATCGCGAGACCGCCACCGGAGGCTGATCCAGCGCCCAACGCGATCGCCAAGGCAGCGTAGACCATTCCGCAAGGAAGAAAGCCCCACAGGCCTCCGAGGAGCACCGCCTGCCCCGCCGTTCGTACGGGGAGGAGACGACGCGCGATAGGCCCGACGATGCTCCATAGGGGGCCTCCTAAGCGCTCGACGGCGGCGAAGGCGGGGAACAGGCCGGCAACGAAGAGCGCAACACCCAGAGTCGCCACTCCAGCGACGAGCCGAAGCCCCGCTTGAAGCGCGTGGAGGTCGAACACGGCGCTCACCATCACGCCGACGGAGCCCGCGAAAGCGCCCGCAGCCGCGTAGCTTGCGACGCGGCCGAGATTGTAGCTTAGGGCGAGCGCAAGGCTCCGGCGCGGTCGCGCGCATTCCGACGATGCCGCGCACGAGAGGCTGCCCGCGATGCCCCCACACATTGCAACGCAATGCGCGCTGCCGAAGACGCCCATCAGAAAGCACGGCGCAACGAGCTCGAGGTTCATGGGTTTGGCCGCAGAAACGCGCCGGTGGCAACGCGTGCACCCGCCGTCCCGAGGGGCGACGAGGGCCGACGAATCTCGACGCGAACTGTGAGATTGCGAATCGATGCGCTCTCGGGAACGATCGCGAAGACAGGAACGCGCTGCGAACCCATCGGCTCGAGTGTGAGCTCACGAATGGGGATCACGAGCTCCACCTCCGATGGGAGATCCATTGCGGGGCCAAGCACGAACGTCTCCCTCGTTGGGCGCTTGTTCACGATGTGAAGCTCGAATGCGTTTCGAATCGTGCCTCGCTCGACCACGTAGGGAGCGCCGGGGAGTCGCAGAAGAGTCGCTTCGAGATCCGAGCGACGGGCGAAGGCCGTCGTTGCGACGACCGCGCCGACCACGAGCAGTGCAGTGTAAAGCGCGATCCGAGGGCGGACGATGCGTTTCTGCCGCCCCTCGAGGCCGTTCAGGGAGTCGTAGCGAATCAGCCCACGGGGGCGCCCGAGCTTGTCCATGACCTCGTCGCAGGCGTCGATGCACGCCGTGCATGCGAGGCAGTCCATCTGGAGACCGTTCCGGATATCGATTCCCGTAGGGCAAACCACAATGCAACGTTTGCAGTCGACGCACGCGCCCGCACTCGCGTCCGAGGGTTTGCCTCGCGGTTCGCCTCGCGTCGTGTCGTATCCGACGATGAGGGAATCGTTGTCGAGAAGCGAAGACTGCAAGCGACCGTAAGGACAGACAACGAGGCAGAGCTGTTCGCGGAACCAGGCGAAGTTGCCATAAAAGACGAGCGTGAGCGCGAGCGCCCAGGCGAACGCCTCGGGGTGGGCGCCGGGGCTCGCGCGCACCATCCGGAACATCACGGGGAGCGAGACGAAGTAGCTCAAGAAAACGTGCGCGACGCCGATCGAGATCACGACGTAAACGAGATGGAGGAGGCCGTAACGGAGCGCGCGGGAAAGCGTCAGCGGCGACCTCGCGGCTCGAGTGCGCGTATCCCGCGAACCCAAAATTAGGCGTTCGAACCTACGGTAAACGCCCTCGAGGAACACAGTCTGTGGGCAGGTCCAGCCGCACCAGGCTCGCCCGAGCAGTGCGGTGGCATAGGCAAGCCCGAAGCCAACGCCGGTCACCAGGAAAAAAAGCAGCCACACGTCTTGTGCGTTGAACGTGAGACCGAACAGATAGAATCTCCGATGCTCGATATCTAAGAACACCGCCGGATTGCCCCCCACGCGCAGCCAGGGCAACGAGGCCCATAGCGTGATGAGCATCGCGAAGACGACTTTGCGGCGCGTGTCGAAGCGCCCGTGAACGTCCGCCGGCATCATCGCCACGCGCGAGCCGTCGCGACGGAGGGCCCCCTCGAGCGGATCACGCAGCACGGGGAGCGATACGCGGCCGGGCGGCTTCATCGCATCACATCGCTTCGTTCGTGCCCTGCGGCGCTTTGCCGCCGGGGACGTTCGTGTTGCGGAGGGTCAACACGTATGCGGTGACCGCCTGCACGCGCTCGGCACCGAGTTGGGGCCCCCACACGGGCATCCCTTTCGCGATCACGCCGTCGCGCACGGTGGCGAACACGTTCTGCGCGGCGCCGCCATGGATCCACGCACTGTCGGTCAGGTTAGGGCCGATCGTACCTCCACCGTTAGCGCCGTGGCACGCCACGCACGTCTGTGCGAATACGTCTTTCCCCTTCGCGACGGTTGCCGTGTCTCTCGAAAGCGTGAGAAGCGCCTCGTTGCTCATGACGCCGGCAGCCCGAACGCGATCGGCTTCGACCGCGCGCGCGGCCTCCACCTCGCGGGCGTAGGCCTGGGTGGGGCTCTCCCCGCTCCGAAAAACTTGGTAGTGAAACCAGTAGCCGAACGCGAACACGATTGAGCCGTAGAGAATATAGAGCCACCATTTCGGGAGCTCGTTGTCCATCTCTTCGATATCGCCGTAGCGGTGAACGATCTCGTCTTTCTCTGGGCTAGACATGACGTGCCTCGTCGTTCTCGAGGGGAAGGCTCGCGGCGGCGTCGTAGGTCTGCGCGCGCCGCGCAAAGACGCGGACCACGACGGTGAAGAAGACGGCCCCGAAGAGGGCGAGGGCCACGAGAGGTAGGACGAGCAGCGGGCTTTGGGTGAAGAGTTGGGCGTACACGTGGAGCGCTCCTAGGCGAATGGGTCGAGGTCAGCGGACCGTGGCGGCGACGCTGGGCACGGCTTCCGTCGCGGGCTTGGGGTTGCGGCCGATGCGCTGGAGGTACGCGATGAGCGCCACCATTTCGGTCGTCGCTCGGACAGCGACGCCTGCGCCGCGCAAGTCGTCGGCTATCTCGTTGGCCTGCGCTCTCGCGTTCTCGCTGGCGGCGCCGATTTGCTCGCTCGTATAGGGCACGCCTATCGTCCGCATCGCGCGGAGCTTCTCGATCGTCTTCGTGAAGTCGACCTCGGAGGTTTCGAGAAAGGCGTAGGGCGGCATGTTCGAGCCCTGCGTAACCGAGCGTGGATCTCCCAAGTGTTTGTAGTGCCAAAGATTGGGGTATTTTCCGCCCTCGCGTGCGAGATCGGGCCCCGTGCGCTTCGACCCCCATTGAAACGGGTGGTCGTAGCGCGAGTCGCCGATGGCCGAGACATCGCCGTAGCGCATCGTCTCCCATCGAAACGGGCGAATCATCTGCGAATGGCACAGATAGCAACCCTCGCGGACATAGATGTCGCGCCCCTCCAGCTCGAGAGGTTTGTAAGGCTGCTGCGCGGTCGCATTCGTCTGCGCCGCCGGGGCGACGATGATGGCGGGAATCAACTCGGCCACCCCACCCACGAGCACGGCGATGGTGGTGAAGGCCGTGAAGACGAGGGCCCGACCTTCGAGGAGACGGTGCCACGACGGCGCGCCGTCTACCTTCGACACCTGCAAAAGCACGGCGCCCACGACGGCGATGAAGACGGCGCTGCTCGCGATGAAGACGCTCGCGAGGTCGTTCAGCACGGCGAGCGACCCGAGCATCGCGCCGATGAAGGCGACGAAGACGACGGGGCGCCCGAAGACAACCTCGGTCCAGTGAGATTCGGGAGCTTCGGCCACGACGTAGACTTCGACGGTTCCGTCGACGGCCTTTCCGGCGCGCGCCGTGCGCGCGAGGTTGTACGCCATCACGAGAAAGCCAACGAGGTAGAGCAAGCCGCCGACCAGGCGCATCCAGTACATCGGCGCGACGGCGAGAAGCGTCTCGACGAAGGTCGGATACATGAGAGTGCCGTCGGGGTTCAGCGCGCGCCACATGAGGCCTTGCGTGAAGCCGCTCACGTACATCGCGCCCATGTAGAGAAGAATTCCGATCGTCCCCAGGTAGAAGTGGAGATCGGCGAGCTTCTTAGAGAAGAGCGTCGTGCCGTAGAGGCGAGGCACCATCCAGTAGAACATGCCGGCGGCCATGAATCCGTTCCAACCCAAAGCGCCGCCGTGAACGTGACCGATGATCCAGTCTGTGTAGTGCGCGAGGCTGCTCACCCCCTTGATGGAGAGCAGCGGCCCTTCGAACGTCGCCATGCCGTAGAACGTGACCCCGGCGGCGAAAAACTTGAGCACCGGGTCGACGCGAAGCTTTGCCCAGGCGCCACGCAGCGTGAGTAGGCCGTTCAGCATTCCACCCCAGCTCGGAGCCCAGAGCATGATGCTGAAGATCACCCCGAGCGTCTGCGCCCAATCCGGCAGAGCAGTGTTCAGGAGGTGATGCGGACCCGCCCAAATGTAGACGAATATGAGTGCCCAAAAGTGAATGAGCGAAAGCCTATAAGAATAGACAGGGCGCTCGGCCGCCTTCGGCAAGTAGTAGTACATGATCCCCAAGACGGGCGTCGTGAGGAAGAAGGCGACGGCATTGTGGCCGTACCACCACTGCACGAGGCCGTCTTGCGCGCCTCCGAAGAGCGAATAGCTCTTCATCGCGGACACGGGAATCGCGAGGCTATTGACGATATGCAGAACCGCGACGGTCACGATGGTGGCGATGTAAAACCAGAGGGCGACGTAGAGATGCTTTTCGTTGCGTTTCGCGAGCGTCCAGAAGAAGTTCACCGCGAAAATCACCCAAACGACGGCAATCGCGATGTCGATGGGCCATTCGAGCTCGGCGTACTCTTTCCCCTGCGTGTAGCCCAAGGGGAGAGAGACGGCGGCGGCGACGATGATGGCCTGCCAGCCCCAGAAATGAATCTTCGCGAGCAGGTCCGACGCGACGCGGGTCTTTAGGAGCCGCTGCGTCGAGTGGTAGATACCCGCGAAGATCATGTTACCGACGAAGGCGAAGATCGCCGCGTTGGTATGCAGGGGTCGGAGGCGTCCGAAGGCGATGCGATGGTCGAAGTTGGCGGGCCAGAATGCGAGCTGCAGAGCAGCCCCAGCGCCGGCGAGCATCGCTACGATGCCGAACACCACGGATGCTGCGACGAACCACCGCGCGATCTGATCGTTGTAAACGATTGTCGTCGCCTTGCCGCCGTAAGGGGGCCCCGAAGGTGCGGCGTGGGCTTCAGAAATGGCGCTCATCGAAGTCTCCTCGCAGGCGTGCCTCAGCAACGCGCATGCCTTCGAGAAAGCGCGATCTTGGCCTAGGGATCGTCTGGCGGCGCGCAGGGTTTGCGCGCGGGCGCAACGAGTGCGCGCTCGTCTTCGATCGGGAGGAGGGCGAGCCTGTCGGCGTGCTCGAACGTGCGCTGTCGGCAGGTGAACGCGAACAGCAAGAGCGAGCCGACCACGAGGCCTAGGCTGACGAAGACTTGGAGAGGAATGACTTCCATAGGTGGCTCTTTCGCGAAAGAGAGGAGGCGGTGAGCAGGAGCACGCTGAGCGAGCTCGCAGGCATGAACACCGCGCAGACGAGGGGCGACATTCGCCCCGTGCAGGCGAGGGCAACGGCCACGAGGTTGTAGACAATCGCGATCACGAGGTTTCGGTGGGTCACGCGCGCGAGCTCACGCGCGGCGGCGAGGGCGAGGCGGATGGGCGCGAGCCCCGCCGTCGTGAAGTAGAAGTCGGCGCGCGTCGGCATGAACGGGCGGTCCACCGCGGGGGTTCCCGAGCAGTGCGCGGCGTCGACGACGAGCGCGTCGTTGATCCCATCGCCGACCATCAGCGTATCGCCGCGGTCCCGATCGCGGAGCCACGAGGCCTTCCCCTCGGGTGAGCGAGCCCCGAACGCGTGATCGTCGGCGATGCCCGCGATACGGGCCGCTTCTCGGACGCGGAGCTCGGTGTCGCCGCTCAGAAGATCAACCTCGTACCCCGCCTCCCGAAGGGCGCGCACGTCCTCCGCAGCGTTGGGCCGGAGCTGCTCGACCGTGCGATACGCGACGCGGAGGACGCCATCGACGGAGAACGCGACGTCGGCGTCGATGCCCTCGGGCAGCAACATCACGGCGGCCGGCGCGCTCCACGCGAGAGCTCCGAATCGGTACACGACCCCGTGCTCGTGCAGCTCGAGCCCGAGGCCGGCGTGCTCCACAACGGCAAGCTCGCCTCGGAACGGAAAGCCGCCACCAAGCGCCCGCTTCACGGCAGCACTCTTAGGATGGGTGCTCCTGGCGACCATATTGAAGAGCACACCCATTTCCACCTCGCTCATGCCAGGCGACGCCCAGACGCGATGGGCGATCAGGCTGCCTGTTGTGAGTGTGCCCGTCTTGTCGAGCACCACCCGCGTCACCTGCGTCGCGCGGTCGAGAAACCCAGGCGATCGCACATACAACCCCGCGCGCCGTAGCCCTGATTGCGCGAGCTCGTAGGCGAGCGGCGTCGCGATCCCAAAGGCGCACGGGCAGGTGACGACGAGGATCGCGGTGGTCACGTCCATCGCCATGCCTACGCCTGCGCCGCGCGCGAGCGTGAAGACGAAGCCGAGCGCCGCCGTGAGGAAGACCGCGCCGACGTAGAGCCGCGCGAGACGCTGCCACCAAGGTGTCGCGCGCGGCTTCTCGTTCGCGCGCGCGGTCTCGCCCACCCTCGGCGATTGAAGGAGCGTGAGGAGCGCGGAACCGGCGAACGATTCGGTGGCCACGAGCGTCACGGCCTCCGTCCCCGCGAGGAAGGCGCCGGCCGGCACGGTCTCGTCGGCTTCGTAGGATCGGATCGCGCTCTCGCCCGTGATCCAATCGAGAGAGAAGCGCGCCCCGTGACCGCGTGGTGTCGCGGCAACGGGAACGAGATCCCCTGGCGCGATGAGCAGCGCGTCGCCCAGCGCGACATCCGTGCACGGCACGAGAGCGACCTCGCCCGCGCGAATGCGCCGGGTAAAAAGCCCGTCGGCGCCGTCGCTCGCAAGAAGCAGCTGCTTGTTCCGTTCGAGCACGCGCTCTTGCAGGTACCGCCCGAGAAGCATCAGCGCGATGAAGACGTTGAGCGTATCGAAGTAGCTCCCCTCGCCGCGGCGGTACACAAACGAGTACACAGAGCCCGCGAACGCGAAGAGAAGCCCAAGTGCGATGGGCAAATCGAGGTGCGCGACACCACGACGAAGCCCCTGCCACGCGGCGCGGAAAAAGACGGGGCCTCCAACCAGAAGGCTCAGCGTCGACAGCGCGAGGACGATGCTCTGAAAAAGCTGGAAGAGCGGCCCTTCGCGCAGGCCGGCGTAAATCGCGATTGAAAAGATCATCGCGTTCATCGCGAGCGCGAGGCAGATCCCGAATCGAAGCAGCAGGTTGCTCGCCCGCGCTTCGTGGGCCTTCAGCGGTGGACCGAGGCGGTACCCAAACCGTTCAACGTCGGTGACATAGCTTTCGAGCGAAAACGCGTCGGTGACGGCGAGTGTGACGCGGCCTAGCGTCGGATTCACAACAACGCGCCCGGCGCCCGCATGACGACGAAAAAGCTCCTCGAGAAGCCAGACGCAGCCGGCGCAGTGAACGCCTTGAATATCGAGGTCGATGGGTTGGTGGGAGATCCTGGACCGGCGCGCCTCGAGAGCCTCGATCCACTTGTGATCGCGTTTCCGCGCCGCCGGGGCGTCGACGGGCGAGCTGCGCCCGCCGCCCAACTCGTAGAAGAGGCCGAGGGACTCGCCCTTGAGCAGCTCATAGACGTGCTCGCAGCCGGCGCAGCAGAATGCGGAACGGGCGGTGACCGCAAGCTCGGTTCCGCAATGGATGCAGGTGTCTCGATCGCCAAGATGAGACGTTGGTGCGAATGCCGTCACGGAGGCCCTCGTCGACGTTAGCGGTGCGTTGCCGATGCAGAGCAGCAAGTCGCGTGCCCTTCCCGGAGCGCCCTTCGCGAGCCGCGAGGGCCCGTGCGCCGTTTGCGCGCGTACGCACCTCTTGCGCGAGCCTCGAGCACTGTCTTCGAACGGGCCTCGCCCCGGGGGAAGCTTCGCCTCACGCCGTCAGGGGAGAGGTAGGAGCCCCCCAAGGCACGACGCATGCAGATTCGAACCCACATGCGAACCATCACTCACATTTTGGTGCCGGTCGACTTTGGTGCGTCGTCCCTTGCGGCTCTGGATTTTGCGGTGTCCATCGCCTCGAAGTTCGGTGCGAATATGACGCTTCTCCACGCAGCTTGGCTTCCGGCGCTAGCCTATTCCGGATACGCCGAGGATTTGAGTTGGCCGATGGACGACATGGCGCGCGCTGTGAAAAAGGAGCTCGGAGCGCTGTTGGAAAAAACGCAGCTCGCCTGGGCACGAACGGACTCTGCAATCGTTCTCGGCGACCCCTGGAAGGTGATTGTAGAGACGGCCGAAACGTCCCGTGCCGATTTGATCATGATGGGAACGCACGGGCGCCACGGCATGTCACGACTCTTCATGGGAAGTGTCGCGGAACGCGTTGTTCGGGCTTCCCCCATTCCGGTCCTCACCATCTCCGATCACGCTGTCGACGCGACGCGACCGCGCACGCCTCCGCAAGCGGGGCCGTCGATTTGCTGAATCGCCTCTCACAAGGCCACCACGAAGCAAGCGTCGAAGAGGTACACGCATGTCGACACCATCCAGCCCGCGCCCCTACGCGACCCTCGTCTCGTGCGATCACGATCTCGATTCGCTGGTAGGCAAGCTCTCGAGCAGTGCGAACACCGGTGATGCGCGCGCGCTTGAAGCGGCGTACGGCGAGCTCGCGGTTCTCCTTCTCGCTCACATCGATGCCGAGGATGGACACATCTTGCCACTCTTCGAAGGGGCCCATCCCGAGCAGTGTTCCGGGCTACGAAGCGAGCACGAACAGCTCCGCACCCTGCTGTCCTCTTTGAGGGACGCGGTCGAACATCAAAACGTGCAGCTTACGCAGATCGATGAGCTTCGCGCCCGGCTGCGCGCTCACACGAAGATGGAGGAGGCGGTTCTCTACCCGTGGATGGATCACTGTTTGCCGCTCGAAGTTTGGAATCTGATTCGCAATCACTTCGTCTCGGGTGCAGCCGCCGCGCCATGACGACGCATTCGACGCCAGGGAACGACGGTCACGGCTCGAGGTTCTGAACGACGCGTTGGAGGAGCGCCACGAGCTGCGCTCTCCGTCGGTTGCGAGGTTCGAGCCGCGCCGTAGCTTCCGCCCCTCGGCGTGCGCCCCCCTCGCGAATCGTGGGAAATCGTGCTCAACTGCGCGCCGAAATGAACCTTTTCGCAACCAAACCCCTCAAGCAGATGCTCGACGAGGCCAACGACGTTGGCGGCGAAGGCGGTCACGGCGGCGCCTTGAAGCGCACGCTCGGCCCTCTCAACCTCACGCTCCTCGGCATTGGCGCCATCATCGGCGCCGGCATCTTCTCCCTCACCGGCACGGCCGCTGCGTATTACGCCGGCCCCGGCATCGTCTACAGCTTCGTCGTCGGCGGCATCCTCTGCGCGCTCGCCAGCCTCTGCTATGCGGAGATGGCGGCGATGATCCCGGTGGCGGGCTCAGCCTACGCGTACTCGTACGCGACCCTCGGCGAGATCGTCGCGTGGATCATCGGTTGGGATCTCATTCTCGAATACGCATTCGGCGCAGTCACCGTCTCGGTCTCGTGGTCTGGGTATTTGCTTTCGCTGTTGAAGAAGACGTTGGGGATCTCGCTCCCCGATCCGCTGCTGATGCTGACGCAAAGCCCTTGGGGCGATCTCGTCACCCTCGCGGATGGGCACCAAACCCACGGGTATTGGAATCTCCCCGCGAGCTTCATCGCCATCGTCGTGACGGCCATTCTTTACCGAGGAATGCGCGAGTCGGCGATCGTCAACAATGCGATCGTCGTAGTGAAAATCACGATCGTCATCGCGTTCATCGTTCTCGGTTGGAGCGTCGTGAGCTCGAGTAACTGGGTCGGGAACGCGGCCGCCACTGGGCTCGCGTCGCTCGTTCCGCCCGAGGGGCCGAGCACCCGCGCAGGCGAGACGATTACGAGCTTCGGTTGGCCTGGCGTTCTCACCGGCGCCGGCGTCGTCTTCTTCGCGTACATCGGTTTCGATGCCGTCTCGACAACGGCGCAGGAGTGCAAAAACCCCAAGCGCGATTTGCCAATTGGCATTCTGGCGTCACTCGTCGTTTGCACGATTCTCTACATTCTCGTAGCGCTGGTCCTCACAGGCGTCGTCCCTTACCGTGAGCTCGGTGTTCCCGATCCGGTGGCCGTCGGGATCGATCGCATCGTCGAGCTCCGACACTGGTCGCCCGGTGCGGCGAAGGCGTTCACGTTCTTCGTGAAGCTCGGCGCTCTCTCGGGGCTCACGTCCGTCGTCCTCGTGATGATGATGGGGCAGACGCGCGTCATCTTCGCCATGGCGCGCGACGGCCTGCTTCCGTGGTTCTCGTCGCTTCACCCGCGCTTCGGTACCCCTCACATCGCAACGGTCGTCACGGGCGCCTTCGTGGCGCTCTGCGGCGGCCTTTTGCCGATGAGCCTCGTGGGCGAGCTCGTCTCGATCGGAACGCTTCTCGCGTTCGTCCTCGTCTGCGTCGGCGTCTTCGTTTTGCGGTGGACCCGCCCCGAAGCCGAGCGCCCGTTCCGCGTCCCGGCCTACTACATCGTGGCCCCTGCTGGCGCCATCGCCTGCATTTGGGTGATGTATGGTTTGCCCAGGGATACGTGGATTCGTCTCCTCGTGTGGCTCGTCATCGGGTTCGTGATTTACGGAACGTACGGCCGCCGCCACTCACGCCTTACGGCGGCGTCGACGAAGGGGTGAGCGCACGGCGCCGACGGCTGAGCGACGCGGTTCGAACGATCCGGCGCGTGGCGGAGAACAGAGCATTCGAGAGGCCTTCCGCCCCTCGCCCCACTGAACGCACATCCTGCCCGAGCTCGTCGACCTTGCCTACTACCTCCCTGCGAACCGAGCACGTCCACACACATCAGACGGTCGCCTCGTGGTCCGTTCGGTGCGTCGTGGGCGGCTCGCTGATCCTCTCGAGCTCTCTGCTTTCGCCCTCCGCGTTTGCACAGGCGCAGGCCGTCGCGCCCACGCCGGAGCGGGCTCCCACCCCTGTGGAGCCCACGCCCGCACCGACGGCGACGTCACCGCGGATTGCGCTGCGCACGAACGTGCCAATCGACATCGCGGTGACGGGCGCGCTTAGCGCGACGCTGATCGTGTGGGCCGCGGCGATTAAGCCAAACCTGTCCACGCCCGCCTGCGTGATTTGCGACGGCGCGAACGGCAAGGTCAACGGCCTCGACGGCGCGTTTCGTAGCGCGTTCAAGCTTTCGCCCGGGTCGTCCGCGAGTCTCGTCAGCGACATCTTTGGATATGGGGTCGGCCCGCTCACCGGCATCGGCCTCGCCATCGCAGTGCCGATGCACGATGGGCGCGGCCACGAAGTCGCCGAAAATCTTCTTTTGGTCACCGAAGCGACCGTGACCTACGCCGTTCTCCAGCAGGGGCTCACCGCGCTGCTTCCACGGGAGCGCCCGGAGGTCCATGCCGTTCCAGACGCTCAGCGCGCGAGCGCCCTCGCGTCCCACTCGTCGGTCGAATCGTTCCCGGGCGGGCACAACGGCTTGGGCTTCGCGATCGCCGCCGCGGGTGGAACCGTCGCGACCATGCGCGGATACCGGCTTGCGCCGCTCGTATGGATTGCCGGCGGCGCCGTCGCCCTCGTCACCAGCTACCTTCGTATGGCGGCCGACCGGCATTATTTCACCGATCTCACAGCAGGCGCGGCCCTCGGGATCGGCACGGGGATTCTCGTCCCGTGGATCTTTCATCGCCCGGCGAACGAGCGCGCGAGCGCCGCCACGCGCTGGCTCACGGGGGGGTCGATCTCGAGCACCGAGCTGAAGGAGGGTGGCCGTATCGTGAAAATCGCCTGGCGGTTTTGAGACGAGCGATACTTGCTTGAACGTCGGGCGCGACGCAGGCGATTTCGCCGCGAGCACGGGGGAGGTCGACGAAGCCCTTCTCGCGCGGTACGTGCGCGCCTACGAAGAGGCGAACGTCGATGCCCTCGTCGCGCTGTTCCACGAAGACGTCACCACCTCGATGCCGCCCTACGCCACGTGGATTTCGGGGCTCGAGGCGAGCGGGGAATTTTACCGCCAAATGCTCGCGCGCGGCCCCAGCGATGTGGGCATCGTTCGAACACGCGCAAACGGCACAACGGCCCTCGCGTTTTACCGCGCAGATGGTCCCGGGCTGGTGCGCACGCTGCGCGCGATTCAGCTCGTGGGAATGCGACAGGGGAAAGTCGCGAGCATCGATCACTTCGTGAACCCGAGCCTCGGACGCGTCTTCGGGCTGCCCTACATACTGTAAGTCAGGATAACCCTACCCGCCTTCGACGGCTCTGCGGAGACGAGCTTGAGCGCGCGACGTGCGGTTACGCCTGCGAAAAGCGCCTTGCCACCGCCGAGGAGAATTGGATGCACGACCAGTTTGAGCTCGTCGAGAAGCTCGCTGTTCAAAAGGCTCATGACGAGGGTCGCGCCGCCGACGACGTAGATGTTTCCGCCGGCTTGCGCTTTGAGTGACTGAAGCTCTCTCACATCACGAACGATGCGCGCGGTGGGCGGCCACGAGACCTTCTCGAGCGATGCGGAGACGACATAGTGAGGAGTCTTGGCGGCCAAGCTCGCATAGGCGACCTCCTCCGCCGTCGGCGGTTGGTCGCTAAACGGCGCGTTCTCTTTCGGGGCTTTATGAATGGCGGCCCAATAGTCTCCGTAGCCGGGGTACATCCCCGCGCCCTGCACGAACGCGTCGACATTGGGAATCAGCTGCAGTGCGTCGGCCCACGATTCGACCCACGGGGGCTCACCACGGTCTTCGCCTTGCGTGAACCCATCCAGCGATATTTGGAGTGCCGCGATCATCTTGCGTCGCATCGTCGTGTTCTCCCGTCTTGCAGTGGCCAGCTAGAGTGAACAGGTAGCCAACGGCGAGTCGGTGCGGGAGTAACAAACGTGACGCCGAGGGCGCGGCTTCGTCCGCCGCTATCGAACGACACGGGCGCGTTGCCCCGGTGAGCGAAGCGGCGTATTCCCGAGCTGCACTCGTCGATCGAACGGGGCAGTCCCGCGCGCGCCGCGAGGGACCTCACCATGAAAAAATTTCTCGTTCTCTATTATGCAACTTCGGCTTCCTTCGAGCAGATGATGAAGTCCACACCAGAGCAGCAGAAGGCCGGAATGGACGCATGGATGTCGTGGGGGTCGAAGGCGGCCTCGGCCATCGTCGACATGGGGGCGCCCCTCGGCAAGAGCCTGCGCGTCACGCCGGCGGGCGCAAAGCCCGTTGCCAACGAGCTAGGGGGCTATTCGATCCTTCAGGGTGAATCCAAGGAGGCGGTCGCGGAGATGCTTAAAGGTCACCCGCACTTCATGACGCCCGACGGCTACATCGAAGTCATCGAAGTCATGTCCGTTCCCGGGATGTGAGACGTCGGGTGGGGGCGCGTGCCGAGAACGACGCGCCTCTTCCCGCGCAATTTCCCAAATCGCGCTGACGATGCGCCCAGCCATTAAGTGTTACTTCCTTGTCTTCGTCTGCGAGCCGAAGCTCGCCACAAAAGACGTTTCGTTTCCAGTTGTTCAAACCTGCAACCTCCTGGGCTGGTATGCTGAATGGCGGGCACTGTAAAGCTGGAAACCAAAAGAGCTACCAGGCCAGATTCTTCCACCATGAAGTCAAATTTAGGGACAAGCGGACGCAAAAAAAAGTTTCACGCGGCCAATCATTCTAACTCATTTCAGGCTTTTATGTCCAGTCTTAACGTTGCGTTTCGGGTACGGGGCAAAAATGACGGGGTGCTTGCAGCTTTCCATCATTGCGATAGTTTAAACGTCAGACTGGAAATACTCATCTCCAAACACCCTGTGCTCCTCTAAATCAGCCAGAAGCCTGGCGGTCTTTGCGTCGCATATGGACCGCTGGTTTGCAAAATCCGGCAGGAAACCTGCGTTAATTCCGTGAAC
>JANXMC010000079.1 GCA_025354825.1 Myxococcales bacterium
CCATGTCGTCGGCTAAGCAGCCGCCGAGACCGAGCTCGTAGAGCCATAAGAGCCACGTCACGCCGACCTTTTGATACGGCCGCAGCGTCGCGTGCAGCGCATCGCCGGGGCCCCGCGCCGCGAGGCCATCGGGCGATCGCAACCCTCGCATCACGGCGTCGAGCCACGGGCCCGCCGTCACGCGCTGCCACGTGGGGTCGTGGGCCGACGCCTTCGCGTCCTGCGCCTCGCTTTCCGCGTCGCCTTCGCGCGCGGCCCCACCCTCGAAGCCCGCGAGCAGGCGCATCGCTTCGAGGAACGTGAGCCCTTCGCGCTTCACCGCAGTCTCGGCGATTTTCCAGTGGTCGAGCAGCCCACGAAGGCGTTCGGCGTCGACTTCGACCCACCGCCCGCGCACGAGGGCGAGGCCGCTCGACGCGCGCAAAAGGTCGCGCAGCTCGCTCTTCGAAAGCGGCTCCCCTTCGAGCGTTACGTCGACGTCGAAGTCGAGCAGCGCATCGACGCCGACGGCAGACGGCGCATTGGCGCCCACGGTGACGCGCACTTCGGGGCGCCGCGACGAACGGCGGCTCCACCAGTTTGGAACGCGGACGACGACGCCGCTCGCCTCGAGGACCGGAAGCTCGCGCAAGAACGCGTAGGCCTCGTCGCTCGTCCATGCGAGCGGGTGAAAAATCTCGTCGGCGTCGACCAGCGCACGCACGAGCGGGCTCGCCTCGGCGGCACGATGCACGGGCGACAGGAGCGCGAGAAGCGCTGCGCGATCGTCCGCCGTCACGGCGTTCTCGAGAGCACGCCCAAGAGGCACGTGAACGGGCTTCGCCGCGCGGTCGAAAGCCTTCGTGACCCGCGCCGTGTGCGTCGCGAGAAACGCGAACGGATGCTCTGGATCGCCCTTATTTTCAGCCAAATGAAAGAAGACGCGCCCGACGAGATTCCAAACCGGGCTCTGCGCGTTAAGGTAGGCCGCGACCGTCCCCTCGTAGCGCGCGACGTCGGCCACGAAGAACGCGCGCGCCCCTTCGAAGAGCGACGCCAGGGTCTCGCGTGTGAGGTATTCGCCCCCGCGCATCGGCGGCGCTTCGGCGACGAGAGCCTCGAGACGCGCGACGTCGGGCGTGATGGGAACGTCCCCCCGAAGCGCCTCGAGCTCCGGCTCGCGGCAGAGGGCGGTCACGAGATCCCGTGCGAGCTCACGAAACAAATGGAGCGTCGGTGGGAGCGCCGTTGCGATCTCGACGGCGCCCAGGGAAAAGAGCCCCGCGGGAGCACCGCGCGCAAACGCCGCCATGATTCGCGCCGACGCCGCGCCGTCCACGGTCTGTGCGCCGTCGCCAGCGTCGATCGAATCGTGTCCGTGCCCCGGCCCGGAGGCGAGAGTGAGCTGCCCATGGGGCGACAGGATGAGCGAGAGACTGCGCAAGCCGCGCGGATCTACCACGCCATCACGCTAAGATGCGCGCGAGCTCCACGATGCAAAAAGTACTGGTTCTCTTCGCCCACCCCGCGGTCAAACGATCGCGCGTCAACCGACGTCTGGCAAAGGCCGCGTCGGAGGTCCCGGGCGTTACGTTCCACGACCTCTACGAGGCCTATCCGGACTTGGTTATCGACGTTTCGCACGAGCAAGAGCTCCTCGCGAAGCACGACGTCGTCGTCTTCCAACATCCGTTCTATTGGTATTCGTCCCCCGCGATCGTCAAAGAGTGGATGGACCAGGTGCTCGAGCACGGGTGGGCGTATGGGCCCAACGGAACGGCGCTCAAAGACAAGGTGATGATCTGCGCTCTCACCACGGGTGGCCATCGCGAGGCCTATAGCCGCGAAGGGCACAACCGGTTCACGATCCGCGAGCTTCTCACGCCGCAGGAACAAACAGCCTTTCTCTGCGGCATGCGCTTCGTCGCCCCCTTCGTGGTGCACGATGCGCTTCGCCTCGACGGGCCCCACATCGATCCCTACGTCGACGCGTACCGCGCGCTGCTCGAAGCGCTTCGTGACGACGCCGTCGACATCGGCGCCGCTCTTCTCGCGCAGCGGATCGAAGAGGTCGTCGTCGCCGCCACGCCCGCGCCGTTCGTCGCGAAGGCAATGGGCGTCGTGAAAGGCGGAGCACGATGAACGGCGGTTTCCTTTCGCAAGCGGTCGTCTACTTGGCCGCTGCGGTCTTGGCCGTGCCGATTGCCAAACGCCTCGGCCTCGGCTCCGTACTTGGATATCTTCTCGCAGGCATTGCGATTGGCCCCTACGCCCTCCGCCTCGTGGGCGCCGAAGGGCACGACGTGATGCACTTCGCCGAGTTCGGCGTCGTCATGATGCTCTTCCTCGTGGGGCTAGAGCTTCGCCCCTCGGTCCTCTGGACGATGCGGGGGCCTATTCTGGGTCTCGGCGGTGGGCAGGTTGTCGTGACAACCGTCGTCGTGATGGGGATCGCGATGGCCTTCGGCGTGCACCTGCGCCCGGCGCTAGTGATCGGCATGATCGCGAGCAGCTCGTCGACCGCCATCGTGCTTCAGAGCCTCGGTGAAAAGGGGCTATTGAAGACCGAAGGGGGCAAGGCGAGCTTCGCGGTTCTCCTGTTCCAAGACATCTCGGTCATCCCCATGCTCGCCCTCATGCCTCTCCTCGCGGTGGGAGAGGTTTCGTCGATCGACGCCCACGGAGCGTCTTCCCGCCCGGCCTGGCAGTCGGCTTTTTTGATCCTCGGCGCCGTGACCCTCATCTTCGTCGCCGGCCGCTATTTGCTTCAACCGATCTTCCGGTTTCTCGCCGCCTCGCGTCTTCGCGAAGTGCTCACGGCGGCCGCGCTCCTGCTCGTTCTCAGCACCGCGTGGCTCATGGAGGCCGTCGGCCTTTCGCCCGCCCTCGGGACGTTCCTCGCCGGCGTTCTCCTCGCCGAGAGCGAATACCGTCATCAGCTCGAGGCCGACGTCGAGCCGTTCAAAGGTCTCTTCCTCGGCGTCTTCTTCATCGCGGTCGGCGCGAGCCTCGACTTCTCGTTGGTCTTCGCCGAGCCCGTGAAAATCGCCCTCGCGACCGTCGCGATAGTGATCGTCAAAGGGGTTGTCATCTTCGCCCTCGGCCGCGTCTCGAAGATCTCGCGGCCGGGCACCTTCGTCTTCGCGTTCTCCCTGGCGCAGGTCGGCGAGTTCGCCTTCGTCCTCCTGTCGTTCGCGCAGCAGGTCGGCGTTCTCGAAGGTGCGCTCCCGGCGTCGATCGTCGCCGTCGTCGCGCTCTCGATGCTCATCACGCCGCTGCTCTTCATCGTTCTCGAGCGCGTCGTCATGCCGCGCCTCGCGCCGGCCGCCGAGGCGCGCGAGGCCGACGAAATCGAGGGCGACGAAGCGCCCGTCGTCATGGCCGGCTTCGGCCGCTTCGGGCAAATCGCGGGTCGCATCCTTCGTCAGAACGGGGTGCCCGTCACCGTGCTCGACGTCGACCCCGAGATTATCGACGTGATTCGCCGCCTCGGCTCGAAGGTCTATTACGGCGACGCGTCGCGCATCGATCTCCTCCACGCGGCCGGCTGCGCCCGGGCGCGCCTGTTCCTCATCGCCGTCGACGACGCCGAAAAGGCGCTCGAAATTGCCAATACGGTAAAAACCCATTTCCCTAATCTCGAGATCATCGCGCGTGCGAACGACCGCGTTGGCTATTACAAATTGCGCAATGCCGGCGTGAAAATGGTCATTCGTGAAACGTTTGGCAGCGCCCTCGAGATGGGCGAGCTCGCGCTCCACAACTTGGGATTCGGCGCCCACTTCGCCCATCGTGCCGCCCGCCTCTTCAAGCGCCACGACGAAGCCTCTGCCGCGAAGCTCGCGACGATCTGGGGCTCGATGGATCAAACGGCCTTCTTCTCCGAAGTGCGCCAGGCGATGGACCAGACTGAAGTGCTGATGAAGGCCGAGGTCTCGCGCAACGGCGCCCCGGACGAAGGGTGGGACAACGAGTCGCTGCGAGACGACATCGAGGCGATGACGAAGGGGGCGGCGGAGTAGCGGGCTTCGCCTATGCGCCGAGCGTCTGCGCGAGCCGCACGAGCGATGCGGGAGCGTCGCGTTGGATGATCGCGCCGTGGGAGACCACGATGCGCTGAAGGTCGGGGATGCTCGCCCACGTCTGGAGCTGCGCGCGCAGGGCGCCCTTGTCCTCGATCTCGCGACGCTCGACGATCGAGGGGCTCTCTCCTCTGCGTGCGGTTGCGCCTGGTGTCGTGAGAGCAAAAGGCGTGCGCGTATCCGTCTCGCCGCTAGCCGCCCCGCGCGTGACGCCGTAGCGTCTCGGGAATGGACAGTCTCGCGAGCAACCCAGCCTTCGTCGCGTTCGCAATTCTCTGTATTGCGCTCTGGCTAAATCTCCTCGGCGTCTGGGTTTTAAGTGGGGTCGCGCGTGCCAAGTCCAAGACGGCTATCAACCCCGAAGACAGCGAGCGCTTCAACGCGCCCCTCGTCGATACGGATCCGCCTGCCGTCGCGCGCGTTATCCGCGC
>JANXMC010000122.1 GCA_025354825.1 Myxococcales bacterium
CTCTTCGGCGACATTCTCACGGACGAAGCGGCAGCCCTCGCGGGGTCGCTTGGCCTCCTGCCGAGCGCATCGCTGGGCGAAGGGACGCGCGGCCTCTACGAGCCGATTCACGGTTCGGCGCCCGACATCGCAGGAAAAGGGATCGCGAATCCCCTCGGAACGATTCTGAGCTCGGCGCTCCTTCTTCGTTACTCCCTCGGGCTCGATCGCGAAGCGGCGGCCGTCGAAGAGGCCGTCGCGAAGTCGATTGCACGCGGCGCACGCACGGCTGACCTCGGCGCGGAAAAGCCGATGTCGACGCGGGTCATGGGCGAGACGGTGCGCGCAAACCTCCCGTGAGCGCTACAGTCCCTCGCTTCGTAGAAAGCTCCGCAGGAGGATTCGGTCATGAGTAAAAGGGTCGGGCGCTACTTCGACATTCGGCGCGACGAGAGCGGCAACCAGGTGATGGACGTCGCGGTCGACGGCATCGCGCTCTTGCGCCTGCCGATGGTCAACCGCGGCACCGCATTTACGCAAGAGGAGCGGATCACGCTCCGCATCGACGGCCTCCTCCCCCCGGCGGTCACCACCCTCGAGCAGCAGGTGGCGCGGACGTACTTGGGATTCGTCGAAGCGCCGACGCCGATTGCCAAGTACCAATACCTTCGCGCGCTTCAAGATCGCCACGAGATCTTGTTTTATGCGCTCCTCGACGCGCATCTCGCGGAGATGCTGCCGATCATCTACACGCCCACCGTCGGCGAAGCCGTGCAGAAGTACCACTTCCTCTACCAGTCGCCGCGCGGCGTGACGTTCGCATCGACCAACATCGATCGCGCGGCCGACGTGCTCGCCTGCTACCCGTGGGACGACGTTCGGATGATCGTCGCGACCGACTCGTCGGCGATCTTGGGCATTGGGGACCAGGGGCAAGGCGGCATAGGGATTTCCATCGGTAAGCTGTCGCTTTACACGGCCGCGGGCGGCGTGAGCCCGCTACACACCATGCCCGTCGCCCTCGACGTGGGCACGGAGCGAATCGACCTCATCGACCACACGCACTACCTCGGCGTGCGCGAGCGCCGCCTCAAGGGCGAGCCGTACCTCGCCTTCCTCGACAAGTTCGTCGACGGCGTGAAGGCGAAATTCCCGGGCGCCGTGATTCAGTGGGAAGATCTCTCGAAGGACACGGCCTTCACCGTTCTCGAGCGGTATCGCGACAAGCTGCCGTCGTTCAACGACGACATTCAAGGCACCGGCGCCGTCACCCTCGCGGGCGTCCTCAACGCCTGCCGCCTCCGTGGCGAGCGGCTGCGCGATCAGAAGATCGTCATCCACGGCGCGGGTGCAGGAGGCATCGGCGTGACGTGGGCATTGTGGCAAGGGCTGATTCGCGACGGCCTCACCCCCGAGGCCGCCGCGAGCCATATCTTCGTGCTCGATTCGAAGGGCCTTCTCATGAAGGACCGCGATATGGAAGCGTATAAGCGGCCCTTCGCACAGGACGTCGCGGCCACGGCAAGTTGGAAGAAGGCGAAAGCAATTCCGAACTTGGTCGAGACCATCGAGAACAGCGGCGCGACGATTCTCGTCGGCCTCTCGGGGCAGCCCGGCGCCTTCGACGAAGCGGCTGTGAAAGCCGTCGCGAAGAACACCGAGCGCCCCGTCGTCTTTCCGCTTTCGAACCCGACGAGCTCGTGTGAAGCGCTCCCGTCGGACATCCTCGCGTGGACCAACGGCAAAGCGATTGTCGCCACGGGGAGCCCGTTCGATCCGGTTCGCGTCGGCACGAAGGACATCGAAATTGGACAGGGGAACAACGCGTTCATTTTCCCCGGCCTCGGTTTCGGCGCCATCTTGAGCAATGCCAAGAAGCTCACCGACGCGATGGTACTCGAGGCGGCCTACGCCCTCGCGGACTACACCGCCGAGAAGCACGGCAAGACAGGCCGAATCTATCCGCCCGTCGACGAGCTACAGGAAGTGTCGATTCGCGTCGCAACGCGGGTCATTGCGAAAGCCATCGAAGAAGGCGTCGCGAACGCTCCGAAGCTTTCGGGCAACGATATCGAGACGTACGTTCGGTCGCGTTTCTGGAAGCCGAAGTATTTGCCAATCAAGGTCGCCTGATCGGCGCGTTCCACGACGCGTGAGTCGGTCTCAATAGTGCGCGCTCGGCGAGACACACTGCGATCCGCAGCAGAACATCGCCGAGCCGCACTCGGCATTCACGTGGCAGGCGTCGCCCGGCTTCGCGACCGGCGGCGTCGTGGGTGCGGGGGGCGTCGGCGCCGTGCAGATTTCGGCGTCGTAGCTCGACGTGGAACCGCCCTTACCGCCTTTGCCGCCCTTGCCAGACTGCCCGTGCACGTCGTTGGGCGCCTTCGAGCCGCAGTGGCTGACGGGCGGGGTCGTCGACTTCCCGAGATCGTCGCAGACCTTCGTGGGCGTCGGCGTCGCGGGGCACGAGCCCGACGTGCAGCCGCCGCCTTTCCCCGCCCCTGAGCCGCCGCTCTTCCCACCGCTGGAGCTGCTCCCCGAGCCGGAGGCACCCGCGTCGTAGTCCACGGAGCCGCCGCCTTTGCCGGAGCCGCTGCCGCTCTCGCCGCCGCCGCCTTTGCCGCCGCCCTTCCCGGAGCCGCCGCCGCTGGTGTCGACGTCGCCGCAGCCGCTCACCTCGACATGGACACCCCACGAGCCGCCCCAGCCGCCGGAGTCGTCGGACGAACCGCCGCCGCCTTTGCCGGAGCTCCCCTTCCCGTCGTCGTCTTCGCCTCCCCCACTGCCGCTCACCGTCACCGAGACGCCGCACCCGGCGTCGTTCCCTGCGTTGCCGCTCGCGCCACCGCTGCCGCCTGCGCCTCCCGTGGGCTTGCTGGCCCCGCAGCTTTTGCAGTTGGTCTGCCCGGGCGGCGGCTTGACGGTACCGACACCGATGGACCCGCCGTTATCGCAATAGGCCCAGGCCGTATAGCCAACTTCGGTTTGCCATTGGATGTAGGAAATAGCGCTGAAGTTGCCAGTGAACGTCGTATTCGTGAGCAGCAGCCGATAGGCCTGTTGCGAGGGGACGTTGAGGCTGAAGCTTCCGTCGGCCTCGAGAGAGGCTGCGAAGAAGCGCCCATCGTCCGACTCGGCGACGACGGACGGGTTGTCGAGGTCATAGGAATTGAGGTCGACCTTTCCCGTGATCTCACGCGACGTCACCGACGCCGTATCGGGGGAGCTGCAGGCGGGGACGGCGAGAAGGGCAAACGCGAGAACGGCGGCAATCGACGACGAATGAACGAGGGACATGGGGACCTCCGAGCGGCGGAATTTTGCAGACGCAATAGGCAATTGCAGCCGTCGTGCCGTCTGCATTCGCGGCACGCGTCACGCGCGAATCGCCGAATTCTTCGAAGGGCGGCCTAGGCCCATCGGCGTGCATTTTTAAGATCATGGGGGGATCCGCGCGATCAATGGATCGCGGGCGCGGCGTCTTTCGCCGGAGATCGCGATGGGCTGGCGGCGAAGGGCCGTCACACTAAACTGGGGAGGGTGCGAAGCGAGAGAGACGCGAAAGCGGCCAGCGTGGCGCGAGCGGTGGCGGGGGTCGCCCTCGTGGCGTCCCTCGGAGCGAGCGCATGCGGCGTCGTCTTGAATGTCGACGACTTCGGACCGGCGGGGGGCCCCGTGCCTTCGAGCCCGAGCGCCGACGGCGGCGCCGCGTCGGCCTCGCCCGACGGCAGCGCCTCCGCGCGCGATGGCG
>JANXMC010000124.1 GCA_025354825.1 Myxococcales bacterium
ACATGCCGGAGGTAAAAGAGAACGGCGGGGTGCCCGACCACTCGTTCAATGCACGGTTGAGCGCGTGTCAGAGTTGCCACGTGGGCGCGACGAACTTCGATATGAACGGCGGGCAGTCGCTCATCAAAGCCGGCATGCACGAATTGCAGATTGCCCTGAATACCGCCGGCTACCTCACCCGAGCCGCGGCCGCGCCCTTCCCGCCGCTCACCGCCGCGGAGCTCGCAGACAGCGCATTTGCCCTCGATCAGACGCGACCGGGCGGCGGCGCCGACGGAGGCGCAAGCGTGCTCACCGCCGATCAGGCGGGCGCGCTGTACGACTACATCGTTGTCGCGCGCGGCGGCGCCCTCGGCGTGCACAATCCCAAATACGTTCAGCAGCTCGTTTTCGATTCCTATGTTGCGATTGCCGGTAAGCCGCCGGCGAGCCTTCCGCGACCGCAATGAAGCGCGTTCGGCGCGCCGCTTCGATCACGGCGATCGCGTTGGTAGGCGCGTGCTCTCACGATCGCGAGATCGCAGGCACGTCGCAAACGCCCACCGTCGTCCATCCGAGCGGCATCGCCGATCCGACCTCCCCGGCCTTTCACGGCGCCCTTTTGCGTCGCGAGCACTGGGCCGGGATGCTCGACGCGAACAGCGGCGATGCGTGCGGGCGCTGCCACGACGGCTCGCCCGCGCCCGTCGCGTCGGTAACCTCGTTCGCGCTAGGCGCCACGGCCTGCACGAGCTGCCACAAGGAGCCCGCAGGTCCGCTGGCCTGCACCACGTGCCACGCGCCCGCCGAAGCCCACGCCGCCCACGTCGCGCCGTCGCCCGCGAGCACCGATGGGCTCGCCTGCTCGACATGCCACCCTGCCCCGGGCACCCCCGTCATCGGCGGCGCCCACGGCAACGGCACCGTCGACGTCGCCTTCGATCCGACGTTCGCCGCCAACGGCGCGTTCGACGTCACCACGCGCGCGTGCGCCGTCGCCTGCCACGACATCGGCGGCGCGCGGCCGCGCCCGCGGTGGGCCGAAACCACGCCGATGACCTGCGGCGATTGCCACGCATCGCCGCCCAAATCTCACTATGCCGGCGCCTGTTCGGGGTGCCACGCCGAGGCCAACGCCACGGGCACGGCCCTCGCGCGCGGCGCGCTTCACATGAACGGCCGCATCGACGTCGCCAACGGCGACGCCGCCTCGGGCTGCGCGTCGTGCCACGGCAGTAACGGCGACCCGTGGCCTGCGACGGGCGCCCATCGTTTGCACGAGAGCAGCGCGCTCACGGCGGCCGTCGTCTGCGCCGACTGCCACGTGGTTCCGGGCGCGACGATCGCTCCGGGCCACCTCGATGGCGTCGCCGAGGTGACGTTCGCGGCCCGGGCCTCGGCGGGCGGGCTTCGACCCACCTGGGACGGCGCGACGTGCAGCAATGTCGCGTGCCACGGGGCGAATCTCGCGGCGAAGCCCGCGCCGACGCCCGCGTGGCGCGACGCTCTCGCGCCGCTCGGAAGCTGCGGCGCGTGCCACGGCATGCCGCCCCAGGACCACACGGCGTCGACATCGTGCGAGCGCTCGAACTGCCACGGCGCCGAGGTCGCGCGAGACGCGATGGGCATTCTCACCATCACGCCCGCGGGGCGCGCGCTTCACATCAACGGCACGATCGATCACGCGGCGCCGTGAGGCGCACGCGGGACGGCGCGATTAGCCCTGTTGGCTGCCGAGGATCGACTGCCAACCGCCCGCAACGCCTTCGACCTTATCGGCGTACGTGTGGGCGCGCGGGTGGTGCTCGGCATGGCGCGCGCACCACTGCGATTCGCCCTTCGACGCTTCACGGACCGCGATGCACTCCCGGCACGCGGCTTCGATGACGAGATCGCCGGAGGCATCGCGCGGGCGGGCGACCGTCACCGAGCACGGCGCCTTCTGCACGATGTGCTCGGCCACCGAGCCGAGGACGATCCGCGTGAAGCCGCGCCGACCGTGGGAGCCGACGACGATCTCGTCGGCCGCAATCTCTTGGGCGAGCGCAATCACTTCCGCCGCCGATGCGCCGACGCGCAGGTGACCCTTGATGGTCACGTTGGCGCCGCACTCGACTTCGCGGCAGAGGGCCTGAAGCCGCACGCGGGCATCCTCGAGCGCCTGACCGAGCACCGTCCCCGTGTTCTCGACGGCGAAGACTTCGAGCGACATCGGCGCGACCATCGCTTCGAGCACGTGGACGATGTGAAGCTCGGACGGCGCAGCACGCATCGCATGCTCGCGCGCCGTGGTGGCCGCGAAGCGCGAGGCGTCCGAGAAGTCGGTGGCGAACAGAAGGACAGCGGGCTTTCGCGCTGCCGGAGTCGTCGGAATCGGATCGGCCATAGCGGTCTCCTCGAGGGTTGGTCTGAATAAACGACGCCGCGCCCTGAAAAGGGGCAGCGGTGACGTCAGTGGCGCAGCAAGCCGACCAGCGTGGTGAGCGCGATCGTCGCGAAGCCGCCGAGGTAAATGGCGAAGAGCCATGCAATGCTGCCGTCGCGGCTTGCCACCTCGCTCGACGCGGACGAAAGGGCGGCAGGCGTCACGGGATTGGGTGACCGGCGGCGCTGCTCGTTCGAGACGAAATCCGCGCGCGCCGAGTAGAGATTGCTGGTCATGGTGTTCTCCTCAGGAAGGCGGAGAGCACGCGGCGCGCCAGGCGGGCGATCGTGAGGGTTTTCCGCGCATAACGCGCTCCAAACGGCACGGTGACGCACGCCTTGCGTACGCCATGCGCCCTTTGCGCGAATCGCCGGTCGATTCGCCGCCCCCCCTGGAGTCGGGAGACGCCGAGGCGGCGCCCAGCAGCTAACGGCACGGCGAGTGCTCTCTGTCCGCTTGAGCGAATCGGACCCACGGCTGTATCTCTGACGGAGCATTACGCGCATCCTCCGCCCGACCGCCCGAGGCGCCGCCACGAATGCACACCCCCAAAGAACACCACCTCGAGATTGCGCGATGCCTCATCGCCGCGGAGCGCCGAGGTGCGCCGAGCGACGTCGGTCTGGCCGAGGCGTCCGTGCGCGCGTTCGACAAGCTGTTCGCGTGTCTCGCGCCGATCATCGGCTCCGCGGGTGTTCGTTCGATTCTCGTCCGCAGCCTGAAGCTCACGGCCGCCGCCTTCCCCGAGCTCGCAACCGTCGCGAGCCCCGTCGACCGCGGAGCGATGCCGGCCGACCTTCTCGCCCTCCTCCACGCCTACGTCGACAGCGACGACAACGGCACGGCAAAGGCCGCCGAGATGATCACCGCGCTCAGCGCGACCTTCGTCGCGCTCCTCGGATCGCTCGTGGGCGAAGGTTTGACGGCGCGGATTTTGGCAAGCGCGTGGCCCGACGTCTTCGCGGCAAAGCTTTCGAAGGAGACGACGTGATGGGCAACCCCGTATCGATTCGCAAGCTCCCCTCCGGCGTCCCCGGCCTCGACGACGTTCTCGGCGGCGGCATCCCGGAGCTGTCGTTCAACCTGATCGTGGGAAGCCCCGGCTGCGGCAAGACGACGCTTGGCCAGCAGATCATGTTCGCCAACGCGACGCCCGAGCGCAAAGCGCTGTTCTTCAGCGTGCTCGGTGAGCCGCCCGTGAAGATGCTGCGCTACCAACAGCAATTCGAGTTCTTCGACGATGCGAAAGTGCAAAGCGCGATTCGTTTCGTGCACCTCGGTGAAGAGAGCCTGAGTGGCGGCATCGAGAGCGTTCTCGCGCGAATCATCGAAGAGGTCGACTCGACGAACCCCGCGTTCGTCTTCGTCGACTCCTTCCGTTCGGTCGTGAGGATGACGCTCTCGGAAGCGAGTGGCGAGCTCGCGCTTCAGGGCGCGATGCAGCGGCTCGCGCTGCATCTCACAAGCTGCGGCGCCACCACGTTCTTGCTCGGCGAGTACCGCGACGACGAGCACGACGACGTCATCTTCACCGTCGCCGACGGCGTCGTTCGTCTTTTCCAATCCATCGAGCGCAACTCGATGGTTCGCAAGCTTCAAGTCATGAAGATTCGCGGCCAAGCGCAGATCCCCGGGCTTCACACAGTTCGCATCGTCAATGCGGGCCTGAACGTATTCCCCCGCCTCCCCAAGCCCGAAGAGCTTACTCCCCAACCGTTCGAAGATCGTCGCCTCGGCTCGGGGATCGCGGGGTTGGACGAGATGCTCGGCGGCGGCATTCCCGCGGGCTATTCGGT
>JANXMC010000136.1 GCA_025354825.1 Myxococcales bacterium
GCGACTCTACGCGCAGGCCGTCGAGATCGACCCGAGCCTCTCGATCGCCCACACGAACCTCGGGAACATCAAGTTCCGCCGCGGCGACGACGTGGGGGCCGAAGAGCTCTACATGCGCGCGCTGGCGATCGACGACCGCCAGCCCGAGGCGCACTACAACCTCGGCTACGTGATGCTCGAGCGCGGCGCTGCCCACCGCGCCGTCGTCCACTTCGAGCGAGCGCTGGAGTCCGACCCGCGCTTCAGCGACGCGCACTTCAACTTGGCCATGGCGTGCGAGCAGCTTGGTGACCGCAACCGCGCGCGACCGCACTGGAAGAAGTACCTCGAGCTCGAGCCCGAGGGGACGTGGGCGGAAATCGCTCGGCAGCACCTTCGTTAGGCGGGCGCGTCGGGCACGTAGCTACGTAGAGTCAGCGCGCGGCGCGTCGAAGTCGCGGTGCACCAGCGTGTGGTCGTGCCACGCGCCCGCGGTGAAGAGGTGCCGCGGGATCACGCGATCGACGGTGAATCCCGCTCGCGCGAGCACCCGTGCGCTCCGCACGTTGTCGACTTGGTACGTCGCGGTCACGCGCCGAAGCGAACGCGCGCGCGCCACGTGGGCGACGGCGTGCTGCACCGCCTCGGACATGAGCCCCTGCCCTTCGTGCTCGCGGTCGACGGCGTAGCCGAGCTGCGCGCTCTTCACGGGCAGCGCGAAGAACCGCGTGAAGCTCACGATGCCGAGGATCGGCGCGCTGTCGCCCGCACCGCGCCCGAAGAGAAACAGACGCACCGACACGTTGTCGTCTTGCTCGCGGCGAAACCGCGCGAGGCGCTCTTCCCAGTGTGCGGTCGTGAGAAAACCGGGCGCCGGCGCCGGCTCCCATGGGAGCAAGTGCTCGGCATTTTTGCCGTAGAATGCGATGATCCGCGGGATCGCCTCGTCCCCCGGCAACATGAGCTCGAGGCGCGGCGTCTCGAGCTGCACTACAGCCGTCGGTGTTGGAGCGACGGCAAAGACGCCCGCACGCGCGCTTGGTACGCGCCATCGATGCGCGCAATTGCAAACCCTTCGCCCTCGCCGCACTGCGCGAGAACGTCGCCCCACGGATCGACGATGAGGCTCTTGCCGTAGGTCTGCCGCCCGCGCGGGTGCTTGCCGTGCTGCGCGGCGGCGACGATGAAGACGCCGTTCTCGATCGCGCGGGCCCGAAGAAGCACGTGCCAGTGGTCTTTCCCCGTGAGCAGCGTGAACGCAGCGGGGACGGTAATGACAGTCGCGCCGTCGTCCGTGAGGCGCCGGAAAAGCTCAGGGAACCGCAGGTCGTAGCAGACCGTGAGGCCGAGCTTCACGGTTGACGTGTCAACCCGCGCGACGTCGACGGTCACCACCTCGGAGCCGGCGGAGGTGCCGCCGCTCTCTTTGTACTCGGACCCGTCGGCGAGGGAGACGTCGAACAGGTGAATCTTGCGGTAGCGCGCGGCGACGCCGCCGTCCGGCGCGATGCAGACCGAGGTGTTGAACGGGCGCTTAGGATCGTCGCTCCGCTCGGGCATTCCGCCGCCGACGATGTGAATGCCGTGAAACACCGCGAGACCTGCGAGGGCGGTCACGATGGGGCCGCGCCGTTCGGTCGCAACGCCAACGTCGACACTCTCGGCGACCTCGAACTTTTGCGCCTCTTCCCCCATGAACGCGAAGTTCTCGGGGAGCACGACGAGCTCGGCACCGGCCTTGGCGGCTTCGCCCACGAGAACGGCGACGCGCCGCAGATTCTCGGCGACGTCGTCCTGGGAATTGAGCTGCACGACCGCGGCGATCATGCGAGCGACCTTACAACAGCGCTTTCGGCGCGACGACGACGCCGTCGAGGTCGGCGTAGAGATAGGCGCCCGGCGTGAACGTGATGCCGGCGAAGGTCACGGGGATGTCGCGATCGCCGGCGCCCTTCTTCGTGCTCTTCAGCGGGTGCGTGGCAAGTGCCTTGAGCCCGATGGGGAGCTTCGCGATCGCCGCGGCGTCGCGGATGCAGCCGTAAAGCAGAATGCCGGCCCACGCGTTCTTCCGGGCGAGCTCGCCAATCATGTCGCCGATGAGCGCGCACCGTAACGATCCGCCGCCGTCCACGACGAGCACGCGCCCATCGGCCGGCTCGTCGAGAGCGGCGCGCACGAGAACGTTGTCCTCGAAGACCTTCACCGTGGAAACGCGCCCCGACCACGATGCCAAGCCACCGAAGTCGCGAAAGAGCGGCGCTGCGATCGACAGCGTTGCCGCATGGTCGTCACACAAGTCTGCGGTTGAAAAAGCCATTAGAGATCATGCCCCATGCGACGCGCCTTTACCGCGAGGTAATCGGCATTGTGCTCGTTCGGCTCGGCGATGAGCGGCACGCGCTCGACCACGCCGATTCCGTGTTCGCGAAGGGCATCGACCTTCGCGGGATTGTTCGTCAAAAGGGCAATCTCGGGAATGCCCAGATCGCGCAAAATCGCCGCCGCGACGTCGTAGGTGCGCGCGTCGTCGGCAAAGCCCAAGAGCCTGTTCGCGTCGACCGTGTCGGCCCCCTGCTCTTGCAGCGCGTAGGCCCTCACTTTGTTCCCGAGGCCGATGCCGCGCCCCTCTTGGCGGAGGTAGACGACGACCCCTCGGCCCGCTTCGGCGATGGCTCGAAGCGCGACGTCGAGCTGCTCACGGCAGTCGCACTTGTGCGAGCGGAGCACTTCGCCCGTCCAGCACTCGGAGTGGACGCGCGCGAGGACGGGGCCGCCGAGACGAAGCGCGTCGAGGTCGCCCGCTATGAGCGCCATGTGCTCTTCGTCGAGGCGCGGGCGGCGCAGCGTGGGCTTGCCGCCTGCATCCAGAACCTCGGGCTCGGCCTCACCTTCACGGTAAACGACGAGGCGTACGGTCCCGTACTCCGTAGGTATTTCGGACTCTGCGTAACGGTGGACGAGCGCGCTCACGAGCTTTGGCGAACGTAGGGCGTCACGGGCCTGTGTCAAACTGCTTCTCGTGCTTTCGCTTGCCGTGGAGCTGGTCACCATGCGCAACGCGATGCCGCCAGTCGCCGCGTCAGCGAGAACGATGTCTGCTTCGAAGCGGCGTGCGTCGGGCGCGTGGAGGGCACGGCCCACGACGCAGGGGTCGACGTAAGCGACGATGCGGGCGACGCGGCGCAGGACGCGACCTCTGCCGAACCGATGGCGCCATCGAGTGGCTGCGAAACGTCGGGCGGCCGCGCGCACGGTCGCTCGCTTGCCGGCGACGCGTGCATGGGGCTCGTCATCGCAGCCCTCGCGAAGCGGCGCCGCGACAGCGCGCGGTGAGCGCTAGGGGTTGCACCCCTGGGGGCGGAGCGCGCACTTCATCGGCGCGAGATCGGCGCAGCAGAACGTCGCCGTGCCGCACCGCTTTTGGCATTGGTTGCACTTGGCCGCGCAGTTCGCCCCGACGCACGGGATCGAGCTGCAACATGTGAGGCCGGCGGGCGGGTTCGCGTTCGGGCAGAGACCGACGGCCGACGGACCGTCGTCCGATGCGTCGTCGATCGGGGCCATCGAATCGGAATCGACGCGGGCGTCCGTCGCGGTACCGCTATCGGGCGGCGGGGCCGTTGCGCTGTCCGAGACGACCGTCGCATCGACCGCCGCTGCGGCGTCACTGGCCAGCACGCCGTCGTCAACGAAGTGAAGCGTAGGCTCAGTGGCGCAGGCCGCGCTGAGCGACAGAGCGGCCAGCGCCAGGGGCGCGGGGAGAAGCTGCGTGAGCGAACGCTTCGCGGGGGGTGTCAAAGTGCTGAGAAGCGTGTCAGTTCGCGAGCTCGATGTCGACTCGCCGATCGTGGGCGTAGCCCGCTTCGTCGGCGCCGGTCGCATCGAGCTCGCCACGCGACGTCGAGCCGACGCGCGTGTCTTCGACGCCCATGTCCTTCAAGAACCGGCGAACCGAGTCGGCCCGCGTCCCGCCTAGGGACATGTTGTATTCGGCCTCGCCCCGCGCATCGGCGCGGCCAATCAGCGAAACGTTTCGGCCTTTCAGAGCGCCGTCGCTGAGGCACTTCGCGATCGCTTGGAGGAGGTCCTTGTCCTGCTGAACGATGGACGACGAGTCGAAGTCGAAGCTCGGCGCGACCTGCGTCTGCGGCAGGCTGCAAAGGCGTGCAATTTCCTCGGACACGTGAAGGCCGGGGGATGCGACGCCGGGGCCCGCCGCGGTCGGCGCCGCTTTCGGCACGGTCGACGCGGGCGCTTGCGCGGTCACGGCGGCCCCCTTCGGAGCCTCGGCGCCTTTCGCGGCGGCCTTGTCGGACGAGCAGCCGGTTGTCGCGAGGCCGAGGCCGACGGCGAAGACGGCGACCGAAACGAGTGCGAGGGAGACGTGGCGCGAGCGTGCGTGAGTCATGGCAGATGCCTCCTTGATCGAAGCGGTCTCACGGGCTGCGTGCGGTCGCCGATGGAGAGGGTGACGGTTTCGAGACTTGTAGGAAGGCTTACCACCCGAGGCCCGGTACGCCCAACTTGTGGCAGCCCAATCCCGCACGCGTCTCTGCAGCCGCGAAGCGGTTGTCGAGGCGAAGCGGGGTGCGCTATCCCCCTCCACCATGGACGTAAATACTTTCATCGAGCCGAAGCTCGACCTCCCCAAGCTCGCGCAGACCTTGGACGAGATCGGCCACCCCGGGCGCCTGTGGGCCATGAAGAAGTGGAACAAGAGCATCCAGGCGAAGCTCTTCGAGGCCGCCGCGGGCTTTCGCGCGGTCGATCTCGACTACTTCGTCCCGGCCGACCGCGGCCCGCTCGAGGAAGTCATCCACCACGGCCACAACACGCTCCCCGCGTTCAACAGCTTCCAGAAGCGCTTCTGTAAGCCGTCGGCCGGCGGCGCCAGCGACGTGCTCTACGGCTACAACCACAACGCGCCGTTCACGACGGTGATGACGGGGCCGGGCTATTACGTCGCGCACGCCTCCGAGACTTCGGGCGAGGTCGCCGTGAACTACACGAAGATCCCGGCCGAAAAGCCCGACGCGTGGCCCGCCATCGTCCCCAACTCGCAGCGCCTCGGTCGCATCGTCTACGACGGGATGATCGACTACATGCGCGGCATCTCGAAGCATATCTCGATCGGCCGCGCGTTCCGTGGCGGCCGCTACACGGACAACTGGTTCATCCTCTGCCGTGAAGATCGCGCAGAAGCCTGAGACCGCGTGATAGAACCGCCGAGTGGAGACGCTCAACCGCCGCCACACCGCGCTGCTGCTGAAGCACGCTCGGCGGTTCATGCGCGCCACGGCGATCACGGTCCCGGTCGCGGACGTCGCGCGTGAAGCCGAGCTGATCCTCGGCGAAATGGGGACACGAGCCTCCGAGGTCGCCGCGCCCGAGGCCGCGATTCGCGACGTCATTCGTCACGCGGTCGGCCGCGTGAAGCGTCGACGAACGCTCATCGAGCAGATCGCCGCGGGCGACGATCTCGAAGCGGTGTCGCGCGATCTCGCCGCGGTCGACAACGAGCTTCCGCCGCTCTTGGGGAAGCCGACCGCCGAGGACGCCGCCGCGTTCGAGACCGTCTGCCGCTTGAAGCGCGCGCTCCCTCCGACGGACGCCCTCGTGATGGCGCTGATCTTCGACGACGACTTCGCCGATCACGAGGTCGCGGCCCTCGTGACGCGCCCCGTGAGCGACATCGCCGCGGCGCGCGAGCGCATTCTCTTCACGGCGAAAGAGCTCGGCATCGAAGGGGACGCCGACGCGCGCGCGCCTGCGGGCATGCCGGGCGACGTCGAAAAAATGCGTGAGCTCAAGGTGAAGCGCCTCGCCGAAACCGCCGCCGGTGCGGGGCCCGAAAGCGCCCACGTCGAAGAGGCGCTGCTCCGCCTCCTGCGCGACGGCGACGCGTCCGACGACATTGCCGACGCCGTCATGCACGTCGCGCTCTGCGCCGACTGCCGCGCATCGCTCACCGAGGGCGAAGTCGAACGCCGCCAGGTCGTCGTGGTGGCGATCGAGGCGCCGCCCGACGCGGGCCGTGAGATCGAAAAGGCGGCGACGGACGCGCGCGCGAAGCTCGTCGAGCGCGGCGAAGGGCGCTGGACGGCGCTCGTCGAACCGTCTCGCGCCGCGTCGTTCAAAGGCGAGCTCGAACGCGACGACTCGTCGAAAGTTTCACGTCTTGCGATGGCCGAGCCCGTCGACGTCGCGGTCCCCGTCCCCTCCGCGTCCAATCGAAAACCGATGCCGTCGTTCATCGACGTCGCCTTCGGTTCCGGGACGAGCGGCTCCGAGGTCGCCGCATGGGCGCAGGTCTCGCGCGAGCGCCGCCGCCGGGTCGATTCGCTCTCGCCGCGCGCGCTCGGCGTAGGGCTACTGATCGTGCTCGCCGTCTTCGCGTGCATCGCTCTCTTCGCAACCCGCTAGCCGCTTCGGCATCGGTATAGGAACGTGGCGGTAGAAATCGAAGTCCGACTTCTCGAGCGGGTTCGCGAGATCCCCCAACCGCAGTGGGACGCGCTCGTTGGCGACGACGGCTCACCGTTCCTCGAGCACACCTGGCTCGACGCCCTCGAAGAGGCCGGCTGCGTCGGCGGCGAAACAGGCTGGATACCGCGCCACCTCGCCGTCTACCGCGACGGCGTGCTTGTCGCCGCGGCACCGAGCTACGTCAAAGGGAACAGCGAAGGCGAGTTCGTCTTCGACTGGAGCTGGGCCGACGCGTCCCACAAAATGGGGATCCCGTACTACCCCAAGGTCATCGTCGGCGTCCCCTTCACGCCCGTCACGGGCCAGCGCGCGCTCATCGCAAAAGGCGAAGACCGCGCGCAGATGGTCGGCATCCTCAGCACCGGCCTCCGCAAGTGGGCGAGCACCATCGAAGCCTCCGGCGTTCACGTCCTGTTCCCCACTGAAGACGAGACGCAGCTCTGGACGCAGGCCGGCTTCAAAGCGCGCCTCGGCTACCAGTTTCATTGGGCCAACGACCGCTACAAAACGATGGACGACTTTCTGGCGCGCTTCACGTCGAAGAAGCGGAACCAGATCAAGCGCGAGATGTCGCAAGCGGGCCGCGACGGCATGGTCATCGAGACGCTCGATCCGAGCGCGCTCACCAGCGGCGTGCGCAACGAGATGTTCGACTTCTATGCGTCGACCGTCGACAAGTTCTTCTACGGTCGCCGCTATCTGAACCCGCGCTTCTTCGAGCTCGTCACCGAGCGCTTCGCGTCACGCCTCTCGTGGGTCGTGGCGCGGCAAGAGGCGCCGGGCGGCGTGGTGCCGCCGGGCGAGCTCATCGCCGGCGCGTTCAACGTGAAGAAGGCCGGGCGCCTCTACGGCCGCTACTGGGGCGCGAAGGCCGACGCGCCGTTTCTCCACTTCAACGTCTGCTACTACCACGGGATCCAGCAGTGCATCGGCGAGGGGATGCAGGTGTTCGAACCGGGGGCGGGCGGAGAGCATAAATACGCCCGCGGCTTCACGCCGACGTTCACCCATTCGGCGCACTGGATCGCGAACCGCAGGCTCGCGTCGGCGATTTACCCGTTCCTCGAGCGCGAGGCGGCCGCGGTGCGTGAGCACGTCGAGCGTGAGCGCGGCGAAGGGCCACTCAAGCCAACATCGTTCACGCCTTGAGCCGACCGGCTCGCCTGCGTGACCGATTCCTGACACGGGGCGCGTCCATGTGACCGAAGCGTGGCCCGCGGCAGACTGCCTCAGTCGCTAGCCTCAGCGCGTGATTATCGCCGCGTTCCTCTTCGTGCACTGGCAGGCCTCGGTCTTCTTTCAAACCTTCTTTTTGCACCGCTACGGCGCGCACAAGCAGGTTCGAATGGCGAAGTTTTGGGAACGCGTTTTCCACTTCCTCACGTGGGCCGTGCAGGGTTCGAGCTACCTCTCGCCCCGCGCCTACGCGATTTTGCACCGGATGCATCACGCGTACAGCGACACGCCGAAGGATCCGCACTCGCCTTCGAACCACTCGAATGCCGGCACGATGATGTGGCACACGAAGAACATCTACTCGAAGCTCCGCGCGCGCGAGGTTGCCCCCGAGGCGCGCTTCGATGGCGATTACCCCGAGTGGCCGCTCCTCGACGAGAAGCTCTCGGGCTGGGGCATGAGCGTCGCGTGGGGCACGGCGTACACGCTCTTCTACATTCGGTTCGCTACGGCGCCGTGGATGTTCGCGCTGCTGCCGATCCACTTCCTGATGGGGCCGATCCACGGCGCCATCGTGAATTGGTGCGGGCACATGTACGGCTACAAAAACTTCAAAAGCTCGGACCTCTCGCGCAACACGCTCGTCTTCGACGTGCTGACCATGGGCGAGCTGTTTCAGAACAATCACCACAAGTTCGGCCAGTCGCCGAACTTCGCGGCGCGCTGGTTCGAGGTCGACCCCTGCTACCAGATCATGCGCGTGTTCGCGGCGGTGGGCATCCTCGACATGAGCGGCGCCCAGAAGATGCGCTGGAAGCCGTCGGATGCTCCGGGCGCCCTCGCCCTCCCTGCAGCACCCGGCGAGGCGGCGGAGATGGAGGCGGAGTAAGGGCTCGTCGAATCGAGCAGCTCGATCGGGCGCGGCGGCTGCGCTGGAATCTTTGGCGCGCGGGTTGCTTAGGTGTACGACCGTGGGCTCTCAAGTAACACACTATTCGAACTTGACTGGAAACGTGGACGACCTCGGCGAGGGCTTGCCCATCTCTGGTGACGCGGAAGCCGCGGACGCCGTGGAGGATCGGGCGGAGATTCGCCACCGCGTCCGCATTCGGGCGGCGCTGCTGCTCAACGGTCGCAACCACGATCTCTCGACCGAGAACGTGAGCCCTCGGGGCGTCTTCCTCCGGTCGAACGATCCAGTGGCGCCACGTCAGCTCGTACGGCTGCGCCTCGTACTTCCGCCCCACGACGAAGTGCTCGTCGTCCCGGCGATGGTCGTCCACGCGGTCGATCCCGACGCGGCCAGCGATGGCATCGTGGCCGGTTTCGGCGTCCGCTTCGTCGGGCTCGATGGCGAGCCGAAGGACCGCTGGACGCGTTTCATGCGCTACGTCGACGGTCTCGCCGCCGGCGGTGAGCTGACGAACCTCGAGGTCGTCTCCGTCGCCGTCGACCCCGAGCTTACGCCGTACCGCCCGCTGGTCGATCTGGCGATCTCGGTCGACTCGGTGGAGCAGCTCGAAGCGCTCATCTCCGAAGAGGTCTCCCGCGGTCGCGTGCTGATCCCGATCGACGTGCCCGTGCCGACGGCGACGCCGGTTCGCGTGCATCTCGTGCATCCGATGACCCAAGAGACGTTCATCCTCGACGGCACCGTGAGCCGCTGGGTACGCACCCCCGAGCGCGGTCTCGCGACGGTCGATCTCGTTCGCTTGACCCACGGCATGCGCCGCGCGCTAAGCGAGTTCGTGACCGGCATCGCGTTCGACAGCCAGGTCGAAATGCTCGACCCGCCGTCGACGCCGACGATCGATCTCGAGACCACGCGCGAGGCGCCGTTCTTCCCCGCCGAGCTTCTCGCCGAAATGCGCGGACCGTCCGAGTCGAAGACGAAGCTCATTCCGGCGCGCCGCCTCGAAGAGCTCTGCGACGTTCTCCTCGACGAGGAGATCATGTTCGACCCCTACGACGACAAGACGACGAGCTAGCGCGCTCGTCAGCGGTCGCGCGCCGCTTTCGCCTTCGCGCGGCGAGCCACGAGGGCGTCGATGGCGCGCGTGAGACGCGGCACGAGGCCACGGTGCGGATCGTTCCGCTGCACTTCTTTCAGCTCGACGAGACCTGCTTCCACCGCCTCGCGCACGCGGCCGCGTAGCTCGCGGCAGGCGTCGTCGTCGTTTTCGAGGCCGGCGTAGCTCACGGTGCGAATCGCCTCGCCGAAGCCGAAATAGAGACGTTCGGGGCGCGGCAATGGCGTCGGCCCGAGCCCCTTCACGATGGGGAGCATCAGGTCTTCGCGCAGACCCAGGTCGCGCAGCAAGCGACCAACCGGGTGCGCGAGCATCTGCTCGGCGTCGACCACGATGTCGAGCGCGTCTTCGACGCCAACGGCGGAGAACGGCACGATGGTGCAGCCGTGGGCGATGGCCATGCGGACGAAGCCGAGGCGCTCGCCCCAGACCAGCTTGTACGCCTCGCCGCGCCGCTTCGCGACCTCGCGCGCGCCTCCGGGGAAGACGAGGATCGACTCGCCGCGCTCCATGAGCTTCGCGCAGTTTTCGCGTGTTCCGTCGACGGCGCCGAGGCGCTTCAAGAGCGTGCCCCACGCGGGCACTTTGAAGTGCACGTGGTCGCCGAGACCGCGCAGGTAGATCCCCTTCTTGTCGTACAGCTCCATGAAGAGGAACGGCACGTCGAGCATGCCGTAGAGCGTGTGGTTGCCGACGAAGAGCAGCGGCCGCGTGTCGGGGATGCGATCGAGCTCGAGGAACTTCGGGCTCGCCACGAGGCGCAGCGGCGCGAAGAGCTTTCGCGCGTTGGCCATCAGATCGGGCGGCAGCGTCGAGGCGTGCCGCGCGGAACGTGCTCGAGGGGGCGGCGGCGACGTCACACCCTCAATGCTACTTGAAGTCGTCCTTCGCTTTGCGAATCGCGCCGAGAGCTTCGCCGCCGCTCGCGTCGGCCGCAATTCCAAGGGTTTTGCGGATCTCGGCCGAGTCGATGCGGACGAACGGATTGGTTGCGCGCT
Organism: Myxococcales bacterium; assembly: GCA_025354825.1. Taxonomy (GTDB): domain Bacteria; phylum Myxococcota_A; class Polyangia; order Polyangiales; family Polyangiaceae; genus JANXMC01. The sequence continues at coordinate 10,670 of JANXMC010000136.1, forward strand.
CTTCGGCCAACGTGCCCGGCACGGTGGGCTTGCCGCTCGCGCGAAGCTCGGTCGTGCGCGCAACGGCCACGTCGATGGCCTCGTTCGAAGGCTCGACGTGTTTCGCGAAGCGAAGGTTCGACGCCGTGTACTCGTGGCCGCAGTAGACCTTCGTTTTGGGATCGAGCGCCATGAGCGCCTCGAACGACGTGTTCATCTGCGCCGGCGTCCCTTCGAACAAACGGCCGCAGCCGCCGAGGAACATCGTGTCGCCCGTGAAGACGGCCTGCTCGCCCGAGGCTTCGTCTTTCACGACGTACGCGACCGCGCCGAGGGTGTGCCCCGGGATGTGAATCACGCTCACCGCGAGGGAGCCGAGGGTGAACGTATCGCCGGTCGCGACCTCTTTCGTCTGCGCGGGGATGCGCCCCTTGTCCGAGACGTGACCGAGCACCGCGGTGCCGTAGTGCTCGGCGATGGCCTCGTTGCCGCCGACGTGGTCGTGGTGGTGGTGCGTGCACCAAATGTCGCGCGGCGTGATGCCACGGGCGTCCACCGCCGCGCGCACGGGTGCGTCCTCCGACGGATCGACGATGGCGGCCGTGCCGGTCGCGTCGTCGACGACGAGGTATGCGTAGTTGTCGCTGAGGCAAGGGATCGGTGTAATTTGCATGGGATTCTGGCTTCTCAGCCCCTCAGGGGCCGCCGTCTTTTTTGAGATACGCGCCGTTGAGGCACGTCGTCTCTTTGCACGCATAGGGCGGAACGTCGGTGACGGTTTTCACGAAGGCTCGGTAACGCGCGGCCATTTCGGCGTGCTCGTCCCCCTTCACGATCGGCGTCTTTTCGTCGGGGTCGGTCGCGAGGTCGTACATCACGAGGTAGCCGTCGTCGTGGCCGGCGACGATCTTCTTCGAGCCCGACACGAGCGCGCGGCGGCGGTCGTTGTCGCTCGTCGCAGGGAGATCGAGCGCCACGTCGCGGGGCTCGGGCTTCGCCCCGTAAAGCTCGGGGACGAGGCTCGTGCCGCGGTACGCGTCGCGCGGCGGAAGCCCGAAGAGCGCGAGCATCGTCGGCGCGAGATCGAGCGCGCTGCGCGGCTGGTCGATGTGTCGGGGCGCGGCGCCGGGAATGACGAAGAACAGCGGCACGCGCACAAGGTTGTCGAACAGCTCGAAGCCGTGGCCGAACATCTTGTGGTCGCCGAAGGCCTCGCCGTGATCCGACGTGATCACGATCGCGGTACGCGCGCCCCAGGGCTGCGCGGAGACGAAGTCGATGAGCTTGCCGACGTACGTATCGGTGAACGTCACTTCGGCGTCGTAGCGGTCGCGAAGCGTCTTGCCGTAGGGGCCAACGCCCTCGTGGGCGAGGTACTGATCGTGCGGATCGAGAAAGTGAAACCACGCGAAGAAGCGCGCATCGCCACCGCTCGTTTTCGCGTCGCTCAAAAGCTTCTCGGCGATCGCCTCGAGCTGCGGCGAGGTGATGTTCTCGTCGGTCGTGTTCTTGAAGGTGATGTTGGGGACGATCTCCCAGCGATCGAACCCCTGATCCATTCCGGCGTTCTTGAAGTAGCCGTGGGCCTGGCCTGCGACGGTGCGCACGCCCGCGTCGTGGAGCAGCTCGGGGAAGAGGACGCACTCCTTCGCGTAGGTGCCGAAGAAGAAGCCGTCGCGTTTGAGCTCGCCGGGGAGCTTGCCGCCGAGGAGGCCGCCGAGGCTCATCGAGGTGTAGGACGACGCGGAGTACGCGTGCGTGAAGCTCACACTGCGAGCCTCGAGCTCGGTGAGGCGTGGCGCGATAGGTCGCGGGTAGCCGCTCCACGGCATGTCCGCGCGGAGGCTATCGATCGAGATCAGGAGCACGTTGAGATCCGCGGGCGGCCCCTTCGGCGAAGCCGCGCCCGAGGGCGCCGTTGCCGCCGACGCGTTCGCCGAGGGCGATACCGCGGACGCGACCGACGACGCTTGCGTGCTCGCCGTCGCAATAGGTGCGGCGGTGATTCCCGGCGCGGGCGCCTCTTTCGTGCGCGAGCACGCCGACGTGTACAACGCCGCCGCCGCGGCGCTCACGAGGAGCGCCGCACAGCTCAAACGGACGCGTTTGGAGGGGAAAATGCGCGCAATCGGCAAAGTCACCAGGATTAATCGATTGTAATCTGGAGCTTCGACCTAAGCCCGAAGTACTCCTCGCTCGCGCTGAAGAGAACGATCTCCTTCATGCGCTCCTTCGCCGGCATGCTCGCCGCGTCTTCCGTTGCACGCATGACCTCGGTCGCGAGCTCGAGATCGTTCGCAAGCACAAACCCCGTTCGGTCTGCCGTGAAGTCGATCGCCGCAACCCACTTCTTCAAGTCGAGGGCACCGCCCGACTGAAGCAGCTTCGAGACGAGGCTCGCGAGCCGCTCTTTGTCCGCACCTTGGAAGTCCGTGCGCATCGCCGTCATCGCATCGTCGACCTGACCTTGAAGATCCGGCGCGACGGGGAACTGCGGCACGCTCATTTTGATCGCCGCGAAGAGCCACGCCTTGAGGCCGGTGCCCGTCGGCACGAGGTGCCGCACGTAGAAGCCCGGGCGGAAGTACGTGAGGTGGCGCCCCGCGACGAACGCGAGAGCCTGCCCCGGGACCGCCGCATCGAACGCCGCGCGGCCGACGACGATGGCCGGCGTGCGCGCGTGCAAGAAGCCGAGCCCCGACGGATCGTTCGGGTTCTGGTACACGGGCGGCGACGTCGTTCCGAGAACGCCCTGTGCGTAATAGAGCGTCTGCGACACGGGCGACGGATGCTGCGTGATGTCGAGGGCGAAGCGCGGGTCGTAGCCGAGGTCTTGAATCGGCTGCGTGCGCGCGCGGATGATCGTCGGCTGAATCAGCGCGAAGAGGCGCGTGACCATCGGATCGAGATCCGGGTGCGCGAGGAGCGATGCCCAGTCGTCGTCGCCAAGCGCGGCCTGTGCGGCGGCCGGCGCGTCGGAGCGGTGACGCTTGTAGAAGCGCTCTTCGTCGGGCTCGGCGAGGTTCAACACGCTGAGCGCTTGGCACAAGCACCAGGCCGAATCGGCGCGCTTCCCCTCGGTGTACAGCTTGCGGAGCAGCTTGTAGCTCTCGGCGCGGTACGGGTTGCGCCGCAAGATCTGCGACTGCGCCTTCACGGCCTTCTCGAGGTACTGGTTCACGTCGCTCGCGTAGAGATCCGCGAGCTTCTCGGCGCGCTGCCGATCGTCCGGATCGAAGGCCTGCGCGGCCTCGAACGCGTCGATGGCGAGCTCCGGCTCATTCAAGAACTTTTGGTAAAGCGTGCCGAGCTGATCGAGCACCTGCGTGAGCTTGGTCCTGTCTTGCTTCGCCTTGGCCTGTTCGAGCTGCATCTTGAGATGCTTCTCGACGCCGTCGTGATCGCCTTTGGTGCGGCGCAACTCGAGGGCCTCTTCGAGAGCTCTCGTGAGCGTCGGGTCGGCCTCGAGGGCGCGGTCGTAATAGCCGAGAGCCTGGTCGACCTCGCCCATCTGGCGCGACGAGACGATGGCTGCAGTGTGCATGTACTTCGCGCGCTGCTTGTCGTCCTCGACGAAGTCGGCCAGCCGGAGAACGACCTCGACGAGCTTCGCCCAGTCTTTCTCCTCCGAATAGAGCTGCATCAGCTTTGTGAGAAGCTTGCGGTCGTCCGGCCGCTCTTCGAGGGCGGCGACGTACGTCTTCGACGCGCGGGCGCGGTCGTTGAGCTTCGCGAACTCGAGGTCGCCAATTTCCAAGAGAAGCTCGAAGCGCTCCGAGCCCGACGCGACCTCGAGGCGCTGGTTCTTCGTCCGAACGACGAGCTCCCACGCGCCCTTCTCTTCGTAGACCTTTGCGAGCGCGGCGAGGGGGAGCGCCCCTTTCGGATCGAGATCCGCCGACTCGCGCAGCTTGTCGATGGCCGCCTCGCCGTCGCCCGAGCGGCGCATCGCTTCGCCGAGGCGGTACAGCGCCGCCGCGCGATCGCTGTCGGTGAGAACGGCACCGTGGCGCGAGAGCAGCTCCTCGTTCATGCGGCGCGCGGTCTGCGCGTCGGCGAACTGGAACACCACGCGCGACGCACGCTCCATCGCATCGGCGTCGTCGGCCGCAAGCTTCTGCAGCGATTCGACGGCGATCGAAACGCGGTTCACCACCGACGGCGGCGGGAGCGACATGGTCGAAGGTGCGGGCGGCGCGAGGGAGTCGCGGCTCGCGAGGGCAATCGTCGCCGAGTCGCGATCGCGCGACGCCGGCGCCATGCTCTTCGCGTAGGCCTCGAGGTACTGCACGATGACGCGAACCGCGTCGTCTTTCGGAAGCGCGCCGGCGCGGCCGACGAGGGTCTCGTAGTACTTCGACGCTTCGAGCACGCGGCCCGCGTCGAAGGCGAGATCGCCGAGCACCATGAGCGCTTCGGCGTTGGTCGCATCGAGATCGAACGCGCGCTTCGCGCTGATCTCGGCGCGGTCGTCGTCTTCGAGGCGCTTGTGATAAACCCGCGCCATCTCGGCGTGGAGCCGTGCTTTTGCGAGGTTCCCCTCGGCGAACGTAAGCTCTTTCTCGATGAGGCCGATGACCGACTCGGCGTCGCCGCGATGCGCATACGCCGCGCGGAGAGCGGCCGCCGCTTGTCCGTCTTTGGGGCTCGACTCGAGGGCCAGCTTGTAGCGCTCGATGGCGCCGTCGCGATCGCCACGCGCTTCGAGCAGACGCGCCGCGCGCATCCACTGCTCGGCCTTCGCTTCGGGCGTCGCCGCTTTGCCCGCGAGCGCCTCGATGGCCGACAGGGCGGCGTGGGAATCGCCCGCGAGCTCGCGCAGACGCGCGAGAGCTTCGAGGGCGCCTGCGTGGCCGGGGACGCGCTGGAGGATCTGCTCGTAGGCCTTGGTGGCGCGGTCGGGCGAGCCTATCTGCTCGGCGAGAATGCGCGCGCGCGAGACCATGAGGTCGACGCGGCGGTGGTCGTCGCCCGTGACGTTGGTGTGCTTGTCGTAGAGCTTGACGAGCTCTTCCCACTTGTCGAGAGCACGGTAGTGACGCGCAAGCTGCGTGAGCCCGTTGTCGTTCGCGCCGTCGATGGCGAGGATCGCCTCGAGGGCTTCGGCGGCCTTCACGTGATCGAGGAACTCTTCGTCGTAGATCGCCGCGATCCGCTCGTAGAGAGCCGTCTTTTGGCGCGGCGTCGCCGAGAGCTTCACCTGGCGCTCGAGGTTTTCGAGGAGCTCGCGGTGCTTGCCCGTGCGGTTGAAGATTCGGTCGAGCCCCTTGAGGCCGTCGAGGTTGACCGGATCGAGAACGAGGACCGCTTCGAAGCGACGCGTCGCCTCGGGGAGATCGTTCAAGTGGTCTTCGTAGACTTCGGCCATCCGCAACGTCGCGGCGACTTTCTCTTTGCCACGACGCGATTCGGCGCGGCGCTCGAGGAGGTGCACGAGGGTCTCGAAGTCGCCGCTCTTCTCGGCGATTCGCGCGAGGGCGTCGCCTGCGCGGACGTGGCCCGGATCCTCCTCGAGGACGGCGGCATAGATCTCTCTCGCGCGCTTCGCGTCGTTGAGCTTCGTGTCGAGAAGCTCGGCGGCCTCGGTGCGGAGATCGCGCGCACGCGGGTGGCTCGCCGCGGCATCGGCACGTGCGAGGAGAACTTGCGCGAGCTCGGGCCACTGCTGCGCGCGCCTGTAAATGAGGGTGAGCCCCTCGTTGGCGGCTTCGCTCGCGGGCTCGCTCGCGAGGATCTGCTGGAACGCCATGAGCGCCGTGTCGGCGCGACCAAGCTTGCCGTCGTACCAACGGCCCGCGCGTGCGAGGAGCGCGCTCCGCTCCGTCGTCGACAGCGCGTCGCTCTGGCTCCCTTCGGCGACCGCCGAAAGCACGTCCGTCCAGCGGCTTACGCTCGTGCCGGCGAGCGCTTCGATCTCGCGGGCGTAGTCGTCTTCCGTCGGCGCTTCGCAGAGCGCGCTCGTGTACGCGACGAGGGCCTGCTCGGGGTCGTGAAGCTCGTGGGCGTAGAGGCGGCCGATCTCGGCCATCGCGCGGGCGCGCTCTTCACCGGGGGCCGCGGCTTCGCTGCGCGCGACCAGCATCTCGACGACCTCGTCGTACTTGCCGAGGTCTTTGCGAAGCTGCTCGAGCGCCGTCGCGGCGATCTCGTCTTCCGGATCGAGATCGAGGATGGCGACGTAGACCTTCTCGGCTTTTTCTTTCTCGTTCGCGCCGCTGTCGAAGATGCGCGCGGCTCGGAAAAGAAGCCCCTTCTTCGTCTCGCGCGCGTCGACGTCGTAGGCGCCGTCGATCGTCACCTCGATGAGGCCCGACGCGACCGCGAACGCATCGGCGACTTGCGACGCATCGGCGCCGTCGTCGACCGCCTTCTCGAGAGCCAACGCGAGCTCGGAGTCGTCCGGCTTGGCGACGAGATCGTCGATGAGCTTTTGAACCTTCTCGGGCGACAGGCCTTCGAGCGCCTTGGGCGCCGTGGACGCGCGACCGATCTTGTCGAGCGCATCGAGGAGCGCCGTCGCGTCTTTCGGGCGAAGCGCCGGATCCTTGTGCAGAAGCGAGAGGACGAACGCGTCGACCTCTTTCGTGATCCATCCGCGGGGAGCCTTGGTGCTCGGCGCTTCGGCGTCAGCGGCCAAGTGCGCGAATGCGGCCTCGGTTGCGTTGTCGGTAATGAAGACCGGCTTGCCGGAGAGGAGCTCGTACATCATCGCGCCGAAGGCGTAGACGTCGGATCGCGAGTCGGCGGGGCGACCGCGAACGAGCTCCGGCGCGATCGTCTTGGGCGATCCGTACACCGCGAGAAGGCCCGTGTGGCCGTTCGCGGCCATCGAGCGCTGACGAAGGCGGTCGGTCCCGAAGTCGATGAGAACGGCGCGAACATCCGAGCCGGCGCCTGTTGCCGAGCGTGCGACCAAAACGTTATCGAGCTTGAGATCGCCGTGAACGAGCTGCGCCTTGTGAAGCGCCGCGAGGGGCTCGAGGATCGAGCGAAGCAGAGGCTTCAGCTCGTTGACGTGGGACGCGCCCGTGCGCGCGAAGCGGGCGCCGAGCGGCTGCCCGTCGATGTGCTCGTAAGCGATGTAGAACTCGCCCGTCGGCAGCTCGCCCGCTTCGAGGCGCTTCGGAAGACCGTCGTGATCGACCGTCGTGATCATGCGGTTCGCCGTGAGGAACCGCTGCACCGCGCGTCGGTCTCGCGAGGGCTCGCGCCGCACGACCTTAAGCGCGAACGGCACGTCGCCTTTTTGCGCCAAGTACACGTACGCAAGCTCGCTCTCGCCAAGCTTCTTCGTGATCGTGAACTCGCCGACCACCTCGCCCGGGGACTTCTCTTCGGGGCCTCGAAGCGCCGCAAGATCGTGCACGCGCGGATCGACCCCTTGCTTCGACGCGACGATGACGTCGACGAGAGCCTCGAGGCGGTCGCCATCGTGACAGCGCTCCGTCAGAGCTTTCGCGAAGCTCGCCTTCGCCGTTGCGCCCCCCACGTCGTCCGGGTCGAGCCCGAGAAGACGTTGGCTCATGCCCGTCATTTCTTCGAGCGAGAAGAGGCGCTCAAGCTCACCGCGGAGGATGTCGATGGTGGCGTTCATTCTACGATTGTGGCCTCCCCCGACCGCGCCGGACTGGCCAGGGCGCGGCTGGGAAAACTTGGGAGATTTCGTGGCGGATGCACGCGCAAACCAAACAGATTCGCGGCGCGGGGTGGCGCATCCTAGCGACAGGAATTGAAGCGCGCCATCGTGAGACGGCCGCTACCAGCGTCTCTGTTCAGTCGCACTTCACAAGACCCGCTCGGCGCGATTACGGCGTCTTCGCGGGCTCGGCGTCGCTGGTCGTGGGGTCGCCGATGTGGAACTCGACGCGCCGGTTCTCTTTGCGCCCGGCCTCGGTCTCGTTGGGTGCGAGGGGCCGCTCGGCGCCGAACCCTTCGCTCGTGATGCGCTCTTTCGGAACGCCATGGGCGACGAGCCACTTCACGACGGACGACGCGCGATTGGCACTGAGCTTCTTGTTGTAGGCCGCGGATCCGACGCTGTCGGTGTGACCTTCGACACGCACCGTCTTGATCTCCCAGTGGTCGCGCAGCACTTGATTCACCGCGTCGAGAACCTCTTGGCTGTCCTTGCCCGGAAGGATATCGGCGCTGCCGAACTTGAACTTCACCTGATCGAGAATGCGGATCTGCCCGTTCTGAATGAACGCCTTCGGGCAGCCGTTTCGCGTAGGATCGGGGTCGGCTTTGCCAGGCTCGTCGGGGCACGCGTCGGCTTCGTTCACGATGCCGTCTTTGTCGCGATCCGGATCGGGGCAGCCGTTGGTCTTCGGATCGCTCGTGCGAACGCCGGGGACGTCGGGACACGCATCTTCCTTGTCGAGGACGCCGTCCTTGTCGCGATCCGTCGGCGCGGGGCACCCGTTGGTAGTTGGATCGTCCGTGCGCACGCCGACGACGTCGGGGCATGCGTCTTCGGTGTCGACGATCGTGTCGCCATCGCGATCGGACGGTTTGGGGCAGCCGTTGGTTTTCGGATCGCTCGTGCGAATGCCCGGGACGTCGGGGCACGCGTCTTGGGCGTCGAGGATCGCGTCGTGGTCTCGATCGGGCGGCGGCGCCTTGGGGCAGCCGTTCAAGCGCGGATCTTCGGAGTAAACGCCGAAGATGTCGGGGCACGCGTCGTCGCGATCGTAGATGCCGTCGTGATCGCGATCGTCGGGTAGGGCGGGTTGAAACACTTCGAACGAGAGCATTCCGCGGATGCGCGGCGTGCCGAACCCTTCGCCGAAACCCGTGCCGACGCCCGCGCCCACTCGGAGATAATCGCCCGCGGTGTAGTGGAACCCGAGAAGCCCTTCGGCCGGCGACGAGCGCTTATGAAGCAGCGCGGACGTCACGGTGTGGCCGTAGACTTCGGGGCCGACGACGAATCGCTTCGACAGCACGCGAAGGCCGAGGGACGCGCCAGCGAAGAGCTCGCTGCCTACGGTGCCGCCGCCGAACTCGAAATCGTGGGGGCGGATCGTTCCGCCGAGCTTCACGGCGTAGGCGAAAGGGGCGACGTCGCCGGCAATGAGGCCGCGAAACGTGATGCGTGCGGTGCCGTCGCCGGTGTACGCGGCTTCGCTGCCGGTGGGGATCGAGAGCTGAATGCCGAGGGCGGTGACGACGTCGTCGCCGTATCGGCCGAAGAG
>JANXMC010000149.1 GCA_025354825.1 Myxococcales bacterium
CCATGTCCGTCGCCAGGTCGATGATGTCGCCCGCGCGCGAGATGCCCTGACCGTAGAGGATGTCGAACTCGACCTCGCGAAAGGGCGGGGCCATCTTGTTCTTCACGACCTTCACGCGCGTACGGTTACCGACGACCGCCGGGTCTTTCTTGTCGCTCGCGGAGGCCGCCTCCTTGATCGCGCCGATGCGGCGGATATCGAGGCGAACCGACGCATAGAACTTGAGCGCGTTGCCGCCCGTCGTCGTTTCGGGCGAGCCGAACATGACGCCGATCTTCATGCGGATCTGGTTGATGAAGACGAGGAGGCAGTTGGAGCGCGCGACCGTCGATGTGAGCTTGCGGAGCGCTTGCGACATAAGGCGCGCTTGGACGCCGACGTGGCTGTCGCCCATGTCGCCTTCGATTTCGGCCTTGGGGACGAGGGCCGCGACGGAGTCGACGACGATGATGTCGACCGCGCCGGAGCGGACGAGCATGTCGGCGATCTCGAGGGCCTGCTCGCCGTAATCGGGCTGCGAAACGAGCAATTCGTCGGTTTTCACGCCGAGCTTGCGGGCATAGGTAGGGTCGAGCGCGTGCTCGGCGTCGATGAACGCGGCCACACCGCCGGCCTTTTGGGCCTGGGCGATGGCGTGGAGCGTGAGCGTGGTCTTGCCGCTCGATTCCGGGCCGTAAATCTCGATGATGCGGCCGCGGGGGTATCCGCCGATGCCGAGGGCGATGTCGAGGCCGATGCTGCCGGTCGGGACGACGCCGACGTCTGCATTGAGGCCGACCCCCTCCTTGAGGCGCATGATCGCCCCCTTGCCGTATTCTTTCTCGATGCTGGCAACGGCGAGCTCGATGGCCTTCGAGCGATTCTTGTCATCCATGAGAGGCTGCTCCTTCAGTTGCGCAGTCGAGTCGAGGCGCGCGAGGTTCCGGTCGGGGGCGATGGGCGGCTAACGTGCCCCGTGTAAGGAGACTATACTGCATCGATGTTCAGTCACAAGCCCGGCATATCTATTTTGAGGGCGATTGCGAGGGGTTCTCGCGCGCAGGTGGCCGTGCGTGCGCTCGTGTCGCTTCTCGCGCTAGTGCCGACGGCGTGTGAGCGCAACGAGGCGCCGTCGGCTCCGCCCGAGCCGGAGCGGCAGGTCACGTCGCCGGCGGCAATCGCGCGCAAGCTCGGCGTCGAGGCGGGGACGTTCGAGGTGCCGGTCGACCCCGCACCTCCCGCGGGCGATCTAAAGACCGACATGGAGCGCTTCACGACCCTAGAGGCGTGCGTTGCCGAGCACACGGCGAGCGATCCGCTCGTGGGCGATGCCCTGGAATCGATCGGGTACGAGACCTTCCTGCGCGACGCGTGCCGCGTTCTCGAGGCGGCGAAAACGTCGTCCGCGGAGCCGTGCGCGGTGATCGACTCGAGCGCGCTCCGGGCGCGCTGCAGCGAGACCGTTGCGATGCTCGCGGCCACGCCGGAAGCGTGCCCGATGGCCCTCGAAGCGCGGCCGATGCTCGGGCGAGGCGCGACCTGCGTGGCCGTCGCGTCGCGGGATCCACGCTTGTGTGCGGCCGAGGAGCGCAGCGCACGAGCAACGTGCGAAGCGCTTGCATCGGGCGACGTCGAACGGTGCGGCGACAAGGGTCACGATTCGTCGAAAGGGCGATGCCGGCGGGCCGCGTCGCGGTACAAATTGGCGCTCAACGCGGCCGCCGCGAGCGCGCCCGACCGTGCGGCGAAGGCGTTCCCGAAGGCCCACGGCGCGCTGAAGGTGACGCCGAAGCCCGGTGCGCCGCCCCTCGAGCTTCGGGAGATCGATCTGAAAAGCATGCTCGACCGCGGCGTCGTCGTGGTCGTGTCGAACGACGGCGCGCGGGCGGAGATCGGCGAGGCACAGGAGCTCTCGCTCACGCAGTACGTCCCGTCGCCGATGGCGGGGCTCCGCGTTTCGGCAACCGTGACGATGGGCTTGGCGAAGGGGGTCGCGCCGACGGTCGAGCACTTCGAGCTGAGCGTGCCGGGGGGCGCGACGCTCGTCTGTCCAGGCGCGCGGTGCAAGCTCGCGGCGACGTCGGCGTCGATGGATCGCGCGCGAGGTGGAGCCCTCGCGGTGACGATCGACGGCGAGGTTGCTCTAGGCGCGCGCGCCTACGACGTGCACGTCGAGGCGACGACGTTCGTGCGCGACGTCGTCGACCGCACGTCGGCCGCGGCGGCGAAAGCGCCGCGGTGACGACCCGGTGAGCAACGCGCGCTAGACGCCGATGAAAAGGCGGTGAGCGAAGTTACGTTCGAGGCGCGCGCGGAGGACTTTGTCGGCCGCGAGCTCGATGTCGTATTCGATTCGCTTGAATTCGAATCGCTTCACTGCGGTGTCGTAAACCGTGTAGCTCGCGCGGTTGTCGAAGTCGCGGGGCTGCCCAACGGAGCCGACCGAGACGATGTACTTTTTGTCGGGCTCAAGCTCGAAATCGACGGACGGCAGCTCTTCGACGGTCGTCCGGGTGAGGGCGAAGACCTTGCAAAGGTGCGAGTGGCCGATGAGCGTGAGGTGCCCGATTTTGTCCCAGATCGAGAGGCATTCGCGGGCCTGCTCGGGGGCGAAGATGTACTCGAACTCTTCGAGGCGCACGGGCGAGCCGTGGCACAGGAGGACTTGGTACTCCTCGAGCATTCGCTGGTAGGGCAGCGATTTGAGCCACGCCATGTTCTCGGCGGAGACCATGCTCGCGTGGGCGTCGAGGGCGTGCCGCGCAGCCTCGTAATAGTACGAGTAATCCATGCGCCCGGAGACGGCGGCGTCGTGGTTGCCGAGGATCGTCGTGTCGGCGATGTCCCGGACCATGTCCGCGCATTCGTTGGGCGATCCGCCGTAGCCGACCGTGTCGCCGAGGCAGTAATAGGTGTCGATACGCTCGGACCGGTACGCCTCGAAAACCGCGCTCAGAGCCTCGTGGTTTGCGTGGATATCGCTGAAAATTCCTAGGCGCATCTGACTCGAAACTTAGAGCCATTGTGTCTTTAGAGCCAAGCCTAACCGCAGGCGGGCCGCGCATTGCGCGTGGGCGCCCTCGATCGGGGCGCTTTCGTGGCCGTGGGGGGCGCGAGCGCGGCCGCGACGAGTGCTGCCAGATGCGCCTGGATGCGCGCGTGCGGCGGCTCCTGGCTCTTTCGCTCGCGCGTCGGCCGGCTATGTTCCGCCGCCATGGCGCCCCCCGACGACGACGAGCGAAACAAGCCGAAACCGCCCGCACCCGCGCACCCCCACCTCAACGGCAACGCCCATCTCAACGGCAACGGCCAGGTGAACGGCACCCTCGACGAGGACGACGAGGCGAGCGCGAGCGACGACGAGCCCGCCGAAGAGGCGCCGCTCGGCCCGCCCCCCGCGAACATCGCCGACCTCGTCGCCGCGTGTGTGCGATTCGTGGCGACGCGCTACGGCGTTCCTCTCGACGGAACGCAAGACACGCTGAGTCTCGTCGATCACTACGTGCGCGACGCGCGGGCCGAGGTTGCGCAGAACGATCAGGCGTTGCTCCTCGTGCAAGGCGCCATCGGCGGCTACGTCGGCGAGGTGATGCGCCAGGCGTTTCGCGGCGAGTGGTACACGGAGGGCGATCCCAACGGCTGGCGCCTCGACATGGGAACGGCGTTTTTGACGTTCAACCCCATCGGCATGGCGCGCGAGGCGCTCACGCTGGAGCCAGCGGAGGGGTGGCACGCGCACCTCGAGCTCGAAGCCGAAGATCGCGAAGAGCTCGAACGGCGCCTCGCGATGCTCGGTGAGGTCGACGAGGAGGAGTACTACGCGCCGACCACGCGCTACGAAGTGCTCGAGATTGCGATCGACGTGCTGCGTGCGCGAATGATCGAGCGCGGCCTCGGCGACGTGCGGTTCACGTCCGAGGACTACCGCCGCAAGTAGCGACGGCTAGAGCGCGGGGCCGCCGTCGGTCGATCCAAGCTGCGACACCCCCGGCACCGTGAGGGGCTGCGGGGCGTCGAAGATTTCGCCTAAAAACGTGCGCCACTGAAGCGTGTAGCGGCCGTGTTGCAGCCCCGGAACGCGGAGGCGCATGCCGGGGCCGAGCCACGCGATGGGCAGGCCATCGACCCACGCGAAGCGCAACTGATCGGTTGCGTTCACCAAGAGCAGCCCACCTTCGACGTCGGGCGGGAGCGGCGTCGTTGGCTCGGGAGGCTCGGACGGCGCCGTGCGAAGGGCCGCGAGCTCTGACTCGAACAGCAGAACATCGGCACGCACGCGCGGGAGCGGCGCGTCGGTGAACGTCGCCGTCAAGGGCGGCGTCGTGAGCTGCTGGGGCGTGAGATCGGGGTGGCGCGCCAAGGCCGTCGCCTCGAAGGTGAGCGAGCCGCGGGCCGTCCATCGGAGCTCGGCGCGAACGGGGATTTCGTCGATCGCGCAGAGCGGCGTCGTCGGTGGCGCGTTCATCAAATCGAGCAGCGTGCGGCAGAGGAGCGCCCCCGCGTCGCCGACGCCGTCGGCGTGGGCGACCTCGAAGCTCGCTTTTGCGGCGCGCGTGACGACGTCGACCTTGCGCGTGCGGAGCGAAAACCGTTTGGGCGCATCGCCGCGAGGCCACACTTCGGCGGACAGCAGCGGCGCCACGTCGAAGCGGCGTTCGCCGAACACGGCTCGCAGCGCCCCGGGCGCCGCCACGCGGTAGCTCGTCGCGTCGGGCGTGACGACGACGTGACCGAAGAGATCGGCACGCGCGCGGAGCTCCGTGTCGAGCGGCAGGACGAAGGCGCCGCCCAGAACGATGCGCATGCGCGTGCCGAGGAGATCGACGGTCATGCGCGGTTCGAGCCGTTTTTTAGCGGCGTCGATGCCCGGCAGGCTCGACTCGGAAAAGCGCTGGTGCACCGCGATGTCGCCCGCGTGCAGCACCGCTTGCAACGTGTAGCCGACGGGCTCGCGCGCGGTTGGCCCCGAGGGAGACGCTACGACGGACGCGAATGAATCGCGCGGCAGCGGGTCGGCGGGGACCGCGCGATCGCCCCGCACGTTGAGCGGCGGCGGCCCCGCGTCGGAGGTCGCGAACGGCGACGCGAGAGCGCTGGGCGACGACGACGGAAGCGTCGCGAGAGGCGTCGGCTCGGCGCTCGCCTGCGGGCTGGCCGGCGCGATGGGCTCGCTCGGCGTAGGCGCCTTGCACGCGCCGAGATTAAGGCCGAGACCGAGGCTCAGAAAGCTGGCGACGAAAGCGCGAGAACGGACGCCGATGGACCGCGGCGTCACCTAGCCCTCAGCCGCGGACGAAGTCGCGAATGACGTGCACGCGTGAATCGAGCGCCGGTGCACCGGGCATGTGCTGCGTGTCGACGAAGACGCTCGCGGCCTCGGGGTTTTGTGCAAGGAGCACGTTGCAGTTGGCCGGCTCGTTGTCGAAGATCGCCACGATGCGGCCGCAGCGCGCGAGCGTGGGGCCGGCGAGGCGCTTGAACGCTTCGTCGGGCATCGCGGCGTCGGGCTTGAGAATGAGCTCCGTGCCGGCCATGCCGATGGGAAAACCGAGGTCGCGCAAGCTGCGAAACGTGCCGATCCCCATGAGCGGCAGATCGCGGCCGGTGAGATAGACGAGCGTCGCGCCGGCGTCGTAGCAGGCGCGTGCGAACGCGACGGCGCCCGCGACCTCCGTGTCGTGACGGAGATCGTCGTCGCCGAAGAAGCGCGATCGCCAGTGCGTCTCGGCGTCGGCGATGAGCTCGCTCGCCGTAACGCCGAGCGCCTTGAGGCTGTCGGTGAGCAAGTACGAGATGTCTTCGGCGCGAGCCGCGAGAAGCCGCTCGGCGGCTTGCGGAGCCGTCGTGCGCCACGTCGCCGCGACGTCTTTGAGGATCGCCGTGGTGCGCGAGCGG
>JANXMC010000179.1 GCA_025354825.1 Myxococcales bacterium
ACCTGCTTGTCCGTCATGTGCTCGCCCCCCTCGTCGTGGGCAGCCAAGAGTAGACTCAAGAGGTCACGCTTTTCGAGCCCCGCGGCGCGTCTCGTCGCGATCATCCGCTCGACATGACGGTTGATGGTGGCGAGCGCTTTACGCAATTCGCGCGACTCTTTTCCCGGCCATTGAATCGGCTCGATCAACGCGTCGGCCATCGACAGCCCGCGCGCGCGGTACGTGTCGGGCAGTCCAGGCAGGCGCTCGGCAGCGTCTTGAACAGCGGCCGATACTTGCAATTGCAAAGCGTAGGACACTTCGCCGGATCGGATGTTGGCCCAGCTCAGTGCGACGGTGAGCGCTTCGCCTATTTCTTCGGCCTCTTCGGCCGTCTCCGCATCGAGCAGCGCACGGCCCGCGACGCGCATCGCCACGTGGGTCGTGAGCCGCGCGGCGTCGATCGTCTCCCCCTCGCGCAGCGTATCGGCCGCTTCTTCCGCGCACGACGCCATCGTGTCGGCGTATCCGGCAATCATCGAATGGGTAAACAGCGGCGCCATCAGCCGGCGCTGCCGCTTCCACAGCTCGCCCTCGCTCGTGAAGAGCCCTTGGCCCGCCAGCGGTCGCAACGCGCCGCGAAGCGCCGGCGACTTCGTGAAACTCTTTGCCTTTTCAACGAAAACGTCGCGCAGAAGATTGGGGGAATTGGCAAATAGCAAGTATTTCCCCATTGCCCGAATACGCGCGATGTCACCGCACTCTCGATTCAATCGATGGAAAAACGCGAACCTGTCGTTCTGAATCTCCTCGAGATGACCGAACCGCGTTTCCCCGGACATGAGGCGAATGTCGTCGAAGTGCATGGCGCACCGCAGTGTAGCCGGCGGCTCGCTCGCGCACGCCAGAGACTCGGCGGCGGACGGAGCGGCCCCCCCGCCCGCGAGCGTTATGTTGCTTCAGGGCATACATAATAAAGCTGCGACAAATGCGAAAATGTGCCGCGAACTCCGGTGAAGTTCTTCATTCGTTTCTTTAGGGGATACATACACGCGCGAGTGATAGGGTCCCCCCACGATGCTCGATCTTCAATTCGCGACCGGGTTGCAGATCGTGTTGACGCTGGCGGACGCCGAGCGCAACGGCGTCGCCAAGATGTCGTCCGCCGCCCTCGGAAAGGCGATGGGGGCAAATCCGTCACATATTCGAAGAGTGGTATCGTTGCTGGTCGAGGGGCGCGTGCTTGCGACCACGAAAGGGCCGAAGGGCGGCATTCGACTCGCGCGCCCCGCGGCGGAAGTCAGTGTGGGTGACGTGTTCGGCGCATTCCAGGTCGAGCGCGGTCTCTTCTCGTGGAGGTACCGCGGAGTAGACGTCGGCGACCGCGTTGCGCGGCGCATGCACACCGCCATGACCACGGTCTCCGCGTACGCGGGCGAGGCGATCTACGGGAGATTGCAGGAGCTCAGTGTGAACGAGCTCCTCGAATCTATTTACTAACGATAGTCGCGAGGCCCGGTACTTCGTATTTGGTATGAGCGTCGGTGCCGATGAGCCATGCGTCGTAGCGAACGTCCGCCCGCAGCCGGCGCTCGAAGAACGAAACGGCATACGCATGGGCCAGGTTCAACACATTCGCCGAAGATGCCGTCGCGGGCCTGCAGAAGAGACAGGCGAGTCCGCAAAGGGGCTGCGCTTCGAGAAAGCTCATATGGTTCGCGCCGCGCACGGTCACCGAGACCGAAGGCGTGCGGGCCGACCCGTAGAAGGTCGTGAAGTTGTCGGCGCCGGGTGCGCACGCCGCGCCGAAGCTGAAGATCGTCCCCGTCGAATCGAGCGTTTCACCAACGAAAAGACTTGGAATCGCAAGGGACGCCATCGCATCGCTCGCATCGGGGCACTCGGTCACGGCGTCGCACGTGCCGAATGGCGGTTTCGAGTCGACGGGGTCGAGGCCGAAGACCGCGCGAAAGCGCGGATCGCGGGCGGCGGCGAGCACAGCGGCCTTTCCACCACGCGAGTGCCCCATCACCCCGGCGCGGCTGCCGTCGGCCCGCCCCGCGAGCTCCGGCGCGCCGAGGGCCCAATCGAGCGCGCCCGAGAGATCTTGGGCGTCGTGAACGTTGTTTGGAGTACCCAAGAGCGACGTGGGGTAATCGGCTGTCAGCGCCACGTAACCGAAGGTCGCGAGACGTCGGGCGTATCCATAATATTGCGACGACGCGAGCTGGAAGCCGTGGGCAATGACGACGACGGGATAGGGGCCTGCGGTCGGGCCGGACGACGGATACGCGACGTGAATCGGCACGGTGTCGCCCGTCGCGATGACCTTCGTCGAAGCGTCTTTTTCCGTGATTGCGTAGGGCCCGTCGGCATTCGGATCGGGCGCAGGGGCGGTGAGGGCCGAGCCGAGGCTCTCGTCGTCCTCGGACGACGCGCCGCTACAGCCCACAAATAGAATCCCAAGTACGACGACAGTCGCAAAATTCCACTTCGCCATTGATCGTAGTTGCATATGCATTGGCCACCTCGTTGAAAGCGATTGAGCGAGGAGGACACTTGGCGCCGACTACCATCCGGTAGAAAGTCAATTCGCAGTCTCACGAACAGGTCTGGGGCGAGCACCTTCCCGAAGTTCGTCTCATCGTCTCCGAGCGAGCGCGCCTCGGGTTAGTGGCGATGGCTCGCAGCCTCGATTCGGTCGAGCGCTTCGATGCGAATGCGCTCTTCGGGCGCAAAAATCCTCGCACGCAGCAGCTCGAGGTCGTTCGCGGAGACGTCGCCGCCGTCGGCGCTCGCGAACGCGTCTCGTGAGCTTCGGTACTTAGCGACTTTCGCGGTCCAGGCGTCGTCTTCCGCATCGAGCGTCGCGAGCCGTGCCGCGGATTCGGCCCCGAGGGATTCGGTGCGTGCGTGGTTGCGGGCATCCTTTGGGAGCGCGCGCCACGTGGCGTCTTGCGCGACGAGCTGCGCGGGTGATTCGGCGAGAGGCGGCGACGCGGGCGCAGGCGACGCGTTCGAGGAGGCCGCGATCTGCGCGTGGATGCGCTGTGCGTCTTCGAGCTGCTCGTCGTCTGCAAAGAAAGCAGTGGCGTCTGCCTCGCCGAACACGCGGCGCCGGAGCGCTCGAAGAGCGAAGACACGCGCCTCGTAATCGGCATTCGTCGCCTGCATCGGTGCAACGACGCTTCGCGCGTCGTCACGAAACCGAACGTAACGATCGAAGAGCATGAGGGCCTCTGAGAGCGCGAGAGCGCCGACGTGTCCCCGTGCGGACCCTTCGACGCGGCGACGAATCGCGGCGCTGGTCTCCTGGCCCGACGCCACGAAGAAGTAATCGAAGAAGCGCTTCGTCCGCGACGAGACGACGAGATGCCCCGCACCGCCGGTCTGTAGGTCGCCGTCGGGGCGCGTCCCCTCGAGCGAGGAAGGGAGCCGAGCGTTCGCCGAAACGTCCTCTGCAGTCGCCGCCGTGGCGGGCTCGGCCTTCATATTCGCCGGCGGATCTATCTTCGCTGGGTCAACCGCCGCGCCGGTGCGATCGCGCACGGACGCCCCGTCGGCGTTGGCGGACGGGACGCGCGAGCGCAGCAACGCGAAGAGCGCAGTGCCGCCGACGATAGCGGCCGCGGCTGCGCCCAACCCTGCACGAACGCGGGCTGCGACCACGCGCTCCACGCTCAGAGGGAGGCGTTTTGCAGTCGGTTGGCGTGCGTGCGGAATACCGACGACGGGCTGGTCGCGAAGATGTTCACCGCGCCGAGCACTTGGTTGATCTCATCGCCATGATTGAACGTGTAGTCGTCCCGGATCACGGTTCCGAAGTGGGTGCTACACCGCTCTACGAGGCCGTCGCTCTCGCCATTTGCAAAGAGCGAGGCGACACCGAATGCATAGTCGGTGGGGTCGAGGGGATTCGTGAACGGCGACGTTCCGCCCCATGAATAGAGCTTCACGCCTTGAAAGTCGGCAGCGCCCGAACCGCAGCGTTGCGAAGGGAGGCCCGCGGGAAGGCGCCCGTTCACCTCCCCGGCGTGGGCCGAAGAGAGCGCGATCAGCATCTGCTCGGAGTCTTGAGGGCGCGGCGATCCGCCAATCAGGTTGAGAAGCGCACCGAGGCCGTCGACGACGGTCGTCCCCACGGAGCGTAGGAATCCGGTCGACGTCGTATTGGCCACGATGAAATCGGCCACGCCCGTTCCGGTGTGCGGTGAGCCTACGGTCGTCAGCGACGCGAAGAGATCGGGCCTCGCCGCGAGCGCGTAGCGCGCGTCGACGCCGCCTTGGCTGTGGCCAATCACGTTGAGCTTGGTCGACCCCGAGACCGCCGAGATATACCGAAGTTGCTGGAGCAGCTGCTCGGAGCGAACGTCTGGCGAATCGAACGCGCTGAGGTCGACGACGTAAACCGTTGCGCCGGAATCGCGAAGCGAACCTGGTATTCCGTAAAAGTACTCGATACTGCCAAAGAGCTTGTTGAAGCCGAGCACGCCGGGAACGAGCACGATGGGATATCGCGTTTTCGTGTAGTTGCGGCTCTGCCCCCAGCTGGCGGACGAAACCCCTGATGAGAGCATGAGGGCGAGCGCAAGCGCGCACGCCACGGCCGTCTGTCGACGTCGCTCCATGATGACCTCCGGTGGGGCGGCGAGCTCGTCGTCGACGCTCCGATAGGTCGGAATGAATACCTATTCGTCACACTGCGGAAACGCACCAAACGCGTCTCCGACACCCGATTAACTTCGATTGAGAACGAGGAAGTGGGCAGCCGCGTACATCGTGGGGTATCAATTAGCGGGGCGCGGGCTTCAGCTCGAGCGTGGTCGTGAAGAGGATATTCGACCCCCAGACGTGCCTTTCCGCCGAGAAAAAATCGAGCGGGTAGTCGTGGCCGATCGTTAACCCGAGCGTATCGATTTGAACGTCTGCCGACTCGGGACCGTGAATACCGCCTACGTCGATGACGAGCTTGCCGTCGATGTAGACGAAGACGTCGTCATCGCCCCGAAACTTGAAGAACTCGCCGCCGCGGTAGGTGAACGTGGTGCGAATCTCCATCGTGAACGAGAAGTTGTGCGGCGAGCTCTGGTTGCCGAAGGCCGTCGAATAGGGGGTTCCGTCGTCGATGGGGAGGAACATCTCTTTGCCGTCCGTGGTCGAGAACGGCGTTCCCGACGTTTCGCTGTCGTATTCGAACGCTCCCTCTTTCGTCCGCGAAAGCGGAAGTGGGTATTCGACGCGAATATTGCGATTGGGCGTATCGTGAAACCAAAGGTCGAAGTTCTCTTTCCCGTGGGTCGTCAGCGTCGTGCCCGTGGCGTTCTTGTAAACGGGAGCGCGGTCGGCGCCGAGGGCGTCGGTCACGATTCCGCGGTCGTCCCAGGGGCCGGTGTAGCTCTGGCTCGGCGCGCCGTTTTGATCGGTATGTGGTACATTTTCAAAGTCGGGGACCGTCGTGGCATTGGCGGGATCGTAGACACGAAAGTCGCGAATCACGGCCGCGAGCACAGCGCTCGGCGCGGCACCGTCCGACGTCCCCGCGTCCCCGAATCCGCTGCCGAACGGGTCGGGCGAGCCGTCGGCCGTCGCACCGGTTTCCGCGATCGCGCCTGAATCGCCGTCGCGAAAGACGGCCGTGTCGCGGCTATCGCTCGTCGCGCACGCCGCCGTGGCCGCAACGGCACCCGCCATAAGACAGACCACGATCGATCGCGTCGTGCTGCGTTGCTTGCATTGCGTCATTCGCCCCTCCAAATCGAATTTGTGCACACGCCGTAATGTCCCGGGGGCGGCGAGGGATCACGAATTCGACTGGGAGGGCGGCGCTTGCGACCTGGGCGCCCGGCGCGACGCTTGCGCGCGACCTACTTTTCGGGGACGGGCGTGGTGAGCTTTGAAGGATCGAGCAGGCTTCCGATGTTGTTCGCGACCGTATCGCGCGCGCCGAGCTGGCCGGTCGCCCCCGTGAAGTTCCATTCGAGGAACTTCACGATGGACGCGTGCTCCATCGTCACGTGGGAGACGAAGTTCTGCCGTGCAAAAGGGCCGACCGCGATCATCGGTATTCGCGTTCCATAGGGTTTCCCATCGATCGCGCTCACCGCGGGCGGGGTCACGTGGTCGAAGTAGCCGCCCCCTTCGTCCCACGCGAGGAGGACGAGAGTGTTGTCTTTGTACTTCGACCCCCCGAGCACCGAGGAGACGACCTCACCAACGAACGTCACGCCATCGGACAGCGTCGTGCCGTAGCCAGGGTGCTCGGTGCGGAAGCCGTAGGCCTTCACGAACGCGACGTCGGGCAGCGACCCCGCCGCGACGTCGGATGCGAGTTGCGTATAGTCGCGCATGAACGCGGGATCGTCCGCGTGCTGGGCGTAATAGAGAAAAGGGATATCGCTCGGATCGAATACGCAGGGGTAGATGCCGAGTTGAAGGGGGCAGGCGCTCGCGGGTGTGGCGCAAACGGCGCCTGCCCTCTTCGCCTCGTCCCACCCCTCGGCGTAAAACTTGATGGAGTGGTTCGCCTCGGTCATCACGTCGGCCACGGTTTTCTGCCCGGTGTATTTCACGATCGGCGTCGCGCTGCACGCTTTGCCGGGCGAATCGGGTGAAAGCTCGTTGTCGGAGAATACGAACTTCGCGACGGCCAAATACATGTCGTTGGCAGACGACTGGCCGACGAGGGGTTGAAAGTAACGGTCGGCGAGAGCGTACTGTTTCGCGTAGTTGGCGTAGGCCGTCATCGTCGTCGGTGAGGCGACGGCGAAGTTCTCGGCGCGAGAGCAGGCGGCGCCGCTCACGAAGCGATCCATTGCGCCGCCGTTGAGCTCGGTAATCTCGCACCCGTAACTGTGGTCGGGGTCGAAATTGGCATTCGCGGCGTCGTCGAGGGCGATAGGGGCGGCCCCCGAGGGTTCGGTGGCGGGGGCCGCTTCGCAGCAGGCGGGGCCGTCGGTGCACGTCGGGTTCGAGCCGGTGGGGGCCGTGCAATAGGTCCCGAAGTAGTTGTCGAATGTGTGGTTTTCTTGCACCACGATGACAACGTGCTCGATGGCGCGGGGCGTGGTCGCGCCCGTGTTTCGCACGGACGCGTCGACATCGTTGATGTGCGCGCTGGTCGCGGGGTTGCTCGTCGAGCAGCCGAGAGCACCTACTGCGCCCAGCAGGAGTAGAGCCGTTCCGAAACGCGCCCGAGACTTAGAATGAGGTGAAATTCGCTGCTTCATCGTCGCAGGAAGATGCCACGTGGAGGCCCCGTGCGCCCTCCCAACCGGTGGCGACCAGCATGTATTGCAGCCCCGAATGGCTGACGTAACTCGAATACGCACCTACGTCGTCGTAGGGGAATCCGTGGATCTGCCGTCGAGCCCGCGGGTTCGGATAGGCGGCCAAGCCGTCGCTGTTGGGACCGGGCATTGGGATCGTGAGCCCATTGTTTGCCCAGATCGCGTCGACGTATGCGTTGTGTACGCCTCGTGCCTCCCCGCCCGCGATTTCGCCTCAGGAGGATGAGGCCCTGCGCAATTCGGCGCGAGCACACGCGCGCTGTCTCGACATGAAGGTGCGCTCTCGGGTTGTCGTCGCGTATAGACGGGCGATGGCGAATCGCGGCTCCCATTCGGCGAAGGGCGCAGAAAATCTCGTGGCCGCGGCGCGGGATGGCCTGCCGTTTCCGACAACCCGCGAGCTCGTCGCAGCCGCCGACGGAACGCGTATCGCCGTTCACACGCACCGCCCCGACGGCGCGCACGCAGGAGAGACCTCGGACGCGACCGCACGTTTCCCCTCGGTCGTGTTGACGAACGGATTGAGCACGACGGCGCGCTTTTGGAAGCACGTCGCGAAGGGGCTCGCGCGTGATCACCGAGTCGTCGACTGGAGCTACCGAGGCCACGGCGAGAGCGACCCTGCGACCTCCGGCGACTACTCCCTCGCGACCCACGTCGACGATCTCGTTCGCGTGACCGAAGCCGTACGCGATGCCTCCGCCGACGGGCGCGCGCTGCTCCATGTCGCGTTCTCGATGGGCGTCACCGTCGTCCTCGAGCTCTATCGCCGAAGGCCCGATCTCGTCTCCGGAATGGTTCTCATCGCCGGCGGTGCCGACCATCCGTACGCCTCTCTTCGGCCGCTCCGAGCGCCCGCCGTGCGCGCCGCTCTCCGCACCGCGTTTCGCGCCATCACGCCTGCGATGCCGCGTGCGCAGCCGCTCCTGCGCCGTATCACGGCGATGACGTCCCTCGTGCCGCTCGCCGTCGCCACGGGCGCGATCGGCGCCTCGGCACCACGCGACGACATTGCGCACTTCTTTCAATCCGTCGGCGCGATGGACCAACGCGCCTATTGGGGGACCCTCACGTCGCTCGTCGATGCGTACGCCTCCGACGTGCTTCCAACCATTCGCGTGCCCGTTCTCGTCATCGCGCCCGAGCGCGATGTGATGGCGCTTCGAAGCGATCTCCACGCACTCCGCGACGGAATTCCCGACGCCGAGTGGCTGCTGCTCGGCGGCACCGGCCACGCGATTCTCCTCGAGCAGGGGGGCGTTATCGCCGACAAAATACGGGAGCTTTCCGCGCGCCTCACCTGACGGCTAGGCTCGCGACCATGGTCGTCGCCGTGGTTCTCGGTCTTCTCGCGCTCTTCCTCACGGTCGTCGCCATTCACGATCGCGTGCAAAAGTCCCATTCGATCGTTCGCAATTTTCCGGTCGTCGGGCACTTTCGCTACTGGTTCGAAGCCCTCGGAGGGCCGCTTCGTCAGTACATCGTCACGGGGAACGACGAGGAGCGCCCCTTCAGCCGCGACCAACGCCGATGGGTCTATGCGTCTTCGAAAAAGGAGAACAATTACTTCGGTTTCGGCACGGACAACGATCTCGAGCAGACGCCGGATTACTTGATTCTCCGCCAGTCGACGTTCCCCATCACCGCGCCCCACCCCGGCCAACCGAATTACGACCCGCGCTACACCTGCCCGCCGGCGAAAATCCTTGGCGCCCATCGCAATCGCAAAAAGGCATTTCGCCCAAGCTCCATCGTGAACACGTCGGCGATGAGCTACGGCTCGCTCAGCGGCCCGGCGGTCGAGGCGATTAATCGCGGAGTCGCGATTGCCGGGGCAATGCAGAATACAGGTGAGGGCGGTATTTCGGACTACCACCGAAAGGGGGGCGATCTCGTCTGGCAGATCGGCACCGGGTACTTCGGCTGCCGCGATGGGAACGGCCGCTTTTCAATGGACAAGTTCCTCGAAAGCGTCGCCTCGGCCAACGTTCGCGCCATCGAGATCAAATTGAGCCAGGGGGCGAAACCAGGCCTCGGCGGCGTGCTGCCGGCCGCAAAGATCACCCCCGAGATCGTGCGGATTCGCCTCGTCCCCCTTGGCCAAGATTGCATAAGCCCCGCGGCGCACGCGGCGTTCTCCGACTGCTCGTCGATGCTCGACTTCATCGAGCAGCTCGCCGAAGCCACCGGCCTGCCCGTGGGCATCAAGTCGGCGGTGGGCGAGATGGAGTTCTGGCACGAGCTCGCGCATCTCATCGAAACCACGGGGCGCGCGCCGGATTTCATTACGATCGACGGCGGCGAAGGGGGCACGGGCGCGGCGCCTCTCGTGTTTTCGGACCACGTCGCCCTGCCGTTCAAGCTCGGATTCACGTCGGTGTACAAGGCCTTCGCCGAGCGCGGTGTTCACGAGAAAGTCGTCTTCATCGGCTCTGGCAAGTTGGGTTTCCCCGAGCAGGGAATGCTCGCTCTTGCGATGGGGTGCGACATGATCAACGTGGCCCGCGAGGCGATGCTCGCCGTGGGGTGCATCCAGGCGCAGCAGTGCCATACGGGCCACTGCCCGACCGGCGTCGCCACGCAGACGCCTTGGCTGATGGGCGGCCTCGATCCGACGCTGAAATCCGCACGCCTCGCGAACTATCTGATGACCCTTCGCAAAGAGCTGATGCAGCTCGCCAACGCCTGCGGCGAGCACCATCCTGCGCTGGTTTCCCTCGACCGATTCGCCATCGTCGACGGCCTTTCGAGCCGTTCGGCGCGCGACGTGTTCGGGTATGGCAAAGAATGGGGGCTTCCGTCTACCGACGAGCAGGTTACGATCCGCGAGCTTATGAAAGTTGGATTCGTAGGTCGCGTGGTGTGAGCCGCCGAGGGGGCTTCGTGCGGGCTCGTGAACAATTCCTGGATATGGGTAAATTGCTCGCGATTCGCATTTTTCCGCGGCCAGTGTGCATTTTGGATGCATCCCCAGGCGTGTGGATAGCGACAATTCCTATATTGCAAGATCCGTATATTAAATCATTCGATTTCGTTTGAACGAGAGTCCGTCCGCAGCGCATGACGGTGCCTGCGAGGTGGCCAATCATGAAGACGAGAATTGCACTCCTACTCCTCGCGTCCGCGGCAGGTGGTTGCGGCGCGAACGGCCTGTCACCCGATGACAGCCTGATCGTCACCACGAACGGCGCCGACGGCGGCGGCACGAAGGGTGGCGGCGCGACCGGCGGCAGCTCGTCCTCGGGCGGTCTCGGCGGCAACACCACCGGCGGCAGCAGCAGCACCGCGGGCGGGGGAAACAGCACGACGGGCGGCGGTAGCAGCACGACGGGCGGCGGCTCGACCACGGGCGGTGGCTCGACCACAGGCGGCGGCACGACCGGCGGCGGCTCGACGACGGGCGGCGGCGGCACGACGGGCGGCGGCGGAGGCACGACGGGAGGGACCACTCCACCCGTGAATGCGGTCGGCGTGGCGTCGAACGTCTCGATTTCCGAGATTGCCGTTTACCAGGCCGTGAAAATTCCGATCGTGACGAATGGCGCCAGGGTCGCGACGCGCAATGCGCCGGTCGTTGCCAATCGCAGCGCGCTCGTGCGCGTCGCCGTCACCCGCGGATCGGGCTACGGCGGGCAGTCGATCACCGCCGAGCTCCGCCTGTCGGTCAACGGCGGCACGCCCACGGTCTTCAAAGATGCGAAGGTCGTCCCCACCACGGTTTCCGACGCGACGCTCGCCTCTACGTACAACTTCGAAGTGCCCGATACCGCACTTCCCGTCGGCACGCAGATCGCCGTCGTCCTCACGGATCCGGCCGCCGCCGCGGGCTCTCAAGGCACGCCGGGCGCGCAATATCCGGCCGGCGGCACGCCCGAAGCGCTTAATAACTTGAGCACCGGCGATCAGCTCAAGGTCGTGCTCGTCCCTTTCAGGTACAACGCCGACGGCTCGGGCCGTGTCGCCGATACGAGCGCCACGCAGATCGAGATGTTCCGAAAGTCGATGTACGAGCTGTACCCGGCGGCGAAAATCACCATCACCGTGCACGCGGCCTACGCGTTCTCGGATTCGATTAGCGCCGACGGGACGGGGTTCGACGTTGCCCTCGACGAGATGCAGACGCTTCGGGCTTCGGACCACGTCGCGAGCGACGTTTACTATTACGGAATCTTCCAGCCTGCCGCGAGCTTCAACACCTTCTGC
The DNA here is from genome assembly GCA_025354825.1 of Myxococcales bacterium. Taxonomy (GTDB): domain Bacteria; phylum Myxococcota_A; class Polyangia; order Polyangiales; family Polyangiaceae; genus JANXMC01. Next base: position 11,469 of record JANXMC010000179.1, read on the forward strand.
GGCAGCGGCTGTGTCGTCGGCCTCAGCGGCCTCGGCACCACCAAGACGGACGCGAGCGTTCGCGCGAGCGTTGGCGCCGGCTTCACGGGCCAGGTCTCGGGCGATACCGCGGCTCACGAAATCGGCCACGCCCACGGCCGCAAGCACGCGCCGGGCTGTTCGGCAGCCGGCCCCGATGCGTCTTTCCCGTACGCATCGACGAGCATCGGAACGTGGGGCTACAGCCTCACGTCGAAGAAGTTTTTCGACCCTGCGAAGACGAAGGACTTCATGGGATACTGCTCGCCGACCTGGATATCCGACTACAACTATAAAGCGCTGTTCGACCGCATGGTATTCGTCAACGGCGCGCGGATCATTCAAACGCAGGAGCCGCAGGTCTACCGCCGCATTCACGTCGCGCCCGACGGCACGATGACGATGCGAGGGACGATGACGCTCGACTCCGCGCCCTCGGCGGATCCGCGTTCGGTGTCGTACGCCGATGCGACGGGGGCGACGATCGCGACCGTGACCGGTCAGTACTACGAGTACGACCACCTCCCCGGCGGCTATCTGCTCGTTCCGGAAGGGCCCGCGGGCTTCGCCTCGGCACGGGTCGCGGGCATGGGCGTCGTGCAGACGCGTTAGCGTTTCGCTACCACGTATCGATGAATCGACGGCGCTCCTGCCGCCCCCGTGGCGCGCAGGAGCGCAGTCCGTTTAAGAGCCAGGCGCGCGTCTCCGCCGGATCGATGACGGCGTCGATCTCGAGAAGCGACGCCATGTTGATGGCTTTGCCGCGCTCGTACGACGCTGCCACCATCGCCTGGTAGGCCGCCTCGCGAGCGGCTGCGTCTTCGATGGCGGCGAGCTCTTTGCGCATTCCGATTCGGACGGCGCCTTCGAGATTCATCCCGCCAAACTCGCCCGTTGGCCACGCGACGGTGAAGAAGGGCGCGTGAAAATGGCCGCCCGCCATCGCCTGGGCGCCCAGGCCGTACCCCTTTCGCAAGACGATCGTGAAGAACGGAACGTCGAGGCTCGCCGCGGCGACGAAGAGACGCGAGACGTGCCGCACGAGCGCCGTGGTCTCGGCCTTCGGGCCGACCATGAAGCCCGGTGTGTCGCACAGCGAGACGATGGGGAGGCCGAAGGCGTCGCACAGCTGAAGAAAACGCGCCCCCTTGTCGGAGGCGTCGGCGTCGAGAGCGCCGCCGAGAAAGTGGCAATCGTTGGCGATGAGCCCAAACGGTTTTCCCCCAATACGAACGAGGGCTGTCACGAGGCTGCGCCCAAAGTCGCGCCGAAGCTCGAGGACCTCTCCGGTGTCGGCGATGGTCTCGATGATTGGCCTTATTTTATAGGCGCGCCGCCGCCGTTCGGGGAGCGCGTCGCGCAACCCCGTCTGGTCGTTGCATGTGAAGTGCGCAGTCGCTCCTTGGAAGTACGAAAGGTACTTTTTCGCGACCACGACCGCTTCGCGCTCGTCGCGAACATGGATATCGACGACTCCGTTCTTTGTCTGATCGGCAATAGGGCCTATCTCATCGGGCGTGAAGCTGCCGAGACCGCCCCCTTCGATCATCGCGGGTCCGCCCATTCCGATGTTGCTGCCATCCGTCGCGATGATCACGTCGGCGCACCCGAGGAGCGCGGCGTTGCCCGCGAAGCATCGCCCCGACGCGATTCCAATCCGCGGGACCAGCCCCGAGAGCGCGGCGAACCGCAAAAAGCTTGGAGTGTCGAGCCCTGCCACGGTGGGGAGGTCGACGTCGTTGGGCCGGCCGCCGCCGCCTTCGGCGAACAGCACGATGGGCGTGCGCCCCGAGGCCGCGAGGCCGAACATGCGATCGAGCTTCCTGTGCCCCACGCCGCCTTGGGTGCCGGCGAACACCGTGTAGTCGTAGACGACGCCCATCGCGCGCGCGCGCTCGCCCTCGAACGTGCCGCCGTTGATCGTGCCCAATCCGCAGACGACCCCGTCGGCGGGGCTCACGCGGACGAGCTCGTCGATGGCGTGGCGCTGCCTCTGCGCGGCGAGTGCGAGCGCGCCATATTCAACGAAGCTGCCCGCATCGAAGAGGTCGTCGATATTCTCGCGGGCGGTTCGTTGGCCGGTTTTTCGCCTACGCGCCACGGCTTCGGGGCGCGCGGCGTCGGTCGTGGCGTGAAGGCGCGCGCGAAGCTCGGAGAGCTCCGGTCGCTCCGTGCTGGAAGTGTCGGCGGCAGCTGCCTCGAGAGAGCTCGCATCGCGGTCGTCGTTGCCCATCGCGCGACGATACCGCGAGTCGTCTGCCGGTCAGTCGTCGTCGCGCGGAGGGCTCCATGCGCCCTCGCCGATGAGCGGGACGAAGAGCACCGGGTCCATCACTTCGGCCCGATAGCGGTCGGTGCCGACGCGCGTGACGCGAATGAGATTTTGACGCTCGGTTCGCGCGCCGACGGGAATCACGAGGACGCCGCCGAGGGCAAGCTGCGCCTGGAGCGCCTCGGGCACCGTGGGCCCGCCTGCAGCGACGAGAATGGCGTCGTAGGGCGCGCGGAGCTCGTAGCCGCGAGTCCCGTCGCCGACGACGATCTGCACATTGGCAACTTCGAGCGCACGAAGGCGCGCTTCGGCACCTCGCGCCAGCGCCTCGATGCGCTCAATCGTGACGACGCTCCGCGCAAGGCGCGCGAGGATCGCTGCGGCATAGCCCGACCCGGTCCCCACCTCGAGGACGCGACCGCGTGCGGCGTCGCCCGCGACTTGGATCATACGCGCCACGATGTAAGGCTGCGAAATCGTCTGACCTGAGCCTATTCCTAAAGGAGAATCGTCGAAGGCGTTCCCACGAAGCTCGGGCGCGACGAACGCTTCTCGGGGCACGCGCCGAAACGCCTCGAGGACGTCTTCGTCCGTGATTCCCCGCGCCGCGAGCTGGCTTTCGACCATGCTTTGGCGCAATCGGTGAAGCTCTCGGATCGTCATCCCCACCCTCGATTCGACGGTCGCGCGAGCGCAGCGGTCACGCGTGCGACACTCTTCGTCGACCTCGTGACCGAATCGACGCGACCCAAGTTACTGAACATCGCATCTCCCACACTGCGCGGAAAGATTGCTCTCGTCGTCGAGGACGTGGCGCCTCTCCGTCGTCTCGTCGTGCGCGTTCTCACACTCGCGGGGCTCATCGTTCGCGAGGCCGCCGACGGAATGGACGGGCTCGCCGCCTTTCAAACGGGGCCTGCCGACATCGTCGTGACCGACCTGCGTATGCCTCGCATGGGCGGCGTCGAGCTGGCGCGCGCGGTCTTGGCGACGAATGCCGACATGCGCATCGTCTTCATCACCGGATATGCAGATGCCACCGCCGCGCGGGAAATCGAGGAAGAATTTCCAACCTGTTTCGTCCTTAGGAAGCCGTTCGCCGCCAACGACCTTCGCCAAGCGCTCGAACGGGTCTCCGCTGCCGCGGAGCCGCCAAAAGCCGTGTAGTCTGCAGACGAATGAGGGGCACGTTCGAGGCGACGGAGTCCGAACTCGCGACGGGAGCGCGCGGCCGCTCTGCGCGAACCGTCGGCCCATACACCCTGCTCGCGCAGATCGGCGAGGGCGGAATGGGCGTCGTCTACCGCGCCTCGCACCCGAAGAGCGGCGTTCACGTCGCGCTGAAAACCGTGGCGGTTCCCGACGCGAGCCACCTCGCGGGGATGCGCCGCGAGATCGACGCGCTCCGCTGCGTGAACCACCCCGGCATCGTGCGAATCGTCGATGCGGGCGTCGAGGCGGGCGTCCCCTGGTACGCGATGGAGCTCCTCGACGGGCGAACGCTTCGCGACGTCGCCGACGAGCAGTGGAACCGAACCGGCAAAATGCCCTCATCGAACGATGCGCCGACGCGCGTCGCGCGCAAACCCGATAGCTCGACGACGCCTCGCCTCGAAAAGCCGATATCGGGCGTCACCAAGGCATTACCATCTTCGCGCACACCCGAAATGGCCCGCGCGGCGGGGGGCAACCTGCGCAGCACGCTCACGCTTTTTCGCAAGCTCTGCGAGCCCCTCGCGTTTCTGCACGGCGAAGGGTTCGTTCATGGGGACTTAAAGCCGAGCAACGTCGTCCTTCGCGAGGATGGCACACCGGTGCTCGTCGACTTCGGCCTCGTCTGGCGCTTCGCCGGCGCGATGAGCCGCGAGATCATCGACGTCGCGGGGGTGCAGGCGGGAACCGCCGGCTACATGGCGCCCGAGCAGATCGCAGGCGAGCTCGTCGATGCGCGGGCCGATCTCTACGCCCTCGGGTGCATGCTCTACGAAGCCGTCACCGGCAGGCTCCCCTTCGTCGGCGCTCGCGCCATCGACGTGATTCAGCAGCATATCGGCGCGTCGCCTATTCCCCCTTCGCACTTGGTCGAAGGGGTTCCGACACGGCTCGAAGAGCTTATTTTAAGGCTTCTCGCGAAACGCCCGCGCGAACGTATTGGCCACTCCGACGCCGTCGTGACGGCGCTTCACGCCGCGGGCGCCGACATCGCGCCAGCGCGCGGCCCAGCCCCTCGTGCCTATTTGTACCGCCCCGAGCTCTCTGGCCGCGACGCCGTCGTCGCCGAGCTTCGTACCCATCTCGTGGCGGCGCGCCGAGGCTCGGGAAGCCTCGCCGTCGTCGAGGGTGAAAGCGGTATTGGCAAAACGTACGTTGGAATGGAGCTCGCGCGCGTCGCCGCGTCCGACGGGATGCGCGTCATCGCGTGTGCGTGCAGGCCGCTCCGCCCGTCGCCCGGTCCGCGCGACGCACGCGGCGGCGCGACCACCGGCGACATCACCGACAACGCCAACGGCACGCCGCTCTACCCGTTTCGAACCGTCCTCGAAGCGGTCGCCGATCGCTGTCTCGAGGAGGGCGAGGCGACCACCGCGCGTCTCCTCGGCGCCCGCGCCACCGTGCTCGCCGAGATTGCGCCCGATCTCGCCGCTCTCCCCGGCGTGCGGGTGCACGGCTCACCGCCGCCTCTCCCCGCCGCGGCGGCGCAGCACCGGCTTCTCACGTATTTGGGCGATACGCTCACGGCCTTCGCGGCGGCGCGCCCGCTCTTCATCATCATCGATGATCTGCAATGGGCCGACGAGCTGTCGCTCCGTTTCCTAACGTCGCTCGGCGAGGCGCATTTTCGGCACGCGGGCGTTTTCTTGCTCGGCACGTGCCGTTCCGAAGAAATGGGGCGCGACGTTCGCGATCTGCTCGCCGCGCCGTTCGTGCACCGCGTCGCGCTTGGGCGCCTCGATTCGCTCACGGTGCGGCGCCTCACGAGCGACATGCTGGCTCTCGACGATCCGGGCGACGCTTTCATCGAGGCGCTCACGGAGAGCTCCGGAGGCAATCCGTTCTTCGTTGCCGAATACCTACGAACTGCGCTCGTCGAAGGGCTCCTTTACCGTGACGACGAAAGTCGTTGGCGCGTGCGCGGCACGACGGCTTCCGACGCACCGACGCTTGCGCGACTGCCGCTCCCGCAGACGCTTCGGTCGCTCGCGGGCCGCCGTATCGAAGGTCTCTCGGCGACGGCGCGCGTCGTCGTCGACGTGGCGAGCGTCCTCGGTCGCGAGGTGTTCGGCGAGGCCGCATCCACCCTCGGTCGCCTCGCCGGCGCGCCCGACGAAGTGCTCCTTCCCGCGATCCAAGAGCTCTGCGCGCAGCAGATTCTCGAGGCGAGCGGCGACGGCTACCGCTTCATTCACGATAAGGTTCGCGAGGCGGCCTACGCGCTCATCGACGCGCCGCGGAAGCGTGTTCTTCACAAAGCGGTCGCCCTCGAGATCGAGCGCGAGCTGACGCGCGATGCGCCGGTGGTTGCAACGCTTGCGGCCCCGTTCGCCGAGCTCGCCCACCACTTCAAGCTGGCCGGCGAGACCGAGAAAGCCGTGCACTACCTCGAGGCCGCAGGCACGCGGGCGCTCAAAAACTCGTCGAACCGCGAAGCCGTCGCCTATTTCCGCGACGCCCTCGCGTTTGTCGAGAACGACGCCTCCCTCGCCACGTCCGGGCGGCGCGCGTCGTGGGAGCGTCAGATCGGAGAGGCCTACCTGGGGCTCGGCCTTACGCAGGAGTCGCGCACCCATTTGATTCGCGCGGTGTCGCTCGTCGGGCGCCCGCTCCCGGCGACGAATTCACTCATGGCCTTGGGGCTCATGGCCAACGCGCTGCTTCAAGCGGGGCACCGCATCGCGCCCGAGCGCATCACGCCGCGGGCGGCGGACGAGCGCGCGGCGCTTCTCGAAGCGACCCGCGCCTACGACCTCTTGATGCAAATCGCCTATCAAGACGGCGGCCCTATTCCGGTACTGCACGCAACGCTGTCGGCGTTGAACTTGGCCGAGCGCGTAGGCCCGTCACCGGAGCTCGCGCTCGCCTACGCCAACGCCCACGGCACGGCGGGCATCATCCCCCTCCACGGCCTCGCGGAGACGTACGCGCGCCGCGCGCGGGAGACGCTTCGCGCCGTTCCCGATCGCGCAGTCGAGACGTGGCTCCTCCTTATGAACGGTGTTTACCGCCTCGGCAGCGGCCGCTGGGAGGAAGCGCGCGAAGCGCTCGAAGAGGCCGCATCGATCGCCGAAGAGCTCGTGTTCAAGCGCCGTTGGGAGGAGGCGATTGGAACCTTGTCGGCATTGCACTTCTTGCGCGGCGACTTCGAAAAAGCCCGTCTGGCGTGCGAGTCCTACTACGCGTCCACGCTCCGCGGCGACGCTCAAGGGCAATTTTGGGCGCTGCTGGGCCTCTCCCAAGCGGAGCACGTTCGCGGCAATCACGAGGCGGCCCTCGCGATCTTGGAGCGGGCCGAGCCGTTCGCCGCCACGCAGCCGGGGCGCCCGGCGGTTGCGTGGATGCACGCCGAAATGGCAATCAACCACCTACGCCTCGGCGACCTCAGCGCGGCCCGTGGCCGTGTCGATCAGGCGGACGCGCTTCTCCAAAAAGAGCCCCCCGTCGTCTACTTCGCGATCTACCCCTTGGGGCTCGTTGCGCACATTCACATCGAGCTTCGCCGCCCCGACGAGGCGCGCAAGGCGTGCGCGGCTCTCGAGCGCTTCTCCCGCATGTCACCGATCGCCAAGCCCCGCGCGCTCCTGAACCGCGGCAGGCTGCTTAGCCTCGAAGGCAAGAAGAGCGATGCCGCCCGCGCCTACCGTAAGAGCCTCGAGTCCGCACGCGCGCTCTCGATGCCGGTCGACGCCGACCTCGCATCGAAGCTCGTCTGACTCGCGGATCCCTGTGCGGTAGATAAACCCCTAAGCGGATTATAAGAGAATAGCCCACATTTCTGCCGACCGCCCCTTGTGTGTAAAGGGCGATTTAGAACGATTGAGCGACCGTTTGTTAGCGAACCCGTGGCGTCCCAAGCGTCGTGTGGCACGCTAAGTCCGATCGTGGCTAGTTCGATATAGCCCGGCTGTAATCGACATTCGCAAAGTTACAACATTTGACGCGGTCTACTTGGATGAGTGCCGTGGGCGCAGGTCTATGTGTGAATCGCACCGCATCCAGCACATTTCCGCATGTCGGCAGTCTCGGTGCGCCGGTCCGCTATCGGTGTAGGGCGGCGGTGTCGGAAGTGCAATTGTCGATCATAAAGATTCGATTTTGACAGCTCCGATTAAAATGACGTTATATTGATAACGCTGAGTGCATTGCGCCGCGGGCGCAGATTGCGAATCTTGGCGACCGTTAAAGGGGAATGGCGTTTGGCAACGACGACATCTCGAAACCTGATTCGACTCTCGCTCGGCGCGCTCGCGCTCGTCGGCTGTCAGTCGTTCGCGAAGCTCGACGATCGCACGGCGGACCCACCGCCGCCGGGGTTGTGCGCACTGCCCACGGCGGGTGACGCTCAGCTGCGAATCGCGAACTTCGTTCCTACGGATGCGACCGTCGACTTCTGCATCAAGCCTGCAGGCGCGGCGAGCTACAGCCACCCCGTGCTTCGAAACGCGGGGAGCGAGGCGGCCTGTCAGGACGGCCTCGCGTACAAGAAGGTCACGGCGCCGTTTGCCGTCGCGTCTGGCACGATCGACGTTAAGGTCGTTGCCGCGGGGGCGGGCGGCTGCGAGCAGACCGCGCTCGCCGAGAGCCTAAGCGTCGTGGTGCCGGCGGGGAGCGTGACGCAGCTCGTTCATGCGGGAGGGAACGGCGAGGCCCCGCGCGTCGTGGTGCTCCGCGAAGGGGGCCCCGCGTCGAATCTGAAGGTGCGATTCGTCAATCTCATCGGAGGAATCGGCCCGCTGAACTTCGGCCTCGCATCGGCGGCTCGTGTGCCGACCACGATGTCCGTCAACGTCGCGGCCGACCCCATCCCCTTCGGAGCCACGCTTCCCGCGTCGGCCAAGGCCCTCACCGGATCGATCGACGAGCTCTCCTACTTAAGCATTCAGGCGACAGGTCTGTTCTTCGGCGCCTCGAAGGTAGGCGACAAGAACGCCGTCGTCGCCATCGGCCCGGGGCGAATCAATGGCAAGTTCGATCTCTACGCCATCGGCGACCCTACCAACATCCGCTTTCCCCCGCGCGCGATGCTCTGCGACGAGGCCGCCACGGCCTCCCTCTTCGTCACGTGCATCGAGTCCGACCTCCCGTCGATCTCGTTCGAACTCTACGGCACGGCGCTCTATGGCTTGTACGCAAAGCGCGCCGCAGAGCGAAGGCCGGTGCTCGCACGCGAGGTTGCAAAGAGCGATACCGACGTTCTCTGTCTCATCGACGTTTGGCGAAAAGAAGACCGTCAGCTCTTCAAAGACGAAATCGCGAAGACCGGCCAATTCCCCTACATCGCCACCTTCGACTCGAACGCCGATACGCCCATCTCTGACCCTCGCGACAAGGACGGCAAGCTCCCACCGGCGGTGACACCCGTCTCCTCGTGCGGCGACAACGCCGCCCTCGCCAATACGATGATCAACTGCCTGTCGAACAAGTGCACGACGTCGAGCACTCCAGGTGACGACGCCGGCGGTCTGAACACGGGCGACTGCGTCTCCAGCGAGTGCATCTCGGAAGTCGTCCCCCTCGCGACGGGCGACTTGAAGCAGCAAGGGTGCTTCGCGTGCGTCGTCTTCGATGCGATCGCCTACAAAACCTACGGTGAGGTGAAGGCCGACTGCTTCAACCCGGCGGGCGGCGGCACGTACTTCGATGGGCAGAATGGCAACATGATCCTCTCGAAGTTCCCCCTCTCGAACGTCGAAGGGTACGTCCTTCCCGCCGTCGGGCAGAAGCGGGTCATCGTCTCGGCGAGCGTCGAATACGAAGCGGGCAAGTCGATCGATGTGCACTGCGGCGTCCTCGATGGCATCCTCGAATCGCCCTTCAACTACAACGGCCCGTACAGCACCGCGCACGACCGCCAAGGGTATGCCGACGAGCAGGCACTCCAGGCGCAGCGCGTCACCGAGTGGGTGAAAAAGCGAAGCGGGTCGAAGCCGGCAATCGTCGCAGTGGGAATCGGATCGAGCATTGCCGACCTCGCGACCGGTATTCAGGATTTGAACCCGGCCACGCCGTCGGCACTTCTCGGATCGTTCGTCTCGGCGGAAGCGAGCGACTGGACGCCAAAGTGCACCGTCTGCGGCGCAGAGAACAACCTGTGCGACAAATCTCAGAACTACTGGGAGCACCGAATCTTCCTCCACAACATCGTGAAGGACGCGGTCGTCTCTTCCGAGCGGCGCTACATGGATCCCATCGTTCCGGTCGCCAATTCGGCGCCCGTGCCGATGTCGGAGAACTTCGCGTACCGCGTGAAAGTGTTGCGCCAATGACGGCCAACGGGGGGCCCATCCCATGAGCAGAACGTCATGAACGCGCGTAGGTCCGACAGTGGTGTGGCGAGCGACGAGATACCCGCCTCCGAGGACGTGAGCCTCGATTCGGCTGCGATGAACGTAACGTCCGTGCGGCAAATTCCGCTCGCTCAGGCGGCTGTCGCGGCTGTCGCGGCTGTCGCGTCCGACGCGGGGCTGAGCGAGTCGATCCTCGGCGCGCACGCAGACGAAGCCAAGGCAGCTCTGGAAACGCTCGGCGTGGGGACGGTGGTCGATGGCAAGTACCGAATCGACGCGATTCTCGGTCGCGGCGCGATGGGCGTCGTCGTCTCAGCGACGCACCTCGATCTCCGAGAAACCGTCGCCCTCAAGTTCTTGAATCTCCGAGTGGGGGCGAAGGGGGACGACTTTCATCTTCGGTTTCGGCGCGAGGCGCAGCTTTGCGCGAAGCTACGGAGCGAGCACGTGGCCCGCGTGATCGACGTCGGCGTGTGGCAGGAACGCACGCCGTACATGGTCATGGAACACCTCGCCGGCCACGACTTGAGCCAGATCATCAAGGCGCGTGGCCCGCTCCCGCTCGACGTCGCGCTCGACTACATCGTTCAGGTCTGCGTGGGGCTCGCCGAAGCGCACGGAATAGGCGTCGTCCACCGCGATCTCAAACCGTCGAATCTGTTCATCACCCAGCGGAGCGACGGGTCCGACCTCGTGAAGATCCTCGATTTCGGCATTTCGAAATGGAGCGTCGAGGACGACATCGGTGAGCTCACGCAGAGTGGCGTGGTGCTCGGCTCGCCGAAGTACATGGCGGTCGAGCAGCTTTTCGGCTCGGCGAACGTCGACTCCCGCGCCGACGTTTGGTCGATCGGCGCGATCTTCTACGCGATGCTCTCGGGCAAATCGCCTTACGACTTTCCGACAATCACGCGCCTCTGCGCCGAGCTCGCGACGAACAATCCACCGACGAGCCTCCGCGTCACGCGCCCCGAGGTGCCGCCCGCCCTCGATGCTGCGCTGATGCGGTGCTTCGAGCGTGATCGCGAACGCCGCGTCCAGAACGTGGGCGACCTCGCGGGCGATCTGCTCGATGCCGTCGATGCACCGTTCGCCGCGTCCGTCCGCGACAAGATCGCCGCGTCGCTGGATCCGAAGCGCGCGCGCGAGCCCGTAGGCCGCTCGAGCACGATGCACTCGCTTGGAACCGGGCAGTACCGCGCGTTGACATCGCTTTCGATGTCGAGCTCGGGCGTGTCCCAGGTCTCGTCCATGGCGAGAAGCGGCTCGGGCGCCGTCCTCGCGATCACGCCTGACATGGTCTCCACCAGCACGCCGCCCGTATCGAAACGGCGACGGGGTGTCGCTCTCGCCGGGCTCGCGGCCGGCGTCGTCGTGCTGGCCGCGTTCCTTGCCACCCGTTCGGAGACAGCGCCCTCGGCGGCCACGGTCTCGGCGGCAGGCGCGCCTCGAGAGACGGTAGCGGCATTGGCAAATACGTCCGTCGTTCTGGCGCTTCCGCAACAGGCCACGAGCTTCGCGGCCGTGGCCGCAGCGGCGGCGGACGCAGGCTTCGCGAATGCCCCTTTCGTGGCGTCGCCGTCCGACAACAAGCGGGCCGTCGCGCCCACTCGCCCGTCTCCTGCCGCGCACCCAGCTCCGGCGCCTGCCGTCGCGGCGCGGGCCGTGAATCCGCCCCCCGCCGCCGAGGCGGCCGCGGCGACGCCCGCCGCACCTATTTCTGCGCCCGCGCAAGAAACGCCCAAGAAGCGCGGTAATCCGTTGGAGGAACGCCAGTGAAACGTCGTCTCTCTCGCTCCTCGAACCCTTGCTATTTGGTATTCGCGACGCTCATCGCATCGGTATGTCTCGGCGGCCCAGCGCGCGCCGCCGACACGAAACCCGCGTCCGAAGGCGGCGTGACCACCGACAACCGCGCCCTCGCCGAAGTGCTCTTCTTCACGGCCCGCGGCATGATGGAAGCCCACCGCTACCCCGAGGCTTGCCAGAAGCTCGCCGAGAGCTACAGGCTCGATCCAGCCGCAGGAACGTTGCTGAATCTCGCGGTTTGCCATGAGAAACAGGGGCGAATCGCGAGCGCGTGGGGTGAGTTCACGCAGTCCGCCACGGACGCGAAACATGCCAATCGTCCGGATCGCGAAGAGCTCGCGCGCGAGCACATCGCGGCCCTCGAGCCCGACCTGCCGATGATGGCGATCGACGTCCCCGCGACGGTGAAAGTGGCGGGCCTCGAGCTCGTACGAAACGGCGTCACGCTCTCGGCGGCTGCATGGGACACGGAGCTCCCGGTCGACCCGGGAGAGGTCGAAATCGTTTCACGCGCGCCAGGCTATTTGCCTTTCACGCTCAAAGTGAAAATCGAAAAGCGGCAACATCTCAAGGTGAGCCTTCAGCCCCTCGAGCTCGCGCCCCTCGCCCCCCAAGACGTGGTCTTCTGGACGCCGAAGCGCAAAGTCGGCGCGGCCGTCGGCGTCGTAGGCATTGCCGCCGTCGCGGTCGGCACGGTCGTCGGCCTGGGCGTGCTCGACAATAGGCAAAAGAGCGACGCTGCGTGCCCCTCCATCGACGGCCACCTCCGCTGCACGAGCGAAGGCGCCGACGCGATGTCGAAAGCGCATACGGGCGCCTGGATTTCCGACATCGCCTTTGGCGTGGGCGCAGTCGCCGTCGCGACGAGCGTTTACCTGTTCGTCACGGGCAGCCAAGAGCGCGCCGAGCCCACGCCGCCGAAGAGCACGGCGTGGACGTTCCGCGTGAACGCGTCGCCCCTCGGCGCGCGCGGCGTGGTCGAAGGGCGCTTTTAGTCAGCCGCCTAGAGCGCCTTCGACAGCGTTCTTGATCTTGTTCAACCAACCGAGCGGCTTCGCGATTTCGTTCGTCCACGGCAGGCCGTTCTCGAAGCGCTCTTTATCCATGAAGCGGAGCGGAATGAGAATGTCCGGATCGTGGAGTGGGAATATCTTGCAGTAGGGCTGACTCGAATTTTCGGCCGAGAGAATGGCATTCACCGCGCGGCGCGCCGCCTCGTTGGCGGCCTCCATGCAGGCCAAATCGGTGTGCGTTCGGATGTAGTCCGACGCCAAGTACAAATTCGAAATAGCCGTGTACGCGTCGGGGCGGAGGTGCCACGAGTCGATGAGGTTCACGAGCAGCGGCTCGAGATTCACCTCCGTGTGCGGGTTCTTCTTCCCGGGCTCGATGTCCGAATCGATGAACCACGAATGGCGGTTCTCGTCTTTCAGGAGCACTTTGCCATCGACGTTGAGCCCCTGCTTCAGCTGCTCCCAGACTTCCCAGATGATTTCGTCGCGGGTGCAGTCCTTCGCCGGGCCGTGGCGTATCCCGGCGCTCGTCCAGTCGGAGACGTCGACGGAGATCACGCCGCGAACCTTGCCGTCGCCGTAGTTCTTCAAATCGAAGTTCGGCCAAAACTGCTGCTGCGAGAGCGACGTGAGTGCCCACGGCGATTCGAGGTACATCTCGTGCCCCGCGAGAATCGGCACGTCCTCGAACAGGTAGAACTGGATGCCGTTCATCCAGTTCACCTGTTCGGCCAGCGGCGCGAGATCGGCGAGCATCGGGTCGGCCGCGATGAGGTCCTTCGTCACGAGCCCCGAGATGACTTCGACCGGGAGCGCGCAAATATAGTAGTCGCCCGTCACGGTGACGGGGCCAGTGCCGTCGTTGATTACGACGCCGGTGATCGCCTCCTTGGGGCAGAGGATCTGCTCGACCACCGTCCCAAATCGGTAATCGACCCCCTTCGAACGTAGGTACTCGAGCCAAGGGTTGATCCAGACGTCGTTCGTCGGCCCGTTGAGAATGCGGTCGCTGCTCTCGCCGATGGTGGCGACGTTGAGCATCAACTGAATGCCGATATCGCCGATGGTCTTCGTGTTCGCGAGCTCCGCTTTGCTCGCCACCAACGTGCGCGTCGCACCGATGGCGAGGTACGTCTGGTAGGCCTTCGAGCGGTTCGCCGCGTCGACGAACTCCCACCACCCGACGCGCTCGTATTCGAGGAGGCGGCGCTCCTGGCAGCTCGTGAGAACTTGCCATATTTTGCTGAAGAAGAACTCGAAGTCGTCCGTCGTGAGGCCGAGCCCTTCGAACTCTTTCGGCATTTCCAAAAGGACTTTGAGATCGGCCCACGATTGAGGAAATCGTGAGAGCGCGATGAGCGGCGTTCGGGCCGTACGGGCAAACTCTTCGCGCGCGACCGAGACGAGATTGCCCAGCACGCCGTTCGGATTCCCTTCGAACGGGATACGCCCCATCGTGTCGGGAAGGTGCTTGTAAAAGCCCGGTACGAAGCGGAATCCGTGCTCTCCCGGCAAGTCGGGGCGCCCCTCTTTACCGCTGTCCGGCACGGGCATGCTGCGCGCTTTGCCGCCCGCAATGCGCTTGCGCTCGTAGACGACGACGTCGAAGCCACGTTCGATGAGCTCGTGCGCGGCGGTCATTCCTGCGACGCCTCCGCCGAGAACGACGACCTTCTTCTTCCCCATCCGGCTTCCCCCTTTTTGGTAGTCGCACGACTCGCGTTCGTCGCCAAAGCGGGCGAACGACGATGAGGCTACCGTCAGAGCCAGGGGGCCAGTCTAGTTGGCACTTGCTTGTGTAAGCGCGATTGCGAGGTGGATGTCGGGAGGCCGTCCACGTTGGGACGCGAGGGGCGAAGGCCTCAGATTAGGCGGATTTCACCGCAAGAACCTGCGCCGCGAGGAGCGCGCCTACCGACTCGCGGGGAAAGGGCCACGCGTAGATGAGCGACAGATGGGGATACTGAAGGCGCAAGGCGGCTATCGCGTCGGGAAGATCGCGCTCGGCGTGAATGCCACCTTCCGTCACCATCGTCGTGATGACCGTAATCGCCGTCACACCCGCTTCCGCGAGAGCGCGGACCGCGGCATCGAGAGACGGCGCGCAGAACTCGTTGTACGCCGTGTGCACCGCGTGCGTGGGGAGGTCGCGCGCGAGGAGTCGGGCGAGGGCGAGGATCCCCTCGCGGTAGGGGTCGTTCTCCGGCGATCGTGGCCAATCGCGAACACGGGTATCGAGCGCGAGCTCCTGGGCGGACGGCGGAGCACCCGTCGCCCGACGCTGCCCCTCGAGGCGCCGCAGCTGCTCGATGAGCGCCCGCGGCGTATCGCGCGCCGGCACGCCGTGGCCAACGAGGAGAACGGCGGGCTTCGGTGCTGCGGCGGTCGTGGTCATGGGGCGCGTCGAGATCTAGCATCTACTGCGACGCGTTCACTCTCCCGACGAGCTTCTCGATGACAATGACAAACCGCGCGCGACCCCGCGTCTTCATCAACATGGCCTCGAGCCTCGATGGGAAGACCAACCCCACGAAGGCCCTCCGCGCCGACGTCCCTTTTACGATGTCGCGTCACGACGAAGATTCGAAGCGCATGCTCCGTATTCGCGCGACGGCAGGCGCGATCGTCATCGGGGCAGGAAACCTCAAAGCCGACGACCCCAATCTCGCCGTCGCGCCGGCCGAGCGCGCACGTCGCTCCTCTTTGGGCACGCACGAGCCCCTTCGCGTGATCGTCACGTCCCACGCCAAAGGGCTTCACGCGGGATATGCCGCGTTCGACCCCACGCGCGGCGGCGAGACGGTGGTGGCGCACGCCGCGGGCATCTCCGACGAGACGCGCGCCCTGCTCGCCCCCCACGCCACGCTCGTCGAGCTTGGCGACGAATCGGTCGATATCGCACGACTGCTCGATTGGCTACTTCGCGAGCGCGACGTCGGAACCGTCCTCTGCGAAGGTGGTGGCATTCTGAATGCCGCATTCTTTGCCGCCCGCGCGGTCGACTCGATGTACCTCACGCTCGTACCCCGTGTGCTCGGGGGCGGCACCGCAGCGACCGTCGTGGCTGGATCCGGATTCGCGGTAGCGAGCTATCAAGGTCAGATCGTCGCAAATCTCCAAACGATCCCCGACGCGACCCTCGGAGACGTTGATCGCGCTGGCGATGAGCTCTTCCTTCGATACGATTTCGCCTGGCCCGAGGCGTGAAACCCCTTTGAGCACCGACAATCGCACGCTGTAAGCGCGTGTAATCTAACGCGTCGCAGTACGGTGCCTTGCGGCTGAGCTTTTCCGCTGCTAGCACCCTGTCGCTCTCACTGCGACACCGCTGTTCAAACGGTCGTGGCGAGCGGAGTGGCCCGTGCGGCCTTCATCACCGGTTATCTAATTCGATTAAGGGGAGTCTCTATGGTGCGTTCGCTTCGACGACGCGGCATTACCGCCGCTGCTGCGCTTATGGTGGGTGCGGTCCTCGCGGCCTGTTCGGGCGCTCCGGACGATTCCCAAGATCAGTCGGCCAGCGCGTCGGCCGTGCCCTACACGTTTTCCATACTCCGTGCCGGCAACCGCTACGGCGCTCTCACGGGCGATTCGTACGTCGATACCGTCCAACCGGTACTCGGCAGCCGCTGCGCCGTTTGCCACTCGTGCACGAACGGCCCCTGCCAATTGAACATGACGTCCTACGCGGCCCTCACGCGCGGCATATCGCCCGTGAACCCGTACAAGTTCGGCCTTTTTGACGGCAAGTCGACGCGCGTGAGCGACAACCGCACCACGGCCGATTGGCGTAGTCGCGGCTTCACCAGCATTCTCCCCGACGGCATCGCGTCGCCGCAAGACTCGGTTCTCTACAAGGCGTTGCAGCTGGGCGATTTGAACGTGCCCTCCGCCGACGGCGCGGCCGAAACGGGCGCGTTCACGACGGCCAAGGCGCGGGCGCTCGCCGCCTCTCACGACGCGGGCGACTACGTCTGTCCCGCCACCGGTCGTGACTATACGGCGCTTAAAAGCAAATACCCCATGGGCGGCATGCCGTGGGCGCTCCCGCGCGTCGAAGGGGCCGAGCGCGGCGTCCTCGAGAGCTGGGTTCTCGCAGGGGCGCAAGGCCCCGCGGCAAGCGCGCAGACGACGCTCACCACCCCCGAGACGACGCCGCTGACGGCATCGGATCCGGTGGCGATGGTCACGGCGTGGGAAACGTTCTTGAACGGTAGTAGCAACGAGTCACAGCTCGTTGCCCGGTACATCTACGAGCACGCGTTTCAGGCGAACATCTCGTTCATCGAAAACCCGGGCGAGTACTACCGCATCGTCCGCTCGCGCACGGCGCCTCCGGCGGCCATCGACCGCATCGTCACCGACACACCGATGGAGTCGCCGGGCGCACTTCGCCCCTATTACAGGCTCGAGAAGAACGATCGCCTCATCGAAGGCAAGACCCATATTGCGTGGACGCTCGGTCTCAAGGATTTGGCGCATTTTCAAGCGCTTTTCACGAGCAAGCCGTGGACCGTGCGCACGATGCCGGGCTACACGACGGGCAATCCGTTCGTCTACTTCGATGCCATTCCGGCGGATATCCGGTCGCAATGGATGATCGAAAACTCGCGAATGGTTTACCAATCGTTCGCCCGCGGTCCCATCTGCATGATTCAGGCGGCGACCTATGCCGTAGACGAGTACTTCTGGATCTGGTTCCTCCGCCCCGAGTCCGACCCGAGCGTTCAGACGCCCCACCTCGGGTTGAGCAGTTACGATTCCTTCTTCAGCAAAGAGGGGAACATCGTCAGCGGCATTCCCGTCCTCGGCGACAAGTACGGTGAGCCGACCTACCGCGCCGCCTTCGAGGCGACACTTCGCAAGCAGAAGCCCAACGGCATCGGCGTGAGCGACATCTGGACGGGCGAGGGGACGAATCCCAACGCATGGCTCACCGTGCATCGCCATCAGGTGAGCACCGACGTGACGACGGGTCTCGAGCGCCCCATCACCGGTATGCCGAGAAGCGTGTGGCTCATCAGCTATGCCAACTTCGAACGCATGTATTACAACGCCGCCGCAACCTATAAATACTGGGGCTCGCTCCGCCATCAGAACGATACGTTCAACTGGCAAACGTACACGCGCACCGAGGCGGAAGACCTCTACGCATCGCTCTTTCCCAAGCAGCAGTACCGCGATTCGCTCCGCGACCGGTTCACGAGCTTCAGCGGGAAGATCTACAACAAGCTCTTTACCGATTACGCGTGGGGCCGCCCCTCCGTCGACAGCTACCCCAGCGAAGATCTCCTCGGTCGCGCGGTCTACGGCCGCATGGGCGCCGGCGTCATCGTCTCGGAAGATCGCCTGAATCACTGGCCGAACGACGCCGCGCCCACGGGAATTCCCGCGAGCGTCGCGTCGGCGGCCGATTTCGAGGCGGGGCTTCGGACGCTCACTGCGCAGCCGGCGGCGTATGGCAAATTGATGCCGAACGTCGTTCACGTTCGCGTGGCTGGCGAGCACCTTTACACGCTCCTCGCGAACCGCGGTTACAACGGCGACAAGAACCCGCTCAACGAAGCCGCAGCGCGCGACCGGAACGACGATCAGCTCGTAGCCATTCCGGGCTTCACCGGATTCGAGGCGCACCAGTTCTTCGATATCTCCTACGAGCAGGCGGCGCCGTTCCTCCAGGCGATCGGCGCCATGAAGACGGTGGACGATTGGCGCGCCGTTCGTAAGGCGTACGGAATCGCGCGCACCAGCACGCGCTTTTGGCCCTTCGTCGACTGGCTCCACACGTGGATGGGGCTCCATATGCCGGTGGAAGCGGGCCTTCTCGAGCTTCGCTTCTACGATAAGGACGAGACGCCGTACTGAGCCCACCGAACTTTCGGCCGGATGCGTGCTAGGGAAGACGAAGGTCACGTACCCCACCTTCTCTTACGTTTCGCATCCGCCGGGAGACACGGGCTATGAGAATTTCGCGTAACCGACTCCTCACGATTCTCGCGGTATTTGCCCTGCTGGGCGCGGCCGTGTCGGGCACGTTCGCCATGAACGGCTGCTCGACCCCCAAGCGCCCCGACGGCGGCATTGGCCTCCTTTCGAAGGGGGCGCCCGCGCCCGACCTCGAAGGGCACGACGCACAAGGGCGCGCCGTGCGCCTCTCGGCGAGCGCCGGGAAACCGCGGATCGTCTATTTTTATCCAAAAGACGGCACGCCGGGCTGTACCAAAGAAGCCTGCGCCTTTCGCGACGCCTTCACGCGATTCGAAACCGAAGGCGTCGTCATCTTCGGCGTCTCGCGGGACTCGGAAGAGAGCCACCGGGCGTTTCGCAAAGAGCACAACTTGCCATTCCCACTCGTGTCCGACGAATCGGGAGTTGCGCAACGCGCCTACGGCGTATCGACGTTCCTCGGAATGCCGTCGCGCGTCACCTTCCTCGTAAGCCCCGAAGGGACGATCGCGCGCGTCTATCCCGACGTCGATCCCGGCGTGCACGCCGACGAAGTGCTCGCGGACGCCCGCGCGCTCAAGGTCGCGGCGCACCCGTAGCTACACCGACGCGATCGAAGAGGAGAGGGTCGAGAGGAAAGGGAGGCGGGGGAGGCGGGGGAGGCGGGGGAGGCGGGGAGCGTTGAGGGAGGTGAGATCTTGTGTGCAGAGCGCATGAAACCGGGAATGTGCCTCAGCGCCCTGAAAACCGGGTTCGTCTCGCGTCGATGAAAGAGGGGATGAGGGCCGTCGTCCGTTCAGGGGACGGGGGGCGGCTCGGAGGGGGCGTGCGCGGGCGGGGCTAGGCGCTACAGTGTCGCCTATTACCTTGGGCCTCGTTTTTGGCCCAATGCCGTTCCCTTCGTCCACGAGGCTACCGCTCCCATGGTTACTGCTGCCCCCGCGGCGTTCATGCCCCGTGTTCGCTGGTCGTGGCTCTCGAGCCCGAAGGCCGACGTTCTTTGGAATCTAGCGCCGTTCTGGGTTGGCTATTTGATTGCCGCGTTTCTGTGGGGGGCGCGCGACCAAGGCGGCATTGCCGAGAACGCCGCGCTGAACTTCAGCGTAGGCGGGCGCGCCATTCACTTAGGGCTGTTCGCGTTCATCCTTTACGGCCCGCTCGTCGATGCGCCGCACCTCTGGGCGACGATCGCGCGGACCTATACTGACCCCGAAGAGTGGGCCGCGCGCCGCCGCCTCTTTTTGGGCTCGCTCGTCTGGTTTCTCATCGGGCCGGCGGTGATTCTCCTCCCGTATGCCATCACGGCGATTGCCCACTTGCCCGTGGGCGCGGCGTCGATCGGCTGGGTGGCGTGGGGTCACTTCTTTACGTTTTACGCGCTCTTTCACGTCAATAAGCAGCATTGGGGCTTCGTCGCGCTCTACAAGCGGAAGAATGGCGATCTTGCCAATCCCCTCGAGAACAAAGTCGACGAGCTCTTCTTCTACGTCTCGATTTGGATCCCTTACGTTGGTTGGATGACGTCGCCGTGGTTTCGTGACCCCGACGGCTCTCCCCTTTCGTGGGCACAAACGGCCATTGGCGGGACGACGATCGGCGGCGTTCTAAACCCGTTTTGCCACGTCGCGTTTTTCGTCGTCTGCGCCGCGTATAGCGGTTTTCAAATCCTGCAGTGGCGCCGAGGCCTTCCGCGTAATGGGCCGAAGCTGGTTTACCTCGCGACGATCATCCCGCTTCAGTACGTCGCGTTCATGATTCACCCGTTCGTGGCGGCGTTCTGGATCATCACCAGGCTGCAAGGCATGACCACGCCGATGCCGAGCCCCACGACGAGCATATAGAGCGTGGAAATCAGCGGCGGCGTTGCGGCGTCGATCGTGGCGAGCATGGCGAAGCCCGCGATCGTGGCGATGATGCCGAGCTGGATCAGGCCTTTCACCCGGCCGAGCTTGCGCGCGATCTGGCCGCCGGTGAACGCGCCGATGCAGTTGGCGCCGAGATAGGGCACGATGAGCGTGCCGGACAGCGAGGCGTCCGCGCCACGCACGAGTTGGAAGAACAGCGGCAATAGGAAGGTGGCCCCGAACATGGCGCCGCTGTTGAGCGCCGCGATCAGCACGCCG
>JANXMC010000196.1 GCA_025354825.1 Myxococcales bacterium
CGATCGCAACGTCGTGCTGGTGGCGACGGGCATCGGAATCGCGCAATTCCTGGGGTATCTGCGCGCGCTCCCCTCGGTGGCGGGCGCGTGCGAAGGGCCGCGAAAAGTCGCGCTTCTGCAGAGCGCGGCGCGCGCGGCCGACCTCTTTTACCGCGACGAGCTTTCGACCCTCGAGAAGGCGTGCAAAGCGTTTACGTACGTCCCGTCCGTGCAAAAGCCCGAGCTCGAAACGCCAATGTGGGGCGGCGCCAAAGGGAGCGTCGACGAGGTATGGGCGAAGCACCCACTCAAGGCATTGTGGAATGCCGATGTCACGCCCCGTGACACTCACGTCAGCGTGTGCGCGACCCCCGACGTCATCGAAACGATGCTCGACGTGCTCAACGCCGACGACTTCTCGGAGCCCCTCGGCGACCGCCGCTCCGACGTCGACTTCTGCGAAGCCGAATAGCGCCAACGCGCACGAATCCCGGCGCCTCAAGCGCGCATCGTGCGCTAAAAAAGCGCCCATGGACGATACGACCTCCTTCGACGCACGGCTTGCGTGGACGCGCGAGCACATGGTCGTCACGGCGAAGACGATCGAGCTTTTGCCCGACATGCGCAGCGTTCGCCTCGCCTGCTCGATGCACCTCGAGATCAAAATGGTGCCCGCCGTGCTGGGGTTTCTCGCGCGCGGCGCCGAGGTCCTACTCACCACATGCAACCCATCGACGGTGAACGACGAGACCGTCGGCTACTGCAAAACCCACGGCGCAAAAGCCCACGCCTTCGCGGGGATGACGGCGGCCGACGTCGTCGAAGGGTTCCGCGTCGCACGGGATTTTCGCCCTACCCACTTGTGTGAAATGGGGGCGGATCTCACCACGTACTTCGTCGGTCCCGAAGGGGGCGACGCGCGCCTGAGCGTGAAAGCCGCCCTCGAGGCGACCGGCTCGGGGACGAACCGCCTCGCGGGGCTCGACGTCCCGTATCCCATCTTCAATTGGGACGACCTGCCCATCAAAGAGGGGCTCCACAATCGGCATATGGTCGGCCTCGTCGCCTGCCACGCCTTCTTCGAGCGGACGCGGCTCACGTTTCACAACAAGCGGGTCCTCGTGGTTGGCTACGGCCTCGTGGGGCGGAGCGCGTGCGATGCCGCGCGCGCCTATGGAGGCCGCGTGCTCGTCTCCGAGCGCAACCCGGCCCGCGCCCTCGAAGCACGATTTGCCGGGGAAGAGGTCGTCTCCCTCGAGCGCGGCCTCCCCGAGGCCGACGTGGTCATCACGGCCACCGGCGCGCGCCACGTCGTAAGCGCGGAGATGCTCTCGTTCGTGCGCGACGGCGCGTTTCTCTTGAACGTCGGCCACGTCGACGAGGAGATCGACGTCCCCACCCTCCTCGCGCACCCCCACGAAGAGGTGATGCCGTTCCTCACGCGGGTACATCTCAGCTCGGGCCGAAAGGTCTACCTCTTCGCCCGCGGCTCGATAGCGAACCTCGTCGCGGGGCACGGCGACAGCCTCAACGCCTTCGACATCACCCTCGCGGCGATGGTCGCCGGGGTCGGCTTCATCGTTGGACCGGGCGCGAGCCACGAGCCAGGGATGCACATGCTCCCCGACCACGCCTGGGCCGACGTCGCGCGCCTCGGAGTCGAATAGAGACCGCACCGACCTGTGCGCAAGTGCTTGACGCGACGGCCGTGGCCAAGTCCACTCCCCCGCAAATGGCAGCAAAAAAGACAGATTCGCCCCCCCGTGGCGCCGCGCTCATCAAGATCGTCATTGAGGCCGCGCGCGAGGAGGACATCACCCATCCGCGCCCGGTCCCGTCGGCGATTCTCAAGCGGCTGACGCTTCCGGGCAGCGAGCCGCTCTCCTCGGGAATGCGCGAGCTTCTCGCATTCGACACGTCGTGGGTCGGCATGAGCTACGACGACGAGGACGCGGCCTTCGAGGCGCTCTCCCTCGAAGAGCTGGTGGAGCAAGAGTTCGACAAGGAGACCGTGCCGCGCTTCGCCGAGGCCTACGGCATTCTCGACGAGGACTGCATTCTCATCGACAACGGCTCGGACTCGACGCAGTTCCTCTACGTCGGCACCTGCGACGACGCAGGCGAATTCCCAGTCATCACGCTCTCGGACGACGACGGCCCCAAGGTTTTCGGCTTTGTCCCGTTCGACATCTGGGTCGCCCAACAGCTCGGCGTGATTCCGAACGACAAAGGCGACGGAAGCGTCCCCCCCGAGTACGCGCCGATGGTGAAGGATCTCGCGGCGAAGAACGGCGATGGCCGCAGCTCGTTCGTTCCGTCGACGACTCCCTAAGAATTAAAGAAAACTGCACGGAATTTTACAGAACGGCGCGATATCCCGACTATTTCGGCAAGATTTCGACCTTCGAAATAACGAATTAGGCGCCGGTTGTCCGGTTGAGCCCAATTCGTTAATCGAACTTTACAAATCATCACACTCTCGACTCTGAGATCATCGGCCTTCTCGCCATCCTGTAAATCTCCTCTAGCCCCCCGCCGGTCGTCGAATCGAGGGCTTTTCAAAGAAGTCTCATTTCGAGTTTAGTTTTCTATGCAGGGCGAATACGTGTCTTCGAGACGCAGTTGACTCCTTGCGTGAACGACTCCCAATAAGGAATGTGCGCGAGCCGATGTTCGAACGTGAACATCGAAGGAGCTCCGCCATGAAGATTCGAGGGTTGGTATCCGCATCAATCTTGGCTGCGTCCGTGAGCGTCGTCGCACTCGGCGGCACCGGGTGTGGCTCGACAAAGGGCGGCAGCGGCTTCGACGACCCGCCCGCCACCGGAACCGGTACGGGTGACGTCGACGCGAGCGTCACGCCAAACGGCGGCACCGACAACACCGACCCGGGCGGCGGCCTTGGGAACGTCTCGGACAGCGGCGGCACGCAGCTGGCCGACGCGAGCTGCGCGACCGCAACGGCGACCGCCACGCGACAGCCGGTCTACATGAGCTTCGTGCTCGACGGCTCGGGCAGCATGCTCGACGACAACAAGTGGACCGCCGTCGTGGCCGCGCTCGATTCGATTTTCGACGACTTCAAGACGAAGGCGGACCCGAGCTTCGGCGCTGGGCTCATCACGTTTTCCGATAAGAAAGACACGACCTGCGGCAGCCTCTTCGGCGGCTGCACGGGCCCGTACCCGACAGCGGTGGACGTCCCTATCGCGTTCGTCGACGCCACCCAGCACAGCAAGCTCCGCGCGCGTATCGACTCGTCGAACGCCAAGGGCGACACGCCGACGCAGGCCGCGCTCACGGGCGCCTACGCGGCGTTCGAAGCGTTCACCCCGTCGGGCCAGCTCGCCACGGGCGGGAAGAAAGTCCTCGTTATTCTCACCGACGGTGTGCCCACGGACGGCTCCCAGGCGACGCTCACGGCCGCGGCAACGCGCGAGCTGAACCTCGCCGGCCCGAAGGGGCCGATCACGACGTTCGTCATCGGCGTCGGCAAGTTCCCGTCGACGAGCACGCAGAGCTTCGACCCCGCGCTCCTCGGCGCTCTGGCGAAAGCGGGCGGCGCGGCACCCGCAGGCTGCAACGTCAACGAAACGCAGGACGTGACCAAGGTCTGCTACTTCGAAGTCGATCCGTCGTCGTCGAGCTCGTCGCAGCTCACGCAGCAGTTCGTCGACGCGATCAACAAGATCCGTGGCCAGGTGGCCTCGTGCGAATTCCAGCTCAAGGCCGGCGATGCGGGCGCCCTCGACCCAAAGAAGGTCAACGTGGTGCTCAAGTCTTCGACGGGCGTCGAGACGACGATCTCCCAAGATCCGACGAACGGCTGGACCTACGACAACCCGTCGAATCCGACGAAGGTCGTCCTCCACGGCTCGTCGTGCACGCGCATGACGAGCGAGGCGAACATCTCGATGCAGATCGTTCTCGGGTGCGCGACTAAGATTCCGCAGTGAGCGTCTGACGAGCCGAAAGGCTCGAATGCCAACGGGGCGGCCGCGGTCTTCACCGCAGTCGCCCCGTTCGCTATTTGGCTATCGCGGAGTGCGCGATTAGTTCGTGGCTTGCGCGGCCGCGAAGGGCGGCGTGTAGCGCTCGCCGAGGGCCTCGGCCACGACCGGGTGAACGACCTTGCCGGCGTGAATGTTGAGACCCGCGAGGAGCCCCGCGTCGTCCGTCACGGCCTTCTGCCAACCCTTGTTCGCGAGGGCGATGACGTAGGGGAGCGTCGCGTTCGTGAGCGCCTGCGTCGACGTGCGGGCCACGCCGCCGGGCATGTTCGCCACGCAGTAGTGAACGACGCCGTCGACGATGTACGTCGGGTCGCTGTGGGTCGTCGCGTGGCTCGTCTCGAAGCAGCCGCCCTGATCGATGGAGACATCGACGAGGACCGAGCCCGGGCGCATGCGCGCAATCTGCGCACGCGTCACGAGACGCGCCGCTGCCGCGCCGGCGACGAGGACGGCGCCGACCACCAGGTCTGCGTCGAGTACCAGCTTTTCGACCGACTCCGACGTGCCGAAGCAGGTCTTCAAGAGCGGGCCGTAGAGGCCATCGAGCTCGGCGAGGCGCGCGAGCGAGCGATCCACAACGGTCACATCCGCGCCCAGGCCCATCGCCATCCGCGCCGAGTTGGTGCCGACCACGCCGCCGCCGAGGACGACGACCTTGGCCGGCAGAACCCCGGGCACGCCGCCGAGGAGCACGCCGGAGCCGCCGTCGCGCTTCTGCAGAGCGACCGCGCCTACCTGAATCGCCATACGGCCGGCGATCTCGCTCATCGGCGCCAAGAGCGGGAGGCGACCCTTCGCGTCGACCACCGTCTCGTACGCGATCGCGGTGCAGCCGCTCGCCATGAGGGCCTTCGCCTGATTCGGATCGGGCGCGAGGTGAAGGTACGTGAAGAGCACTTGCCCTTCGCGGAGGCGCTTGCACTCGACGGGCTGCGGCTCTTTGACCTTCACGATCATCTCGCCACGGGCGAAAACGTCTTCCGCGGTGGCGGCGATCGTCGCGCCTGCGGCAACGTAGGCCGCGTCGTCGTAGCCAATGCCCGCGCCGGCGCGCGTCTCGACGATGACCTCGTGACCCAACGCCACGAGCTCGCGCGCGCCGCTCGGCATCAACCCGACGCGGTACTCGTGATCCTTGATCTCTTTCGGCACTCCGACGCGCATGGCGAATGACTCCTTTGGGGCCCGCGACAACGCAGCGAGCTCATTTGTGCTTAGAAGTATGTGCGCACGTCGTGCGCAGATCCTTGCATCTCGTTGCACGAAGCGCAGGATAAAGAGGCCGTTCTTCGCAGTTTCTGCCACCCGTTCGAAGAAAGTTGCATGCGCCCCCTCGACGACACCGACCGCCGCATGGTCCGCCTTCTTCAAGAGAGCGGGCGCATCACCAATGCCAAGCTCGCCAAGGCCGTCGGCCTCTCGCCGTCGGCATGCCTCCGCCGTCTGCATCTTTTGGAGCACGACGGAATCATCCGCGGATACACCGCCGTCATCGAAGAGGGCGACGGGGGAAACGGGACGGACGGCGCGCGAGCGACCACCGTGATGGTCGAGATCGTCCTCGAAAAGCAGACGGCCGATTCGATGAACCGGTTCGAAACGCAGGTTCGCCGCTGCGCCGACGTGCGCGAATGTTATTTGATGTCGGGCACCTGCGATTACCTACTTCGCATCGAGGCGCGCGACGCCGCCGATTACGAAAGGATTCATCGCGAGCAGCTCGCGCGTCTCCCTGGCGTCGCGCGAATCAAATCGAGCTTCACGTTACGATGCGTAACGCGCGCGAACGCGTGGCCTCCGAAAATCGACCGCGCTTGAGACGACGCGAGCGGTCTCTGCAGTTGCCCTCGCGCGGCGGATCGCAGAGCCTCGGGCCTCCCTATGACACCCCGTCGCTTCCCCACTCTTTCCGCGGCGACAGCGCTCGTCGCGTCCATTGCCGGGCTCACGCTTGCCGCTGCGTGTGGCGCGCCGAGCGCCGCGCGCGCCCCCGAGCCGCCGCTCCCGGCCGTTGCCAAGTCCGAGCTTCGCGCTCCCGAATCCTTCGCGAGCATCGGCGACCGGCAGGCGCGTTCGCGCGCGCTCTTTGCCGAAGCGAGCCGCGTGATCTTCCACCCGCGCTGCGTGAACTGCCACCCGAGCGACGACTCGCCACGCCAGCGTGACGCCGCCGAGATGCACGACCCGCCGGTGCTCCGAGGCCCGACCGATCGCGGCGTGACCGGTATGGAATGCACGTCGTGCCACCAGGACAAGAACGTGCAGCTTGCACGCGTTCCCGGAGCACCAAATTGGCACCTCGCCCCGAAGGCGATGGCGTGGCAAGCGCGCTCGCCGGCAGCGGTCTGCGCACAAATCAAGGATCCGGCGCGCAACGGTGGAAAGTCCCTCGCGCAGATTGCCGACCACGCAGCCCACGACACGCTGGTCGCGTGGGGGTGGGCTCCGGGCTCGGGGCGCGAGCCTGCACCGGGCTCGCAAGAGCGGTTCGGCGCGCTCGTGGCGGCGTGGATCGACACGGGTGCGGCATGCCCGCGCGAAGAACGAGAGGCTGCGAAATGACGTCTCCTGATCCCATGGGAACCGCGCCCGCGACGCTCATCACGCTCCGCGTGAATGGCAAAGAGCAGGCGCTCGATGTCGAACCCGATATGCCGCTTTTGTGGGCGCTGCGCGACGTACTCGGGTTGACCGGTACGAAGTTCGGGTGCGGGCAGGCCCTCTGCGGCGCGTGCACAGTGCATCTCGACGGCGAGGTCGTTCGCGCCTGTGTGACGCCGATTCGTCGCGCCGCCGGCAAGGCCGTGACGACGATCGAGGGGCTCTCGCCGGACGGGAGCCACCCGCTTCAACGCGCGTGGGTCGCCCTCGGCGTTCCCCAGTGCGGCTACTGCCAGGCGGGGCAAATCATGACGGCGGCCGCGCTCCTTCGGAAGACTCCCAAGCCCACGGACGCCGAAATCGATCAATCGATGGCAGGCAATTTGTGCCGGTGCGGAACGTACACGCGCATCCGCGCGGCGATTCATCAAGCCGCCGAAGGCTCCACCCCGACCTCCACGCGGGAGCCGTCGAAGTGAGCGGCGCCGTCGTTCTCCCGCGCCGCGCCTTTCTCGCGAGCCTCGGCCTCGCCGCAGGTTCGCTCGCTCTCGGCGTGGTGCCGAGCGTTGCCGTCGCAGCCCCCGCAGCGGCGCCGGCGAAGGTCGCGGCGTTGGTGCCTGCGGCCAAGGGTCCCGGCCTCGTGCCCAACGTCTTCGTGCACGTCGCCCCCGACGGCGTCGTGAGCATCGTCTGCGCCCGATCCGAAATGGGGCAAGGCGTTCGAAGCTCGCTCCCTGTTCTGATTGCCGACGAGATGGGGGCCGATATGGCCCACGTGAAAGTCGTGCAGGCGGACGGCGACGCGATGTACGGCGATCAGAACACCGACGGCTCGACGAGCGTTCGGAAGTTCTACGACGATCTGCGGCGCACGGGCGCCACCGCCCGCGCGATGCTCGTGACGGCGGCGGCCAAAAAATGGGGCGTCTCCGCAAGCGCATGCACCGCGCGCGATCACGCGGTATTTCACGACGCTTCGAAGCGGTCCATAGGGTTCGGTGACTTGGCATTGCTCGCCGCGAAGTTGCCAATCCCCAAACCGGCCGACGTCACGCTACGGCCCAAGTCTGAATTGCGGCGCGTGGGCGGTGAGCTCCCCCTCCTCGACGGGCCCGATCTGGTCACGGGGCGCGGCGTCTTCGGCGCCGACGTGCGCCTCCCCGGAATGCTCGTAGCGGTCGTCGCGAGGCCGCCCGTCGTCGGCGGTCGCGTGACGAAGGTCGATTCGTCGAAGGCGCTGCAAGTGCGCGGCGTGAAGCGCGTCGTCGAGCTGCCGGTCCCGAAAGGGCCGCCGGCCTTTCAGCCCCTCGGCGGCGTCGCGGTGATTGCCGACACGACGTGGGCGGCCATGAAAGGGCGCGCGGCCCTCGAGCTTTCGTGGGACCACGGCCCGAACGCCACCTACGATTCGGACGCGTACCGAGAGACGCTGTTGAAGTCCGTTCGTGCGCCCGGGCGCGTCGTCCGCAAGGTGGGTGACGTCGACGCGGCCCTCGCGAAGTCGGCAAAGCGCCTGGAGGCCGATTACCACGTTCCCCATTTGGCCCACGCACCGATGGAGCCGCCCGCAGCGCTGGCGAACGTGACCGACGCGGGGTGTGAGATTTGGACATCGACGCAGAACCCCCAGGCGTCGCGGAGCGAAGTCGCCAAAGCGCTCGGCCTCGACGCGAGCAAAGTGACCGTGCACGTCACGCTCTTGGGAGGCGGCTTCGGGCGAAAGTCGAAACCGGATTACGTGGTCGAAGCGGCGCTTCTCTCGAAGGTCATGAAAGCCCCCGTGCGCGTGCAGTGGACGCGCGAAGACGACATTCAGCACGACTACTTCCACACGACGAGCGCGCAGCACCTCGAAGCGGGGCTCGACGAAAGCGGCAAGGTCACCGCGTGGCTTCACCGCACGGCGTTTCCGTCGATAAGCTCGACGTTCGCGCCGGGCGTGAAAGAGGCGAGTGACGGCGAGCTCGGGCAAGGTGTTCTCGACTTCCCGCTCGCGATCCCCAACGTGCGCGCCGAGAACGGCGAAGCCGTCGCCCATGTTCGAATTGGCTGGCTCCGCTCGGTAAACAACATTCATCACGCGTTCGCGATGGGCAGCTTCATCGACGAAATTGCCCATGCACGCGGCGCCGACCCCAAGGCCGTTTGGCTCGAGATCATCGGCGCGCCGCGCAACGCGAGCCTCGCCGAGCTCGGCGTCGACAAGCTTCCCAACTACGGGGCGACGCTCGAAGATCACCCCATCGACGTCGCGCGCCTTCGCACGGTCATCTCGCGCGTGACCGAGCTTTCGGGCTGGGAAGCTGGCCGAAAGGGCGGCCGCGCGCTCGGCCTCGCCGCGCACCGGAGCTTTCTTTCGGCAGTCGCCGTGGTTGCGTCGGTCGTGCGCGATGGGCGCGGCAAAGTGCATGTCGACGAAGCGTGGGTCGTCGCGGATGCGGGGACGGTCATCAACATGGAGCGCGTGCGATCGCAGCTCGAAGGGGCCGTCGTATTTGGAATGAGCCTCGCCCTCCACGGCGCGATCACGATGAAGGGGGGCGCCGTGGTTCAAACGAACTATCGCGACTACCCGCTCGCGCGAATGCCCGAAGCTCCCCGCGCGATTCACGTCGAGGTCATTCCGAGCGACGCGAAGCCCGGCGGCGTGGGCGAGCCCGGCTTGCCGCCCGTCGCGCCCGCCATTGCGAATGCCGTGTTCGCGCTGACAGGCACGCGCGTTCGCGAGCTGCCCCTCGCGCGTCACGGTCTGGTTTAACGCGTTCTCGAAACACCGATGACCCTTCACGACTATGCGCTCGTGCCTTCTCTACTCTTCGCGGCCCTCGCCGCGTGCCACGGCGCGAGCTCGGAAACGAACGAGCACGCGGTCGACGCGGGCGAGACGGGCGAGACGTCGAAGCGAGCCCACGCGCCGCCCGCGCAGGTCCACGTGGCCGCGGTGCTGCCGGTTCGGCCTAAAAATGCCTACATCGGCTCGGCGCGCTGCAAGGAGTGCCACGCGAAAGAGCACGCGGCGTGGCAGAAGGATTGGCACGCGAAGGCGCTCATGCGCGCCACGCCCGCGAACGAAAAAGGGTCGTTCGCGAACGTGCACTATGCAGGCACCTCGAGCGAAGCGTGGATGAAGAAAGACGGTGCGCACGCCGCGATGCGCACCACCGGGGAAGACGGCACGGTGGCCGACTTCTCTGTCGACTGGCTCATTGGTGGAAAACGAATGCAGGATACCGTTCACGTCTTTCCCGACGGCCGGTATCAGGTATTGCCTATTTACTACCACGTGACCGGCAAAGGGGCCTGGGTCGACTACACCGAAGCGAAGCAGGGGGCGCTCACCCCGACGCACCCGTTTTATTGGACGAACTTTCGCCGCATGGCGAACCACGAATGCCTCGATTGCCACACGACGGGGCTCAAGGAATCCCTCGATCGTCGTGCCCATACGTGGTCGACGGCGATGGCCGACTCGAACGTCGCCTGCGAAAGTTGCCACGGCCCGGGGGAGCGCCACGCCGAGAGCAGCTCGGACACCGACATCGTGCGTCCCGAGAAGATCTCGCGAGACGCGCGCACGGCACTTTGCGCGCAGTGCCACGGCCCCCGAAACCCCACGTTTCCGCTGCTCGACAGCGAGGAGCACTTCCGCGCGGGCGAGCCCTACGACGACAGCTACGATCCTGTCGTCGTTCTGATTGGCAACAACGTCTCCGACGACTTTTTCGCCGATGGAAGGCCCAAGACGTCGAGCTTCGAATACCAGGCGATGGTGCAGTCGCGCTGTTATCGAAAAAGCGAAATGACGTGCACGACCTGCCATACCGCGCCTCACGACGTGAACGCGGGGGACGAAGTGCGCAAACCGGCCAACGGAACGGGCGGCGCGCACGACGCCGCGAATGCGACCTGCACCAAGTGCCACGAGGCGATTGCCAACAGCGCCGAAGCGCATAGCCATCACAAAACGGCGACCTGCGTTTCGTGCCATATGCCCAATACCGTCACCGGCGTCCTCGACACGTTCGCCGATCACGCCATCGACGTTCCCAACCCCGAGACGACGTCGCGCCACGCCGTCCCCAACGCCTGCGGAACATGCCACGCCGACCGAACGCCCACGGCGCTCGAAGCGTGGATGCGAACGACGTGGCCCGACATCGACAAGCGGCAGGCACGCCGAAATCGCCTCGCCGACGCCTTCGATCACGCCCAGAACGTGAGCCCGGAGAAGACGCGCTCGGCCCTCGTCGCCGTTGTGAGCGACGCCGACGAAGCAGAGACGCTGCGGGGCGCCGCGCTGATGGTGCTCGCGCAACGGTCGCCAAAAGACGTGGCGCCCCTGGCGACCGCGCTGTTGAGCGATGCGTCGCCTCTCGTGCGCATGAAGGCGGCGACGGCGCTCGGAATGGCGCGCGTGCCGTCTGGACGCGATGCGCTCGCAAAGGCCGTCGGGGATAGGTCCCTCCCCGTGGCCCTCGCCGCGACCGTCGCGCTCACGTCGGTGGGCGACCCTCGAGGCACACTGGCGCTCGAGGAGCTGACGAAAGGGGCGCGCACGTCGCGGCTCCCGCAGCCGCACCTCGCGCTCGGAATCGTGAAGGCGCGCGCGAAAGACGTGAACGGCGCGCTGCCGCTCTTTCAACGCGCGGTGGAGCTCTTGCCCTATTCGACCGACGCGCTGCTCATGCTGTCGGATGCGCTGGCGCGGACGGGTCACGAAGAGGACGCGAAGCACGCCCTCGAAGACGTGCTGCGCATCGATCCGCAGAACGACGCCGCGCGAAAGCGCCTCGGCGACGCGCGCTGACGCGTTACTCGACCTCCCACGGCGTCGGCACGGTACCCATGGCCCAGCGGAGGCCGGCGAGGGCGCTCTCGGTTTCGTCGAGCCAGATCTGCGCGAGGTTCGGCTCGAGGTCTTTCAGCTTGGTGCCGCCCCACGTCGACTCGAGCAGCTGCGCGTCGAGCGGATCGTCTGTGGTGGGGGCCTGCTCTTCCGCGATGTCGCAAAGGAGGTCGTAGCGCGCGGCGGTGAACTCATCGACGAAGGCCATCGTGCAGCGAGGCTTCGCGATGCTCGTGGGCATGGAGATCGTCGTCGCGCCGAGGGCCGCCAAGGCCCACGAAAGGCGGTTCCACTCGGCGCGAAGCTCGAAGATGAGATCAGGAAGTGTTTCGGGAACACTATCTGCCGCGTACTCGGAGGGGATGAGCTTCGCGTCGAACGCGAGAAGGGGCGCGACCGACGGCAGCCACCGCGGCTCGCCGACCTTCGCGACGATGCCCGAACGGATCATCGCGATGCGCGCGGCAATGCTGCGAATGCCCGACTGCGCGACGTCGAGGGTGAGTGGCGAGACGGTGGCGTCGTCGTCGGCGTCCCCTTCGAGGTAGCCCGCCGCGCGGAAGTCGAACGGGTGCGTGAGGGCGCTCAGGTAGGTACGGAGCGAGCGCCCCTGTTTCTCGTCGTACTTCGCGACCAGCTCGACGCTCTCGCGGGCGTCGTCGAAGCGACCGAGCCCCATCAAGATCGACGCCTTCGTCGCGAACGCGAACGCCGCGCCGTGGGCGTTCGTGCTCTCGGCCGACGCCGGCCCCGACGTGTCGCCTGCGATGGCGAGGAGCCCTGCCCCGGACGCGAGATCGAGCGCCGTGTGGGTGTCGTCCGTCTCGTGGGCCGCTTCGGCGCAGGCCGTGAAGAGCGTCACCGCGTCGCCGCCGTCGAGGACGCCTTCGAGCAGCTTGGCGACGAGCTTCTCCGTCTCGGTGTCGCGGAAGCGCTTCATCCGCTCGATCGCCTCGAGCGTGCCGTCGGCGATCTGCTTCGACCGCACGGCATCCGCGGCGGGCGTCTTCTCTGCGAGCCAGGTGCGAAGGCGCGTCGCATCCGCACCGCGCGCGACGGCGCGAACCTCGGTTAAGAGCGCCGCGGCGACGAGCTTCTTGGCAAGGAGGCCGTCGGCTTGGGCAGACCACGCCACCGCGGGGCGCTCATCGTTTCGCAACACCGGGAGGAGATCTTTGGGAGTAACGCGCTCGGCCATGGCGCCGCTCTTAGCAAAGCAGTCGCCGCGCGCCGCAAACATTGCACCTGTCGGCGCGCCACCGCGACCTCTGCGTCCCAGGCGAGCCGCGCGAGCGCGAACCGGGGGCTGGATCGAAGGGTACGCGGGGCGTACTCCGCAACGCACGCGCAGCCGCCAGACGGCGCCTAACGGCTGAGAGCCGCCCGCTGACAAGCCGGCGTTGCGGCGACGCCACACCGCGCGCCCGCGCCCCTGTGCCAATCCATCGAAATGCCGAGAAGCGCGAACATTTGCGCCCCGAGACGGGCCCGTCCGGACATTCGTCCGAGCGTGTTCGCGAGCTCGCACTTCCAGCTTGCCCCGAGAACGTTCGTCAGTAAGTTGCGCGGCGATCCCGGCACGCGCGATGCACTAAGCGTCGATATACGAAAACCCTACCTTCTTGGGGGTCGCTATGGACGGATTCATCACCACTTGCGACTTGCTAACGCACCCGGCGCTCATCATCCGGGAGTTTGGCGTTCGCTGCTATCTGCGGTGCCTGAACCGGACGTTCCTTTCTAAGCGAAAGGTCACGTTCCTCGAGTGCATCCGCGGGGAATGCACCCGAGGTCGGTAACGCTTCACCGATCACCACGCCGGTATCTGTTCGTGAGTGACGAAGGTGCCTGACGGCGCCGCGACTTTGAACGAGAGAGCCGCCGAAGTCGTCCCGCCCACCGGGGCGACCACATTGCCGACGCTGAAGGTCCGCGCGCCCGCCGGGACCGGAATCACGTACTGAATCGTCGCGTTCGGGTTCGCGCCGTAAAGCGTCAGGTAGCCGAGCTGCGTGTTCATGTAGACCGACGGATCGAGCGTCACGTACAGCTCGCTCCCGCCGAGTCCGCAGATGTCGCAGCCGTGGGCGCCGGGCTGAGGTTGCACCCACGGGGTTGCCTCTTTCGTCTTCGCGTTCGCCGTCGGGTCGGCGCAGCTCGGCGCGCTCGGGTCGGTGCACGGCTTCGCTTCGGCGAGGCGATCGACGCCGCCGGGGATCGCCGTGGCCCACGAGGTCGTCCAGCTGGGGTTCTTCCCCGAGTACGGAACGGGCTTCGCGAAGAGGTTCGCCGCGCAGACCGCGTCGACGTTGCACTGTGCACGCGCGTAGGCGGCGCCGACCGAGATGCGGCTCGCGTTGCCGCAGGGCGCGGCGCCGTAGCAGAAGTCCGCCTGCTCGTTGGCGAGGGGGGCCGAGCTCGCGAGCATGAGGCTTACGACCTCGCGCGGGGTGAGCTCAGGCTTGTAGCTCCAGATGACCGACGCCGCGGCCGACGCGGTGGCGGTAGCCATCGATGTGCCGGTCATCGGATCGGTATGACCGCCGCCGAGGTTCGACGAGACGACGGCGAAGCCGTAGGCGTTGAGCTTCGGGCGACCGAGCTCGCGGCTGTTTTCGAGCGGCATGTCTCGCGCGTCGAGGCCGCCGACGGCGTAGACGAGCGGCGCGATGGTCGCCGACGCGATGCCGCCCGGCGGCGTGTAGCCCGGCCCTTCCATCGCGACGCACTCGGCGACGGTGGGGGCGCGCTTCGCCTCCCACGCGGCGGGGTACATCGCCCCTTTCGTGGCGAGGCTCGCGGCGCCGTAGGTGCGATTTCCCGCGGCGGCGAACGTTAGAACGTTGATGCACGCCGCGTGGACGAGGGCCGCGTGAACGGCACGCGCGGGCGGCTGGAGATCGGCCGGCGTGCTGTACGCGCCGCCGTAGCCGGGGAGGCTGTCCCATCCGACGCTCAAGTTGATGACCGTGTGGCTCGTCGGAATCGAGCTCGACGGCGGCGCGCTCGCGGCTTCGCGAATGGCGGCGGCGAGGTCCGACTGACGGCCGAAGAAG
This sequence comes from Myxococcales bacterium, assembly GCA_025354825.1. Taxonomy (GTDB): domain Bacteria; phylum Myxococcota_A; class Polyangia; order Polyangiales; family Polyangiaceae; genus JANXMC01. The sequence goes on from JANXMC010000196.1 coordinate 14,496, forward strand.
CCGCCGTGCACGCGGTCTTCGTGGGTTTCGTCGAGCATCGGGAGGGCGAGGTGGTTCGAGACACGGCCGATGCAGGCGCTGAGCCCCGTGCCGTCGTCGGGGCAGGTGAGCTCGCGCACGAGGCGGCCCACGTTGTGGCCGTGCGCGTAGCGCCCTTCGAGCCCCGCTTGGCCATCGAACGCCGTGCCTGGCGCCGAGTCGACGACGGCGATTCGAATGGCGCGCGCGGGCGTGCCCGAGAGCGACGTGGGCGCGAGCCTCGTGACGCCCGACTGCGCGAGCATCTTGGTCCTGAGAGGCCCCCAGATCTCGGGCGCATCGGCGAGCGACGCCGGCGCGAGGGCCGAGACCGCCATGCAGTCGGGTCCTATCGACGAGCGCGCATCGAGCTTGGGCAAGCTCGCGAGATCGGGCGGAGTGCCCGCGCTGCTGACCCAGTCGTAGCTGCAAAAGTAGCCGAGGCCTGGCGGGATCGACGCGCTTGGAGCGGTGCCTGCGGCGGTGTCGAACACGTGAGTCGCGACCCAGCGGCCGTGAGGCGAGTAGCTCGCGTCGACGCAGCGCGCGGCCGGGTGGTAGGCGATCCAACGCGTGGCGGGGCAGGCGGTGCTCGTCGGCGGCAGGTTGAGGCCACCGCTGAGCGCGCGCTCGGCGGCGGCCGTCTCGGCGACCGGGTCGTCTGCGGAAGGCGTCGAAAGCGCGGGGCTCGAAGCGCCGCTGCAGCCTCCGAGGCTCGCAGCCAAGGCGGCCGCGCAGAGACTAAAAGCGAAGGGCGTACAGAGCGCGACGCTGCGAAAACGCGACGTGGTCATCGATTGTCTTCCTCTTTCTCGAAAGCCACGGCACCGGCGGCGCCGCGAGATGTCAGCCGGGGCGCGCCGAGAGCCGCGCCTACGAAATAAGGAAAGCGCCCACGCGAGCGACCTGACGGGATAGCTCACGCGCCGCCTCCGCGACCGTCCTCCAGACAGATGACGGCGTTGCCGCGGGCTCGCATGCAGGAGCGAGTGAGCGCGGGAGCATTGAGGACTTCGCAGCGAGGGGCGCGAAGCTGACACGCCTTTTTGCGAATCTCGAATTTCGGCGCGAACACGGCGGCGCGTCAGCTTTTTGGGGGACACCGCGAAGACCTCGTTAGGAGGCATTCGCGACCCTTGGCTTCGACGTCCCTACCCCTCACGGCGCGCTCGCCGATTGCGTGGCCGCCTCGTCGCGATCGCGACCTTCCCCCGCGGCGGCGCGTTCTGCGCCGCTCGACCCGTCCGCGTGTCTCGTGCTACGGCCGTGCGAACGTGACGACGCTTCAAAGCCATGGGCCTTTGATCGCGGGCGCGTTGGCGGGCGACGCGGAGGCGATCCGCACGCTGGTCGACAGCCTCTCGCCGGTCATTCAGGCGCGCGTGGTACGTGGGCTCCGTCGCCGAAGCACGCGCGCCGCGAACCGCGACATCGCCCAAGAGGTCGAGGACCTCACGCAGGAAGTCTTCGTCGCGCTCTTCGACGACGACGGCAAAGCGCTGCGCGCCTGGTCACCGGACCGCGGACTGTCGCTCGCGAACTTCGTCGGCCTCGTGGCCGAGCGGCAAGTCGCGTCGATCCTCCGCACGGGGCGCCGAAGCCCGTGGACGGAGGATCCGACCGAGAGCGCGGCCCTCGATTTTTCGGCGGGCGCGACGGAAGGGGACGAAGCGCGCATCGGCTCGCGGCAGCTGTTCGCCGCCGTCGTCGAGAGGCTGCGGACAGAGCTCTCGCCGAAGGGGCTTCAGCTCTTCTACATGGTTATCGTCGACGAGGCGCCCATCGAGAGCGTCTGCACGCAAATGCAGATGCAACCCGACGCCGTCTACACGTGGCGAAGCCGCCTCGGAAAGCTCGCGCGCCGCATCGCCGCCGAGATTCAGGGCGAGGGCGAAAGTGGCATTCAAGAGAAGACCAACGTCGCGGGAGACATGACGGCAGCCAGGGAGCGCGCGACGGCGCGAAAGTCGTCATGAACGACGAGGACCTGTTCGCGGGGCTCAAAGCGGCCGTTCGCGACGAGAGCGAGCACGAAGGCACGAACGAAAACAGCGACGACGGCATCTTCGCGACGGCTGCGAAGCCGCTCAGCGACGACGCGCGCTCACGCATCGCCGCCACGCTTGCCGCGAAGGTCGCCTTGCGCGAGAGCGCGCAGATCTCCGCGCCGAAGCCGACGAACGTCGTCACGCTACGGCCGTCGCGCCTTCGCTACGCGACGCTCTTCGCGGGCGCCGTGGCCGTTGCGGCAAGCGTGGCGCTCGTCGTCGGGCGCGGCGAGCGCGACATGGGCGGCGCGCCCCTGCCCGAGTACGCGCTCGTCGTCACCGGCGGCGACCGCGACGTTCGCGGCGCGCCTCCCCCGCTCGCGAGCCGCACGGAGATCCGCGTCCGCGAAGGGTCACGCATCGAGCTCGTTCTGCGCCCTCCGACGAAGGTCGACGGGGTCGTCGAGGCGCGCGGCTTCGTCGCACGAGACGGCGTATTTTCTCCATGGAACGCGCCCCTCGAAACGGCCGATGGCGGATCCGTGAGGGTCGCGGGCGCGGCGTCGGCGCTCTTCGCCGGCAGGACGGGCGCGGTCGACGTCGCCATCGCCGTCGGGCGAAAAGGTGCCGTTCCGAGCGACCCAACCCTCGCCCTCACGCCGGGGCGCGCCGGTGTACAAGTCGTTCGATGCCGCGTCGTCTTGGAGCCCGGGGGGTAGTTGGCGCAGCCTTCGCGCTCGCCGTCGTCGGCGCGTTTGCATTCGTGACCGTCCATGCCGTGCGGCGCGGTGCGGCCACCCACGGGGCCGTGCTTACGGGTCACGGCGCGTCGTTCGATGTCGAGCTGTCGGGGTGCGCGGCGATGCGCCTGGCGCAAGGCGAAGACGGCGGCGACGGCGTTCGAAGACTGACGTGCGACGTCGCCGACGACGGCGTGCTGCGCGCGTGGGTGGCCGAGGCCGACGATTCGCCCGTAGTGTTCCGCACGCTCCGCGGCCCCCTCGAGCCGGCGTCGCGCGAGAGCGTCCTCGGCGGCGTGCGCTTCACGCTGAAGCTGAACGCACACGGCGACGAAGGCGCGCTTCGTGTGATGCGCAGACGATCAGGCGAGACCTTCGCCGTGCACCTCGCCCACGCCGCGCCGTTCGCGGCCTTGGACGACGCCAACGCGCGACGCAAAAAGGGGGACTTCGAGGGGGCAAAAAAAGCCCTCGAGTCGGCGCTCCCCGCCCTCGACGCCAACGACGGGGCACGCGCCACGTCGCTTCTCGCGCGCGTCGCCCTCGCCGCCGGCAACGTGCCCGAGGCCCAACGCCTCCTTCGCGACGCCATCGCGCTCGATCACGCCGCCGGGCGACTCTCTGACGAAGTCGACGACGGCCTCGTCCTCGCGTTCTCGCTCACCGCGCGAAGCCGACGCTTCGCCGAAGCCCGCGAGGCGTTGAACAGCGCGCGGCGCGCGTCGGCGGACTACCCCGATGGCAAAATGCGCGGGCCGTATTTCGAAGCGATCCTCGCCGCCGAAACGGGCGATCTACGCGGGGCGATGGAGCGCCTCGACGAGGCACGGGACCGCGCGGCGCGCCTGGGCGTCGTGCGCTTACGACGAAACGCGCAGATGGAGCAGGGGCTCACGCTCGTGGCGCTCGGAAGGCCCGAAGCGGCGCTCGAGATCTTTCGCGCCCTCGACGGGGAAGACGCGGCAGGCCGCACGCCCTGCGAGGCGTCGGACCTCACGAACAACATCGGCTGGGCGATGCTCGCGATGCGCGATCGAGGGCTTTCGGTGGGCGCGAACACGAACGCGGGCCCGAACGACCCGACGCCGATCCTCGAAGCGGCGTTGACCCTCGCGCGCGACGGCTGCGCAGAGCCGAGCCGCACGGCCAACGTGCTCGTGAGCCTCGCCTATGCAGCGCTTCAGAAAGGCGATTCGAAGAGTGCGCGCGCGTACCTCGCCGAGGCGAAGAAGGCGCAGCCAGACCCCAACGGCGCGCTCGCACTGCACTGGCTCGAGATCGAAGGGCGTGCGGCGCTCGTCTCGTCGTCGCCCACCGCGCCGCGCGATGCGATTGCCGCCTTCGCGAACGAAGCGCGCCTCGCCGCAGCTTCGCTCGCGCCGGAATCCGTGTGGCGCGCGACGGTGGGAAAAGCGTCGGCCCTCGAGCAGGCGAACAGGCTCGACCTCGCGCTCGGAGCCTATGCCGACGCCGAGCGCCTCCTGGACGATCGCGCGCTGGCCGTGCCGCTCGGCGAAGGGCGCGACGCCTTTTTAGGTGAGCACGAACGGAGCGCGCGGCAGCAGATCGATCTGCTGCTGCGGCGGAACCGCGTCGCCGAAGCGTTCGAGGCGGCGCGCCACGCCCGCGCACGCATCGTCTCGGCGGTGCAGCGCGAAGGGCGAATCGGAGCGCTCGCGTCGAAGGATCGCGCGGAGTGGGAGGCGTCGCTCGGCGCGTACCGACGTGAACGCGAAGCGCTCGACAGCGACGCGGCGGGCGACTGGAAGCTCCCCGCCGACACGCTCACGCGCGCGCGGGTCACGCGCAAGGCGCGGGAGGCGAAGCTCCGCGCGAGCCTCGACAGCGCGTTCGCGGTTCTTGGGCGCGCGGGGGAGGCGGAGCCGCCCGAGGCGTTGCGACCGCCGCGTGACGGCGAAGTGGTGCTTGTGATGCACCCCGTACGCGGAGGGTGGGCGGTCTTCGCGGCGACGACTTCGGAGACGCGCGTGCGCCGCGTCGACGGGGCCGATGCGCTCACCGAGAAGGGGTCGCCCGATGCGCTCGCGGGGGCCCTTTTGATGCCTTTTCGTGAGCAAATCGCGAACGCATCGCAGCTTCGCGTTCTCGCCTACGGCCCGCTCCGCGATGTCGATGTGCACGCGCTTCCGTGGGGCGCAGGGCACCTCGTCGACGCCATCGCGGTGACCTATCCGCTCGACCTCGGCGTAGCCGCGAATGCGAGCGATGGCGCCCACGCGAGCGCGCCGCAGCCCGTGGGCACGACCCTGGTCGTCGCCGATCCGAACGGCGATCTCCCGGCGGCACGACGTGAAGCCTCGGCCCTCGAAGCGCTCCTCGGAGACGCGGGCGCGGGCGCTGTGGTCTCGCTCCACGGAGAGGCCGCGACGCTCCACGCCGTTTCGGAAGCGCTCGGCCGCGGCAACCTCGCGCAGTTTCACTACGCGGGGCACGGCATCTTCGCGGGGCACGACGGATGGGAGAGCGAGCTCCCTCTGGCGCAAAACGGCCGCCTCACGATCGGCGACATTCTCGCCCTGCCCCACGCACCACCGCGGGTCGTCCTTTCGAGCTGCGAGTCGTCGCGATCGTCCGCGTCGGGCGCCCCGGAAGGGCTCGGCCTCGCGCAGGCCTTCGTCGCCGCGGGGTCGACGAGCGTCGTCGCGCCCACACGCCCCGTGGCCGATGCCCTCGCGGCGGCGATGACGTCGGCGCTTTACCGCTCGCTCGCCACCGAAGACGACGTTCCGCGCGCCCTCGCGCGCGCGCAGCGTGACGTTCGTGCGGCAATGCCGGAAAGCGATTGGGCGTCGTACCGAGTCATCGTCCCTTGAGGCGATGGGATATGCCAGGATGCGCGCCATGACGGCCGAAACCGAGTGGATCAGCGCGCAGGTCGACGACCGCGGGAAACCCGTTCTCATTCGTTTGCAGAACGTGCGACTCGACGCCGCAATGATCGAGCGCTACCCGCACCTGGTCACGGTCACCGTGGCGTACGCGCCGTCGAAGAAAAATGGCCTTCCGTCGCCGCAGCAGTACGACGTCTTGGGAACGTACGAAGACACGCTGTTCGACGCCTTCGAAGAGCGCGAAGGCGGCATCGTCGCGGTCGTGCGCACCTACGACGGCAGCGTCGAATACCAACTCTACGTTGCCGATGTAGAAGCCACCGTGGCCATGGCACGGACAAACGAAAGCCCCTTTGCGACGACCTTCGCGGTGACCGAAGGCGACCATTGGAAAACCTTCATCGCGGCCCGCGTGGCGCTACCCAAAGAGTAGACCTTCGAGGCTCACGGAAATACCAGAGCACGTATTTGGCATTCCGTGCTCTCGCCTGGAGGCGATTTAGTGCTCGGCGTCCGCTCCTCCGTCGAGCGGCGACTGCAGGTTTAGCGTGATGATCGCCCGCACTTCGACCGCCCGTCCATCGACGAGGATCGGCTTTTGGCGAAAGCTGCGGAGCTCGGTCTCGAGGTCGGCGGCCCGGGCTTCGCTCACGCCGTCGAGGGGCGTGCAGTCGCGGAGGTAGCCGTTGGTTGCGATGGTGCATTTGAGGCGCACGGTCTCGACGCCGGGGGCGTGATTCGCCGAGGCGCATGCGCTCGCAACGAGGGGGAACGCGAGGGCGACGAGCACGGCCTTGGCGAGTCGACGAAGCTGCACGCGGCGTGCGTAGCACTCTCGCGCCGCGGTCACTACACGGCGGTCCGCCCCATGCATCCCCCGCACGTGTGAAATCGCGTCCTCTCGCTCCTACGTCCGACGCGGCCGAGTGGCCCGCGCTCGCGCTGCCCATCGTTCCGCCCTTTCCTCCGATGGAAGCGAAGAGCGCCGCGGCGTTGCCGTCGGGCGACGGCTTTGCGTTCGAGCCGAAGTGGGACGGCTTTCGCTGCGTCGCATTCCGCGACGGTGACACCATTGCGCTGCAGTCGAAGGCGGGCAAACCGCTGACGCGCTACTTCCCCGAAGTCGTCGCGGCGGTGGCTGCTGTAAAGGCGAAGCGTTTCGTCGTCGACGGCGAGATCGTCGTCCCCTCGGCGTCTGGGCTCGATTTCGATGCGCTTCTTCAGCGCATTCACCCGTCGGCGAGCCGCATTGCGAAGCTCGCTGCGGAGACGCCTGCGCTCTACACGGTGTTCGATCTCCTGGTCGATCCACGCGGAACGGCGCTCGCTCAAAAGCCTCTTCGCGACCGCCGCACGCGCCTCGAGGCCTTCGCCGCGCGCGCGTTTCCAACGGGCAAGCACGCGGGGCTCGAGCTCTCGCCGTCGACGACGGACCGCGCCGTGGCGGCGACGTGGGCGGCCGATCTCCGTGGCAAGGGGATCGACGGGATGATGGCCAAGGCGCTCGGCGAGCCCTACGCGTCGGGCGCGCGTACGGCGATGCAAAAGGTGAAGTGGCACCGCTCTGCCGACTGCGTCGTGGGGGGCTTTCGCTACGCGAGCGACGGCGTGTCCTTCGGCTCTCTTCTTTTGGGTCTTTACGACGACGACGGGCTTCTCTCCCACGTCGGCTTCTGCTCGGCGATCGCCAACGACGAAAAGTCGGCCCTTCTCGCGAAGCTAAAGCGACTTCGCAAAGCCCCTGGCTTCACGGGGCGCGCGCCCGGGGGCCCCAGCCGATGGGCCACGGAGCGATCGACAGAGTGGGAGCCGCTCGCGCCTAAGCTCGTCGTCGAAGTCGAATACGACCACTTCAGCGGCCACCGCTTTCGACACGGCACGAAGCTCCTTCGATATCGCCCCGATAAGGCGCCGGCCCAGTGCACGACGGAGCAGCTTCGATTGCCGCCTATTCGCCCCGCTCGGTCGACTGGGTGAATGTCGCCCACGCGCGGATCGGGTGGCCGGTCATCAAGCTTCGAAACGCGCTCCCGAGGCTCGCGTCGAGCTCTTCTTCGATCTTCGGCCCCTCAGGGTCGAGAAGCTCGAGGGCTCCCGGATCGATGAGCGCCATGATCGCCGGCTCTTTCGCGCCACCGATCTCGTGGTGACGGAGACGCGTCGACTTCGCCGTCGAGAGCGATTCGAGATATGCCACGAGCCCTTTGTGCGCGACGAGCTTCTCGATTTCAGCGAGGTCCGTTGCGCCCGCGTGCTCGGCGAGCAGCGTGACGCGCGCCCGAGCGATGCGCCGCCCGAGATCCGACGCGAGGGTGTCAGCCTCCCATGCGACGTTGAGCTCGGTATCGAGCCCCATGCTCCGATTGGTCATGTTCGCCGAGCCGACGGTGATGAAGCGGTCGTCGACGATCATCAGCTTTGCGTGGATGTACTCGTAGAGCTCTTCGCCATTATCGGCGACGGACACGACGTTGTAGAGACCGAAGGCGTGGCCGTTCTCTTTGGCAACGGCGCTCAGCTGCTCCAAGAGCTTCGACTGCGCGACGCCCACGGCGATCTGCTCTTTGGTGTCTTCAGGATGCTGCGGGAGAAGCAGCACGATTTCCAACTTCGATCGCGCTGTATCTGTGAGACGCGCGAGGAGCGCGCGGAGAAGCGCGCGCGATGTGAGGTACTGCGTTTCGATATAAATAAGACTCTCGGCGGCACCAATCGCATCTTCGAGAAGCGTCTTAATCTCGAGGCGCGCGGGGACCGACTCCTCTGTCCGAGACGCATCTTCGGCGAGCACGGGATCATCACACTTGGGGCGTGTTCGGCTAAACGCCGCGGGTCCCGGCGGAAACACGACGCTGGGCGCGGTTGGGAGATCCGCGAGCCACGGCGCGGGCTCGGCGCTCGGCGTGTGCTCGGCGACAGCCGAGCCGCCCGACGAGAGCCATCGCTGCGCAAAGAGCTCGGTCATGCGGCGTGCGGCGGGGCCTGCCACGTAGGTCTGCACCTCGTGGTACGGATTGTACGACGTGCCGTCGGGGTTCACGCGGAGCGGGTTACGCGCGACGTGCTCGCGATCGTCCCACCGGTGCTCGCACAGGTCGGTCCCGCCAACGAACGCGAGAGCGTCGTCGATGACTGCGAACTTTTGATGGTGCGAGCCGCCGATGGGGCACTGGCTGTCGAAGCGAAAACGCATTCGCGCGTTCGTCTGCCAATCGAAAATTATTTTCTGCCAAAGCTCGCGTTCGAGGGCGTAAACAACGCTGAAATCCCATGCGAGAAGGTCGATTCGCAAATTGGGATTGGCATCGCACAGGCCATTGAGAAATGGCAAAAGCTGCACGGCGGGGCCGTCGGCCGTGTCGCTGGGGACGTCGTCACCGCGAACGAGGCGCACACCGCTGTCGAACTGCCAGCCGGCGATGAGAATGCTCCGCCGCGCACGCCTCGCCGCTTCGTAGAACGCTTTGTAATAGGCGCGCCCGTCGATGAGCAGACCTGCACGCGTCGCATCGTCGACATGCCACGCGTTTCTCGAAGGGTCGATGATGGGCATGACGGTCCTACTTGGTGCTTCGTGCTTCGTGAAAGAGCTCACGCGATTTCGAGATCGACGATGAGAGGCAAGTGGTCCGACGCGCGCCGCGCCATGCGGCTCGACGGAATGGTGACGGCGGCGACGCGAATGCCTTCGCTGACGAAGACGTGATCGACGCGAAGCAGCGGGAATCGGCTCGGAAACGTGGCTCGTGCCTTGTGCCCGGGAGCCACGCGCTGGGCGTCACGAAGCGTCTTCGCGAAGCGCCGGTACGTCATGGCGTGGGCGACGGCGTTGAGATCGCCGCAGAGAATACCAGGGGATGTGAAGTTGGCATTGCCCAGCCAATTCGTCCCCAACAAAATGCGCGACTGGTGGGCGCGGTCGCCGCGGCTCAATCCTAAGTGCGTGCTCACCACGTTGAGAACGGTCGTGGGGAATTGAACCGTCGCCCAAATCGCGCCGCGCGGCTCGGAGGTGGCACTCCCGCGCCGTTCGAACGTCTCACTCCGTTTGAGCGTCATCGGATGGCGGCTCAAAAGCGCATGGCCATAGTGACCAATCGCGCGCGCGAACGTTCGGCAGAAGAGCACGCTCATCCCGAGGGGCTCGGCAATCTCGCGGGCGTGGTGGCGCGCTTCGGCCTCGGCGCCTGCTTCGGCCGCGGCGTTCGTCGGAGGCTCGTCGAGCTCTTGAAGCGCCACGACGTCCGGGCTCGCTTCGGCCACCACGTCGGCCACGCGGGCCGCCGAGTCGGCGCCGTCGGTGCCGATGCAACGGTGAACGTTGTAGCTCATGACGCGGATTCGCATGGGGGCCAGCCGTCGAGATAGCAACGGCCGTACCTCGGCCTTCGTGCGCAGCACCGCATAATTTCCAGCGTTTGCCTCGCAACGCGGCGCGGCGATTTGACCCGCAGTGAGGCCCAATGCGACGGTCGTGGTCTCTGTGCGACGCCTCTCCCCTCTCGTCTCGCTCGCCGCGTTCGTCTCGTGCTTGTCGCTCAGTGGGTGCGTCGCCCGCGGCGTGGAGCGCGGCGCCGCCTTTCAAACCGTGGCCCGAGCGCTGGGCGCGACGCCCACGCCCGAGGGCTGCCGCGAGGGCGATCTCCGCTGCATCGCCCTCCGGAGCAACATCGCACGCGACAGCCGCGCGTCGTGCACGCCCAACGTCGACGACGTTCTCTCGCGCCCCCTCGCTCGCCCATCACGGCTGATCGGCGAGCTGGCCTACACGGGAATCGACCCGCGCGAATATGGCTACGATCTCAAACCGAATACCGATGGGGAGGGCTACGTCGTCGAGCTGCGTGTTCAGTTCTTAGGTGCGCTCGGGCGAGACGCGAGCGCCGTCGCGGCGATGCAGTCGAAGATGGATAAGGCCTCCGAGCTGTGGTCGACGAACAGCCCCGGCCGCAAAACGCGGTTCCGTTTCGTCGCGCTCATGAGCGACGCCGGCAATCCGCACTTTCAGGTGTGGCTTTCCAAGGGCGAAGGGCGCACGCCGTTCGACGTGAGCTGGGGCGCCAACTGGCCGTGGCATTTGATCGCCCACGAGATGGGGCACATGCTCGGCCTCGACGACGAATATGGCCAATTCGAGAAAACGCTCGGCCACATTCTCGGCAAAGAGCATGCGTGGGAGACGTCGCCCGAGGCGAAGCGCGCATGGTTTCACTGCGACCTCTCGAGCCTCATGTGCGATAGCCGCGGAGCCGCGAGCGTGCCGCAGACGTATCACTATTATCTTATTTTGCGCCGCCGCTTTTGCGATGAGCGAATGGGTGGCGCGCTCTTTTAGTGGGGAGTCGCGGAGGGCGCCGCAACGCCGATTCGCTGAGGCCCCTTGGCCATGCCACGCGGAGCTTTCGGGCGGTCGAGCTCTTTCACCGCCGGGTCGTGGAGCATCCGTTGGGGTGCCGCGTAGAGGGTCGCCACCTCGAGGGAGACGGGGAGCACGAACACCGCGAACAGCGTGAAAATGGCCCCTTTTACGCGGGCGTCGTCTTCTTTGAAGAGCGCCCGAAACGCGATGACGCCGGCGTGCACGGCCCAGCCGGCGAGGAAGACGGCCATCGAGACGAGGTACCACCGCGGCATCGCGAGAGCGCGGTCGCCCCCTTCGGAGCCGAAGAGGGCGAGGGCGCTAACCCCCTCGAAGCCGAGAACGCCCAACATGGCAATTCCGCCGACGGCCAGGGCCGGGGAATTGGGGCGCCACCGAATGGCGAAATAGAGCGTCACGATGGCGGCGACGAGGGCGATGCCCCCAAGGCCGGCGCGAATCCACCAGTACGAAAGCTCGGCGAAGAACTCCATCGACGCCGTGAGCACCGCGCGCAGCTCGACCTTTGGAGAGAGGAAAACGAGCCCGAATGCCGGGAGGGCAACGGCGCCCGCGTAGAGCGCTCCATTGCGAACGGTGTTGTCGGGGCGCACGGCAACGGGAACGCGCTGATGGCGAAGCTTCGGCCGCTGATCGAGGGCGATCGCACCCTTCGAGGGGCGCAAATCAAGGTCGATGGCGACCTCGGGCTCTTTGGCAAATACGCGTGCACCCGGTGCGGGCGGAGGCGCTTGGGGGATCTGCCCGAGCCCCACGTTTTGCGCCATCGACGCATGAACGGGTGCGAGCTCGTCGGCGTCGAGATCGAGCTCCGGGAGCATGGGACTATCGAGACCGAAGTTGGCATTCGACAGTCGAAGCGCGGCGCGCTCACCCGTCGCCTCGGGCACGTGGCCGCGAAGCGCGAGCCTGAGATCGCGGGCGAGCTCGGCGGCGGTGGGGTAGCGGGCGTCGAGATCTCGCCGCAGACACCGGCCGACGATACGAACGATCTCCGGCGAGAGGTGCGGCGCAACCTCGTAGAGCGGCCGCGGATCGCTGCTCGCAACCTTCACCATGTACGCGCTCGCGTTGTCCGCGTTGAACGGCATCGCGCCCGAGAGCGCCTCGTACAAAATTACGCCGAGGGACCAGACGTCGGTCCGTTGATCGGTCGCGTTGCCGAGCACCTGCTCGGGCGACATATAGGCCGGCGTCCCCATGGCGGTGCCTGGCGCCGTAAGCTTCATTCCGCCGGGCACGGCCGCTATTTGGGATATTCCGAAATCGAGAAGCTTGGGGGTAACGGCGCCGTCGTTCTCGGATTCGGCGAGGAAGACGTTTTCGGGTTTGAGGTCGCGGTGAACGACCCCCTTGGAGTGGGCGACGGCGACGGCATCGATGACGGGGAGAAGCGTCTCGAGCGCGGCTTCGACGCTCAACCGGCCGCCTGCAGCCTCAAGGTATTTCGAAAAGTCCGAACCGTGGAGAAACTCTTGAACGATGAACGGCGTCCCCCGTTCATCCTGCCCCACGTCGAGCACGTCGACCACGTTGGGGTGGCGTACGAGGTTCGCGGCGCGCCCCTCTTGCAGAAACCGCGCGACGACGTCGGCCTTCTTTGCAAACTCCGGGCGGAGCACCTTGATCGCAACCGTACGCCCAATGAGCTTGTTCTCGGCGCGGTACACCTCGCCCATGCCGCCCGATCCGAGCAGCCGTTCCAGCTTGTACTTACCGGAGAGCGTCTCCCCTTCTCGTGATTCGTGCGCTTCGGCCGCGCTCATTACGGGAGAGTATCGCCCGGAATCGAACGCGCGCGCGTGACGAACGCAACGCTTCGTGACGAAGAGCGCCGGCGCGCCCTCTAGGCCGAAAATTCAGTGCCGTAACCCCGTTTCCAGAGCGCGCGATACCGGACTACCTCTTTCTCCCACATCGTGTCGTCCCACCCGAGCTCGGGCTGCGCGACGGCGCGAATCTGCGTAAAGAGCCCTTCGCCGCCGTCTGCGAGGAGATTGCCAATTCGCACACGTCGGAGGAGAAGGTCGTCCAAGTGGACAACGCCCTCGGCCCGGGCCGCCCATCGAAGCTCGCATCCGAGGGCGGGCGTATCGGCGATGGGCATGGCGTCGCCACACGCGGCGACGTCCGCCGCGTGAGCGCCGTGCCGACCCAAGAGGCGCGCCCGCGCGGCGTCGGGGAGGGCATCGAAGGAGCTGCTCGACGAAGCACGCGCGGCGTCGCTCGCCGTTGCATCGAGATCGTCGAAGATGCGGCCGCGGCGGTCGATGCGCGACACCTCGGGGACCTCGCGCGCAATCGCGCGAAGCGCTTCGTGGGCCATCACTCGGAAGGTCGTGAGCTTCCCGCCGCTCACGGTGAGAAGGCCTCGCTCGTGCCACAGCGCATGCTCGCGCGACTCTTTCGAGGGGTCCTTCGCGCCGGTATTGATAACCGGACGCACGCCGGCCCACGTCGAGCGAATGTCCGCCTCGCGAAGCTCGAGGGACGGGAACGCGTTGCGCGCCGCCTCCAAGAGGTACTCACCTTCCGACGACGCGATGCGCGGCTCGGTATGCGTGGTCTCCATTGCTCCGTCGTGATCGACGTCGGTCGTGCCGACGAGGGTGACGCCCTCCCACGGAAGCGCGAATACCGCGCGGCCATCGCGCGGGTGAAGCATGCTGACGGCTTCGGTCACGGGGAGTCGATCGTGGGGAATCACGAGATGGCTTCCGCGGATAACGCGTAATCGCTTTTCGCCACCGAGCTTCTGCCGAAGTCCGTCGGCCCACGCGCCCGTGGCGTTGATAACCGCGCGGGCCCGCACTTCGTGCGTACGCCCGGTCTCGCTGTCGGTGACGACAACGCCCGCCACTGCGCCGTCGGCCGTGCGCAGAAGATCGGTCGCGGGTGCGTAGTTGAGCGCCGTCCCGCCGCGCGCGACCGCTTCGTGGAGCACGCGCATCACGAGGCGCGCGTCGTCGGTCTGCGCGTCGAAGTAGTGGTAGCCGCCGCGCACCGGCGCGCCGCGCAGCGCAGGCTCCCGCGCGATGAGCGCCTCGGCGCTGTAGCGCTCGTGGGCCCATTTGAGGGCGATGAGATCGTAGATGGCGAGCCCCGCGCC
>JANXMC010000720.1 GCA_025354825.1 Myxococcales bacterium
CCGAGAAAGCCGCTCCCACCGGTGAGGAGGACCAACATGTCTAGACCCCGATCGCCTTCGTATAGAGGCGGTAGACCTTGTGAACCTTCGCGCCCATCGACTTGATCCCGGCGTTCACGGCGCCGTTGTCCTCGAGGGTCCAGGACAGCTCGCCCGACTTGATTCCGAGCTTCTTTCCGCTGTTGTTCATCTCGGCGTACATAAACGAGGCGAGCGCCGCGTACTTCCGCTGGTGGCGCCACTTCTTGCGAACGCCCAAGAAGACGAGGCGCCCCTGTTTGGGCCCTTCGACCTTGAGGCGGTAGAGAATCTTCAACAGACCGAGGGGGAAAATCTTCCCGTTCAAGTCTTTGATGAGATCGTTCAGGTTCGGGATCGCGACGGCGAACGCCGCGGGCTCGCCGTTGATGGAGACGATGCGCGTGATCTCCGGGACCAAGATGAGGCGGAAGTCCGACGCCATCTTCTTCACTTCGTTTCGCGTAAGCGGGACGAAGCCCCAGTTGTCGCTCCACGCGTCGTTGAAGATGTCGACCACCAGCTCGACGTCCCGCTCGATGTTCTTGAGCGAGAGCATACGCGAGGTGACCTCGGGCATCGCCGAGACCTCAGCGTGGGCCTTCTTGGTGCGCGCGTTGAGCTCACCCACGGTGTACTTCCACGCGAAAAAGTCTTTGAGCTTCGTGTAGCCAGACTTCTCGATGAGCCCCGCCTGGTACGGCAGGTGGTGCGGCATCATCACGAACGGCGGCGAGTCGAAGCCGTCGACGAGGACGCCGAGCTCTTCGTTGATCGACAGCGAGAGAGGCCCGCGCGCGTGCTTCATCCCTTTGCCCCGAAGCCAGCTCTCGGCACGGGCGATGAGCTCGCGGGCGACCTCTTCGTCGTCGATCGTGTCGAAGAAACCGAAGAAGCCGGTCTCGTCTTTGTAGCGTTCGAGGTGCTCGCGATCGATCTGCGCGGTGATCCGCCCTACGCATTTGCCGTTTCGGTACGCGGTGAAGATCGTCCCTTCACCGTGCTCGAAGAACGGGTTTTTCTTCGGATTCAGCCGCTCCTTCAAGTCCATGTCGATGGGCCTGATGAAGTTTGGATCGCCTCGATAGATGTAGGATGCAACCTCGAGGAAGTCGCGAAGGTCGCCTCCCATCGGGGTTTGGCGGATTTCGACCATGATGGGACAGACGCCTACCGTGGGCCGGCGCGCGCCGTCAATCTCGAGCGCGGCCGGAGCTTGCCCGCCGCGCGGCGCTACTTCTTCAGCGCGGCGTAAAACGCCGAGTCCTTCCGACGGACGCGGACGACGAGCTGCCCGTCCGCCGCCGCTGTTTGCACCTGCGCCGACGTTGGATCCTGCGTTCCGTCGACCTCGACGATGACGTCTCCAACGCGAAGCCCGGCGCGATCCGCCGACGAGCCGGGGACGATCGCCGAGATGATCGGAAGCGCTTTTGCCGGCAGACCGAGCTGCACCGACTGCTGCGCGGGGAGATCCCGCACGCTCAACCCGAGCCCCGCCTGCGGAACGCCCTGCTGCTGCACCGGCGCGGGCGCGACCTCTTGCCCCGGCTTCGACACCAGGGCGACCTGGGAGCCGTAGCGCTTCCCGTCGCGCAGGATCTCGAGCGGCACCGTCTGCCCGATGTCGTGGTTCAAGATTTCGCGAATGAGATCGCGCCCGTCGTGAACGGTCTTCCCGCCGACCATCGAGATGACGTCGCCGGGGCGAACATTGGCCTTGAAGGCGGGCGCGCCGTCGACCACCGAGTTCACGAGGGCGCCCGCGCGCGGATCGAGCTTCATCGCCGAGGCGAGCTCGGGGGTCAGATCTTGAATGCCGACGCCGATCCACGCGCGATCAACCTTGCCGTTTCGCAAAATCTGCTCGGCCACGCGGCGCGCCATGTTCGACGGAACCGCGAAGCCGATGCCGCTCGCCTTGCCGACGATCATCGTGTTGATGCCGACGACCTTGCCGTCGAGATCGCACAGCGGCCCGCCGGAATTCCCGGGGTTGATGCTCGCGTCCGTCTGCAGGTAGTCCTCGATGGCGTTCATGCCGAGGCCGCCGCGCCCCTTCGCGCTAAGCACGCCCGAGGTGACGGTGTAGCCGAGGCCGAAGGGCGAACCGATGGCGACGACCCACTCGCCGACGCGAATCGTGTCGGAGTCGGCGAAGCGTGCCGGCGTGAGCCCGGTCGCTTCGACTTTGATGACCGCGAGATCCGTCGCGGGGTCACGCCCCACAAGGCGCGCCGGAAGGAAGCGCCCGTCGCGCAGGTGGACGTTGATCGTGAGCGCCTCGTCGACGACGTGGTTGTTCGTGAGGATCGCGCCGTCGGCGGTGAACACGACGCCCGAGCCCATTCCGCGGGCGACCGGCGAATCGGTATTCCCGTTGCCGAACCAGCGCTGCATGTGGTCGGCGTTGTCGTCGCGGGAGGTGACGTCGATCTGCACGACGCTCGGGCTCGTGCGGTCGGCGACGGAGACGAACGCGTCGGAGAGCTTGCGAGCCTCGACCTGCGACGCCTGAATTTGGGCCGGCGTAGGCGGCGCCTTTTCGGCGGGGGCAGCAGCGTTCGCGGCGGGCGGAGCCGCCATCGCGATGGTCGACGTTGCGGCGAGGGCAAGGGAAAGCGTGGACGCGACGGCGAGCGAGCCGGCGAAAAGGGGACGGGCGGTCATGGGAGAAACGAACATCGAAGTGCCTCCGATCGCGGCGTAGCGCGCGTTGACCACGCCCGTCGAGTTACATGCATCGCTTCTGCGCGATGTCCACTCGAAGGCGAGTCGTTGCAGCTAACGCGGCGAAGCTGAGCGGCAAAGCACGCGCGACCACGGGCGCGCCCCCGCGGCCAGGGTCGCCGTGTGGAGGGGCGAGCCGGGCGGCGAAAGATCCGTGAGCTCGAGGGTCGGCGCGCCGCGCTCGGCGGCGAGGCGTTGCGTGAGGGCGACGAGCGGCGCGACGACGTCGGTCGCGGGCGCCGCCGGATCGAGGGCGAAGCGGCCGAGCATCGAACGTTTCGTGGGGACGAAGGGCGGCTCGAGAGGGCCGACGGCGAACGTCGCGGCGGCGCGCACGGCACCTTTGGCATCGACCACGACGAGCTCGGCGCTGTCGGACCGCGCGGCGCTCATCAACGCCGATGCCGCCGATGCCGCCGATGCCGCCGATGCCGCCGATGCCAGGTGCGCGGCGATCGACGAAACCAACGCCGCGTCCACGGCGCGCGGGCGGTCGAAGCGAAAGTCCCCCTGGCTACGCCGCCGCGACGCGAGGGCCGACTCGAGGAGCGCGATGGCGAGCGCGTCGCCTTCGTGGGCGATGCGCGCGGTGAAGCCGTTGCGCGGCGCCGCGACCTCCCGCGACACCACTCGCGTGCAGTATGCAACAGGTCGATACCCGAGCTTCGCGTAGAACGCGTGGGCCGGGTTCGGCTCGAGGACCTCGGCGGCAAGCACCACGGGCGAGCCTCGCGAGAGCGCCCACGCGGCGTCTTCGAGGCCCGACAAGAGCGCGCGCCCTGCGCCCACGCCGCGGGCCTGCTCGTGGACGATCAGCGAACGGACTTCGCACGTGTACGGCGTCGCCGGCGAGACGCCTTGCCGGTCGAACCACCCTTCGACTTGCCCGACGATCTCACCGCGGTGCTCGGCCACGATGTGCACGTGGCGCCCGAGGATCGGCTGGCCGCCGCGGACGATGGCGTCGGCGTCGAGCCGCTGCGCAATCTGGTCGTACACGCGCGCGTCGTTCGTCGCCGCATACCCTCCCCAGCCGTCGTGGGCATCCCAAAGCTGGCGCCAAAGCAAGGCGACGCGCGCCCCCTCACCGGGCTCGGCGGCGCGCACGACGACGCCTCCGCGAACGCTCACTGCGGCCACGGCTCACCGGCGGATTCGGGCAGGTCAAGAAACACGTGCTCGAGGGTAAGCCCATGGGCCGGCGCCGTCGTCCCCGTGATGCTCCGCTGCTTCTCTTCGAGGGCGCGCGCGACCGTTCCGGCCTTTCGCTTGCCGAGGCCGAGGTCGA
>JANXMC010000245.1 GCA_025354825.1 Myxococcales bacterium
AGCTCTACGTCTCGAACACCGAGGCGCACAACGACATCCGGTTCGAGGGGCACACGCCCGGGTTCACATCCGTCCGCGGCGACATCGTCGACAGTCGCATCAGCGTGGTGGACCCCGCCACGAAGAGCGTCACCGCGGCGACCCTCAACTCACACCTCGACCACGCCGCGGGCACCGGCGACGCTTCGCTGAGCGTCGCGTTCCCGCAGGGGCACGCGGGAGAGCTTGCCCAGTGCCATCTCACCCACGTCGGCGTCGAGAGCATTCGTCATGGGGTCGCCGACGGCCCCCCTCCGCGCAGGCGCCCCCCTCGCCGTCTCCGCGGTGGTAGCAATCGCCGACGAACATCGTGATAGACCTGGCGCGCCTTGACGACGACTGCGCCGCCGCTGGATACGGAGAACGAGCCCCGCACACCCGCCATCGTCGGCGGTCTCCTCGCGTCGGCGTGGCTCGCATCGACCGTCGCGTTTCGTACGTCCGCGTCGACAGGCGCCATCGGCGGCGGGTTCATCGCCGCCATTGCGCTCACGGGCCTCGCCGCGATTACCTGGGCGGCAGGCGGACGCTCCGACCTCCTTCGCCCTCGGCTTGCGACGCCGCAGCGACGCGCCCTCCTCGTCACCGCGGCCGCCCTCGTCCTCGCCTACGTCGTCCCCACGGTCGCGGCCGGGGCGCCGCGCGACGCCCTTTTTGCGTGTGTCCGCCTGGCCGTGGTTGCAGCGTTCGGCGCGCTCGTCGTGCTCGCGGACGTTTCCGATGCGCCCGCGCGTCCGTTCGCGTGGGCGGGCGTCACCTTCATTGCCGTGCACGTCGCGCTCTTGGGCGCCGGAATCGCGGTCCACTCGCTCCGTCCGCTGCTCTTCCATACGCTTCCGCACGAGCACCTGGGGCTCCTCCCGCGCTTCTCGGGGCTCACGGGGATCCCGGCCTCGACGGGCACGTGGGCGCTCCTCGCCGTCGGCCTCGCGGAAGGGGTGCCATCGACGCGCATCCGTCGCGCAACACGGATTGGCGGCCTCGTAGTCGTGCTCACCACGCTTTCGCTCGCGACGCTGGCGCTGCCGATGGTGGTCGCCTCTGCCGTTCTGCGAGGTGGCCGTGTACGCACCGTCGTCGTGGCCGCGCTCGGCCTCTCGGCGGCGGCCGCGATTCACGTTCACGTTCTCAGTGTCGAAGCCGGCGGCCACAGCGTGACGCTGTCGACTCTGCCGGCGGGCTACGAGCTGCACGGGCTCGGCCCTGCGCTCACGCCCGTGCACGACGCGCGCGCGCTGGGGGTCGGAGCGCGGTTTCACCTGACGGGCTACGGAGCGCTCGCGGGGCACGCCCTAGCGTGCTTTGCAGCCCACCCGATTGCCGGCGTCGGCCCGACGCGCTTCAAGGATGTCTGCACGGGGCCAACGATGAACACGTACGGCACGTGGAGCAGCAACCGCGTCGCCCACAACCAGTTCCTCGGAGGGGCCGCGGAGACGGGGGTCGTTGGCATCGCGCTCACCCTGCTCGCCGTCGGGTGCATCGCCAAAAGCTTCGCCTGGTCGTGGCCGAGCCCGTGGTCCGCGGCCGCCGCGACCGGGCTCGTCGTCTGCGGGTTTGGAGGTTACGTTGTGCTCACTCTGCCGGGAGTTGGGTTTCTGGCGCTGTTTCTGCGGGCACGGCGCGGCACCGCGCGCGCGGTCTCTGTAAGCGCGTAAACCACCCCACGGCCGGCGTGCGGCGCTTCGTCGCCGAGAAGATAGCATCGCCCGCGCACCGTCTTCATAATCTCAACGCATGTCGACCTCGTCTCAAGCCGCCTCCTACAGAGCCGCACCCCACGTGCCCGCCCGCGCGTTCGGTGGAGATCTGATGCTGCTCGATCTGGGAGGGTAGGAAAAGCAAGGCACCTCCGACGCGGAAGCCGGCGGCGCGCGAGGGGACAGTTAGCGAGAAGGGATGAATCCGCCGCTACCGAGCGGGCACGTCTCGACGACCAAAAACCGGCAGCCTCCACGGCCTCCGCCATGCGCACCGCGACGCGAGACACCAAACAGACCGACACCACGTCGCGTGCCCCCGTGACGACGCGTGCAGCCTCGGGATCGATTCAACGTCGCAAGGGCACCAGCACACCCGCTGCGCCGGGCGCCGGAGCACGTGGGAAGGGCAAGAGAGGGCCGGCCCCTCGCCTGTAGCTTTCGCTCACGCCGCGAGTTGAGAGAGCAGCTCGCGCTCCGACGGACGCTCGTGGAAGCCGGCTTCGACGCTCTTATCACAGATTTCTGCACTCCCATTCTTGCGGTCCTCGCGGCTCTCGAACCACAAATCGCGGTGATCGAAACGAAGATCCAAGAGTTCTCGGAGGTCGAGCCAATGACGAAGTTTCTGATGACGGCGCCGGGCGTTGGTCTGCTTGTCGCGTCGATGTTTGTGTCTGTGGTCGATGATGCCCAGCGCTTCCGGACGGCGCATCAACTCGAGGGGGCGCGCAATTGATCATGCCCTCGGCCCCGGGGCCATCCATGGACGACCAAGCGCCGCGTTTTTCCGGGATCTCACGCTGATCGGTGCCCTTGGCGCCGAAGGTCTTCATTCGTCATCATTTGGGTGCCTGATCCGACTTGAATGAGGATTTGGGCGGGGAGGCCCCACGTCCGTAGGTGACTCACAGTTGGGGCAAAGAGGCGCCGTCTGGGACGGGGAGGCTGCGCTACGCGAAGCGGATGCACGCGAGCGCTTCGTGCAAATCGCGCACGACCACGTCGGCGACGGCCTCGAAGCCGCGCCCCTCGGGCGACCCTTCAGGCACGGCAATGACGCTCATGCCGGCCGCGCGCCCGGCAGTGACGCCGGCGAACGAGTCTTCCAAGACCACACAGTCGGCCGGGCTCACGCGGAGGGCTACAGCCGCTTTCAAGAAGATGTCCGGCGCGGGCTTGGGGTGCGCGACAACGTCGCCCGACACGATCGCATCGAGGCGGGACCCAATGCCGAACCGCGCGACGACAGCGTCCATGAGGCGACGAGACGACGACGACGCGAGCGCCATCGGCACGCGACCGTGGGCCGCGGCGAGAAGCTCTTCACATCCAACTTTCAATTCGAGCTCGCCCACGCGCGCGACGAACGCGTCGATCACGGCGTCGGGATCTTTCGTTTCGTCGATGGCGACGCGGCACAGATCACGCATCACGCGCAGCGTCGCCACGAGCCCTTTTCCCGTGCAGAGCGCCGCCATCGCGGGGGTGAATTCCGCGCCGCCGCGAGCCTCGACGAAGGCGCGCTCGACCTCGAACCAGAGGGGCTCGGAGTCGACCATCAGGCCGTCCATATCCAAGAGAAGCGCGCGCGCCGCGAGAACCGCCATGGCTACGGGCAGACCGAGTACGACGACATCGTCGCGTTCGCGCGGAACCGCTTCTTTAGAAAAAAAAGGCCGCCCTTCCCTTCCATCGTCACTTTCGAAATCGCAGGCCCGAGGGTCGTCGTCGCCCCGAATTCGACTGTGATGTTCACATAGTCGACGAAGAACGACGTCTTCGTGACCTTGAAGCCGGCGGAGATGAGCGTCCCCTCCCGCGTGTCGACCCACGCGGTCCCCTCGATCATGTTCTCTTCGCGCTGTTTGGGCACGAAGCTCACGAGGACGCGCGACGAATCTTTCGCGTCGACTTTCACCTGATCGAACGTGTAGCGAGACTGCTGGCTGGCCTCGAAGGGCATCTTGATTTCGTTTTTGGCCCGCTCTTCCTTCGGCTCGCTCTCGCGCTTTTGCGCCTTCGTGCGGGCCTCGTCCGTCTTGTCCTCGCCGTCTTCCACGTAACGGAGAACGCTCAAGTGCGCGTCCTTCCCGTCGGCGACGATGCGGGCGTTCATCTCTTTCACGTTGTCGGCGTTGCCGTCGCCGTCGACACGCTCGAGGCGCCCCTCGAGGACGTAGCTCGCGCGGTACCGCATCGCCTCGTAGTGACTCGCGTACGCGGCAAGACGCCCCATCAGCTCGGGCGCGGGCGTGGCGGCAGCGGCGGCACGAGGCGCGGCGCTCACAGCCGCAAAGGCGAGGACTGTGGCGGAAACCGTAAGCGCGCCACGTGGAAAGCTCATTGCCATGGGCGTCAGTCTGCCCTCGCCACGGGGCGCGAGCCACCATGACGCACGTCTCATCCGCGTTCAGCGCAACGCGGCGTGGGTCGTGCATTCCGACCTGTTCAAGAGGAGAAGCCCGATGAGCTCATACACACTACGGAGGTTCGCCCCGCACGCGCTCGCGGCGGCCTGTTTCGCAGTTTTTGCGCCAGCCTGCGCGTCGTCGCAGCCCGCCCCGCATGACCCGTCCAGCGTGCGCGTGGAGAACGTCGCCGTCACGCCGAGCACGACGACGCGGACCACGACGGACGCGAACGGTGTCGCCGAGACGACGAAGCCGCCGGCGAGCGACGCCGCGCCGATCGCCCCCGTGACGTTGACTCCCGATGCGCAGCCGCAGCCGGCGCGCGATGCAGGTGCGCTCACGAGCTGGCCGCGCATGAACCCCACGGCGTCGAAGGAGCTCGGCGCGTGGATGAACACGTATCCGAACTCCGCCGATAGCCTCGTGCAGTGGGCCCACGACAACCCCACGCAGGTGGAGACGTTCGTAACGTGGTCTCTTGGCCATCGCTACGAAGACACGCGCGCGTTCCTCCTCGGACGCTCTGATTACGTCGGCCTCGAGCGTATGCGAAATAGCGACCCCGAGGCGGTCGACGCTCTTCTTCAGTGGAGTCGGCGAAGCGAGGCCGCGGCGGAGGCTCTCGTGAAGCATCCACGCGGGGTCGTGTGGGTCGCAACGAATGTTTACGGGGTCCGTTCTCCGGCGGCGTCGCAGGCCCAAGCGGACGAGGCCGGTTCCACGCCCCGCGCGAAAACGCAAACCCGATAACGGCACTCAATGGCAATCAATTGGCACGATAGCCAATAGAGACACATCGAGACGATACGAAGTGGGCATTGCATGCCCACGCAGGCTCGTGCCGACGTGCGCGTCGCGCGAGCCTGTCGTATACACGGCCGGTTGCAGGTGAGAACCATGAGAAACGTCGCTGGCATTACCCTGGTCGTGCTCGCGGGGTGCGTTCCGAGAGCGGGTATCTCCGCCGGGCAAACGGCTCCTCTCACCGCCTTCGCCGCGCCCCCCGTGGTGAGCACGGGGCCCAACGCCGCGTGCGCGCCCTTCGGCGCCGCGCAGAAGAGCGAAGCCCTCGCTACGTACGGAAAGAAGCCGCCCCAGCTGACGAAAGACACGGGCGACGTCGACACACTGGCCGACGCCTACGGCCACGGCCTCGACGCATCGCCCGATGTCGCGATGGCGCAGCTTCTTCAATATCCAGTCGACGTTCGTGTGCTTGAACGGGTCGAGCGGAAGTACGGCGCCTTCATGTGCGCCGAGCGCGAAGCTATCGACGGGCCGGGCGAGATGGAGCGTGAGCTCAAGGCCGCGACGCAGGCGATGCAGGCGTTTCGCGGCGACATCGAGCGCCGCGCCGGCACGGCCCGCAACGAGCTTTCCGAGAAGCTCGGCAGCGCCGAATCCTTGATGAAGGGGTACCGCGCGAAGTCCGTGAGCGTCGACGCCAAGAAGCGAAGCCTCTTGGGCGATTCGGCCAGCGATGTGCGCGAATCTCTTCGAGGGGCCGAGGTGGTTCTGCGCGCCCTCGAGATCACGCGGGGGCCCGATGCGGCCGACACCGTGCGCGCACGCGCGGAGGTGGAGGCGACGAGGGCGACGCTGAACCGCATGAACGACGAGATTGCGACCGTCAACTTGCCAATCGCGCCGGCGCCTAACGAGGCGTACTTCGGGGGCGACCGAGCCGCCATCAAAGCGGCGGTGAAAGCCGACTGG
Source organism: Myxococcales bacterium (assembly GCA_025354825.1). Classification (GTDB taxonomy): domain Bacteria; phylum Myxococcota_A; class Polyangia; order Polyangiales; family Polyangiaceae; genus JANXMC01. The sequence goes on from JANXMC010000245.1 coordinate 5,870, forward strand.
AAGACTCGATATCCCGCGGAAACCGTGGTCGGCGTCTACCTGACGGGCACCAAATGGACCCACAAGTCTGGCTCGTATTTCCGTGACCGTGACAGCCGTATCGTGCAATTCGACAATTCGTTCTTGCCTGTGACGGTCGCCGTGAAGTCGAGCGACAAATCGGCCGACGTCTTCACCTACGACATTCGCAAAGACCACCTCGAAGCCAACGCCCTCAAAACGGATTACGCGGCCACGCGCGAGAAGACGTCGAAGGTTCTGCTGAAGAAGCTTCACTGACGCGACGACGCGACGACGCGAGGGCCGGGGATCCGGGCGAAGTGGCGACCACGGGCCGAGTTGGTGTACCTAGGCCGCGATGTCGATTCGTCACCGCGTGCGTTCGAGCCTCGCCCTGCTGCCGATGACGTCGGTGATCGCGGCGCTCGGCTGCGGCGCTGCGGCGGCGCCCGTGCGAGGCGGCGGAAGCGGCGTCGCAGCGTCGTCGCCGCGCTTCGTCGTCGTAACGAACGGTGCCGTGCTCGATCGAAAAACCGGCCTCACGTGGCAGCGCCGAATGCCCGATGGCGCGCCTGATTTCGCGGCCGCGAAGGCGTCGTGCGAGGGTCTCACGATCGACGGGCACGCCTACCGACTGCCCACGTTGAACGAGCTTCAAACGCTCACCGACGACCGCATCGCGCCCCCCGTGGTCGACCGCGATGCGTTCCCAGACACGCGGATCGGCTGGTTTTTCACCGGATCGCCGTTCCCCGAAACGAAGCGGTTCGTCTGGGGCGTGAGCACGGAGTCGGGTGGCCTCAACTTTCTCGCGCGGTCGCGTCCGGCGCTCTTTCGGTGTGTAAGCACATCGCCCCCCGCGAGCTTGCCGAAGTCTCTCGTGTTCGACGATGCGCCCCCCGCGCCGTCGAGCGTCAGCTCCCTCGCTCCTAACGCGGTCGTCCGCGAGACGCAGCGCTCCGCCGAGAAGATCACGCTGCGCATCGCGACCACGGGCGGCGCGCTCCCAACGTTTCAAGCGGGACAAACCGCGCTCGTCGGCCTGCCCGCGTCGGCGCCCCGGTCGACGTTCGCGGCGACCGAGACGTCGAAACCCGCGAGCGGCGCGATCCTCCGGCGTAGGTACACGATTATCTCGCCGCCAACTCCGCGCGACGCGGCGAGCGCCGACGGCGTCCTCGAGCTCTCGGTGCGCCTGCGAGCAGGAGGCGCGCTCAGCCCGCGCCTCCATGCGCTGAGCCCGGGCGATGCCGTCTACCTTGCGCCCGAGATTCGAG
>JANXMC010000277.1 GCA_025354825.1 Myxococcales bacterium
TTCTTCGCAGGCCAGCTCGCCGCGATGCCGCCGAAGCTCATCGCCGACGACGGAAAAAACGTCGTCATCCGCCCTCTCGCGTACTGCGCCGAGGAAGACATTCAGGCCTTCAGCGATCTCGCGCAGTTCCCCATTTTGCCGTGCGATCTCTGTGGATCGCAGCACAACCTTCAGCGCAAAATCATCGGGCAGATGATCAACGATCTCGAAGCGCGTTCGCCGGGCGTGAAGGGCGTCATGCTCGCGGCGTTGCAAAACGTTCGCGCCAGCCACCTCCTCGACGGCTCGTTGTGGAAGCAGCTCGGTCTCGAAGCTGCGCGGGAGCTCGATGGCGGCACGGGCGAAGGCGCTCTGGTATCCGCGCGTCGTCTTTTGCGAGTCGAGCCGCACGTCACCACCCCCTCCGCGGGCGACCTCGCGAGATAATCCGCCCGTGACGTCGCCGGCCCCCGAACCGCCGAGCAGCCTCGCGCTCGAGGTCACCCGCGAATCGGTGGCGCGTCGCGCAGAGGCTGCCGACGCCGACGCCGATTCGTGGCTCGCGTCGCTTTCGACGCTGGGCCCGCTCGCGCAAGCCGCGCTCCCCGGAATCTACGCGTGGGGCGTCACCGTGTTGCCGCTCGCATGGCCCCACGGCGCCCCGGTGCTTGCAAAGCTCTCGGCGTTCGCGGGCATCGCATCGCTCGTCGCCGCGCCCTTTGTCGAACGGCGGTCGCCCACCATCGGGCGCGTGCTTTCCGTTTGGGGGTTCACGGTCGCGAGCGCGGTTGTCTGGCTCGCCGTCCCGCCCGCCACTGCTCGATTCGAAACGTCGCGCGCATTCGCGGGCGTCATCGGCTGGGCACTCTTCGCCTTCGCATCGGCAGCACCGGCGCCCGCGCGCGATGCCGGCGCCGCTGCGCGACTCGTTGCGTCCGCGCCGCTCCGTCCGCGCGGTCGCATCGCTACGGGAGATCGGGCGATCCTTGCCGCCGGTTTCGTGGTCGCCGCGGCGTTTCAAGCCATCGGGTGGACAGTCGCGGTCCCCGAGCGCGCTCTCCTTCTCCGACTCCTCGCCGTCGTCGCGGGCCTCGCGATCATCGGCGCCGCGACGCGCGCCGCGCTCGCACGCCACGCTCCGTCCGGCGCGTCCATTCGCCGGCGTGTTCGAGGCGCGGCGCCGCCTGCCTTCGCCCTTTTCGTGCTTCTGGTGGTCGGCCTTCTCACGCATCTCACGCGGTAAGCTCGCCGACGGATCCGTCGCGTGCGTGCACGTGGGTGCTCCGCGCCAGCCGCGCGCCCCCTCGACATCCATTCTTCCGCTCGTCGACTTCGCTATCATCGGCGGCGCCATGCGCTCTCTCCACGCGGTGTCCCTCGCGCTCGTCGCGCTTTCGGCTGCAGCGTTCGCGCTCGCCCTCTCGTCGCTCACGACGAACGACGATCTCGCGGCCCTCTTCTGGGGCACCGCCGGAGCGCTCGTGCTTGCGACCAGCAGTCGACTGACGACACCGAAAGGCGTGGCATGAATCGCACGCGCGCGCGCCTCGCCCTATCCGTGCTGATTGTGCTGAGCACCTGCGCGCGCACCACGCACGATCCGCGTCGAAACGTGACGAACACGGCGCTCGCGAACGGCGTCGTCGCACGCGTAGGTGACGTCGACATTTCCAGCGTCCTCGTCGGGGCGGTTGCCGGCGCTCGGGGAATGTCGCCCCGCGACGCCGTCGAGCTCCTCATCGACGACGCGCTCGCGGCCCACGGAGCGCGGGCCCAGCGCCTCGACGCCGACCCAATCATCGCGCGCGATCTCCTCGCGGTCCGCGCGCGCGTGACGCTCGAGCACCTGCGCGACGAAGCGCGGGTTACACCGCCACGGGACGACGAGCTCGCCGACTTCAACGCGATGCGCTGGCGCGAGGTCGACCTCGACGAGCAGGCGCACGTTGTGCACGCCGCGGTGTTGCGAAAGACGGGCACGACCGGCCCCGACCCCGAAGCCATCGCCATCGCACGACAGATCGAAGCCGCCGTCGCATCGGCAACGACGGCGGCGGACTTCGAAACGCGCGCGAAAGCCGTCCCTCACGCCTCCTACGACGTTCGCGTCGAAGAGCTCCCCCCGTTCGTGAAGGACGGACGCACGTCCGTCGGCCCGCAAGAGATGTTGGCGGCCCCGTTCGCGTCTGCCGCGCTCGCGCTTCAACACGCGGGCGACACCTCGCCCGTGACCGAATCCTCCTTCGGCTGGCACGTCATTCGATTGATCGAGCGTCTTCCCGGCAAACGCATCGCTCCCGAGGACCGCGCCGCCTACTTCGCGGAGGACATCTACGCCGCCCGCGGCCGCCTCGCGCTCGGCCGCATTCTCACCGCCGCACGCGATCGAACGAAGCCGGAGATCACACCGGCCGCCGAGCCCCTCATGGCGGGACTCTCGGCGGCGACCCCGTGAAGGTCGACTCGACGCCGCCCCGTTTTTTCCGTGCTCGCCCCAAGCGCGACATGGACGAGAGCACCTTCTCGCGCATCCTCGAAGAGCTCCTCGGGCGCATTCCGGGGGCGCAGGGCACGGTCCTCGTCGATAACGAGGGCGAATCCGTGGACTACGCGGGCTGGGCCGACACCTTCGAGCTCCGCGTCTGCGCCGCCCACTGGAAGATCGTCCTGAACGAGGTGAACACGCAGCCCTCGCTGGGCAAAGCGCGCTCGCTCGTCGTGCGCTCAACCAAACGAAGCTTCTTCTGCCACGTCCTGCCGGACGGGTACGCCCTCGTCGTTCTCCTCGGCCGGCGCGCAGGCTTCGCCGCATCGGCCCGGGCGATCGCTGTCTGCGAACGGGCGCTCTGTAAAGAGGCCGGTTGGGACGTCGTGACCGCGGGGCGCCCTTGGTACGTGGTTGGCGTCACGACAGATGCGCGCCGTCGACCCGTCGCCGTCCGCACGGGCACTGCGGCCGATCTCCCCGAGATTCCCATCGAGGTTCTCGGTCGGCTGGTCGCCGTGAACCGCGCCGAGCGGGGCTACCGCGCCCGCCTGGCCAACGGAGCCGAAGTCACCCTCGTACGCGAGCCCGGAGGCAACTGGTACGCGGACGAGGACCTCGCCGCCACATTCGAGGCCGCAAAACCAGCCTCCTGATGCTTCCGCCGGCATCGCGTTCAATCCGTGTTGACATCGAAACTCGCGGGACTAAGTTCCGCCGCCCTACCGACGGATGGCGTTCCAACCGTCGTTGGTGAAGCAGCGCAACACAGTCATTTCCTTAGGGAAACCTGTGGACAACTCGAGTCGCTGCCAAGGCGATTCCAGTGCGCTCTTCCCGATAGTGCTTAGTTCCTCGGCCCTCAGCCCACACGCTCCGCGTGCTGGCTGTGTGGATAACCTGGGGTCTACCGCACTGTCCTCCGTCCCGGGCGCTCGGCTCCTACCGGCGCCGCCTCCTCGAGAGTCTCGAAAAAAGAGGTTGACGGTCTCGGCGAAGCGAGTAGATTCCTCGACCCCGCAGCCGAATGTGACGGCGACGCAAACAGCGTCATCGAAACGCGATGTGGGTTCACTGCGCAAATCGCCCAATGCGACTCTGTCCTGTGGGGCAGGGGTCGCGGACCGCGATAGCCAGGTTGCTCTCAGGTAGTCTTCGCGAAAGCGAGGTGAGAGTAGAAAGGGTTTGACAAGATGCGATGAGCTAACTACTCTTCGCCTCCCGCTCGAAAGAGCGAACGCCGGAAGCGCGAGCTCCCCTCGGTCCTTGAAAACTGAATCGTACGCACACTTTGGCAAAGAAAGTGAGCCCCGAGGCCGTCTGGTCTCCCGCGACTCTTCGGAGGCGTGGGGGCGACGACGGACCTCAATCAAGTCAGAGATCGTAGCGGTCTTCGGA
>JANXMC010000286.1 GCA_025354825.1 Myxococcales bacterium
CACGCGAACACGGGCGCTGCCGCTTCTCGAGAAGCTCCTGCACGACGAAGCGCCCGCGGTGCGCTCCGCGGCCGCCGTGGGCCTGGGCGACATCGACGCGACGTCTGCGCTGCCGGCCCTTCTGGTGGCCCTCGAAGACACCGACGCCCTCGTCCGGCAGATGGCCATCAACGCCCTGGGCGAGCTGCGCGATCCGCGCGCGGCGGCCCGCCTTCAGCGCGCGCTGAAAGACGAACGTCCCGACGTTCGGTACCAGGCCGTCATCGCCTATTCGCGCGTCATGCGGGACGATCCGTCCGAGGTCGTGACCGTCCTCGTCCGCGCCCTCGGCGACGACGACGCCGCGGTTCGATACATCGCGCTCCGCATTGCCGAAGAGTGGGTCGACGAGCGCGGCGCCATCCCGCCCGACAACCTGTCGCTCCGCGCACGGTCGCTCCTCGAGGACGACGAAGGCGAAGTCGTCGTGGCCGCCGCGATCCTCCTCGCGAAGCTCGGCGACGACGCGGGCAAAAACGTGATTCTCGAGGTCGTGCGCGACGGCACCTCGAAAAAGCGAAAGCCGGCGAAGGAAGACGAGCGCGCGGCCGTGGAGCTCGTGGGTGATCTGGGAATGCGCGAGGCGATTCCGTCCCTCGAGAAGCGTGTCTGGGGCGTCGCCCGCTTCGTGCGCGACACGTGCGCGTGGCACGCGAAGGTCGCCCTCGCGGCGATGGGCCATGCCCGCGCCGTCGCCGAAATCGAGCGCGACCTCGACGCCACCGCGCGCGACGTCGTCGATGCCGCCGTCGTTGCCGTGGGGCGGGCGCGCCTCGGCGCGTTTCGTGACCGGCTGTCGAAGCTCACGAAAGCTTCGGCCGATCCCGACCTCGTCGCCGAAGCGCTTTCACGCCTCGACCTTGCGCCGACCGCTTCGGGATCGTCGAACGTCTCGGCACGCGGCGCGCGCTTTTCGCGGTAGAAACGCGCTATGCCCCGACCCGGTCATGTCGAGCGCTACGTCCTCGAGGCGCGAAGCCCCGACGGCCGCCGCGGCGTTGCGATCACCTGCGGCCTCTTCGAGGCGCGGGAGACGCCCACGCGTGCGCCCCACGCCGTCGCCGAAGCGACCGCCGTCGTCTTCGACCGCGATCGCGGCCCCACGGCGGTGAAAGAGTCGACGCCCCACGGCGGAGCGCGCTTCGAGCCCAATGCGTTTCGCGCCGAGGTCGCCGGCTGCCGTTTCGGCGTCGGTCACGCGCATGGCGCGCTCGAGACCGGCTCGCGTCGGGTCGCGTGGGACCTCACGTTCGACGCCCTCGCACCGCCGCTTCGCCACACCCCGAACCTCGCCATGCCGTTCCCCGATGTCCGCGTGAGCGGTCGCCTCGAAGTGAACGGCGAGCCGTTGTCGCTCTTGGGTTGGCCTGGCGCCGTGTGCCATTCGTGGGGCACGCGCCACGCCCACGAATCGGCGCGCGCCCACGCCAACGCGTGGGACGAGGGCGACGAGCTGATGGTCGACGCCGTGTCGACGCGAGGGGTCTTGCCACTCGGCTCACGTGGCGTCGTGAGCCCGCGCCTCACCACCGTCATCGCCGTTCGCTACCGCGGCGTTCGCTATGCGCTTCACGGCGCCTTCGACCTCCCGCGAAACCGTGGCGAAATATCCGCACGTCGCTACCGCTTCGAGGGGCGCAGCGCGCAGCTCGATCTCGCGGGCGAGCTGTGGGCCGAGACCGACGACTTCGTCGGCGTCTACGCCGAAAATCCGAGCGGACCACCGAGCCACCGCCTCGCGACGCAGCTCGCCCGCGCCCGCGTCGAAGTGACCCTCCGCGGCGGTACGCCCGCGATTTATCACGCGCGGTCGGCCGCCCTCGAGCTAGGCACGATGAGCTCCGACCACGGCGTACGGATGTACCTCTGATGAGCACAGACCGGTCGAACGGCGCGCGCTCCTCGCGCATCGCGGCGGTGACCGCGGTCATCGCCATCGTCGCCACGGCGCTCTGGGTCGGCGGCCTCGTCACCTTGGGCGCCGTCGTCGCGCCCATCGTCTTTCACACCGTCCCCGCCCCGGCGAGCGGCGATGCGATGACCCTCGTTTTTCGCCGTTTCGACCGAATCGCGATGACCTGCGCGGTCGTCGTGCTGCTCGTCGAAGTCGCCCGCGCCGTCCTCGGGCTGCGTCTTTCGCGCATCGACGTGGCGCGCGCCTGCACGGCGCTCGCGGGGGCAGCCGTGGTGGTCTGGCAGGCGATGACCGTGTCGCCGCGCATCGAGGAGCTTCATCGCCTGGGGGCGATCCGCGGCCTCGGCGACGCGGGGCTCGAGCTCGAGGCGATCCACAAGCTCGCCGAAGCGGCGGGCAAAGCTCAGGTCGCGATTGCCATCGCGCTCATCGCGCTTCACGTCGTGGCCGTCGCGCGCAGCGCGCCTGCTCGCGGGAACGCCGACGGTCTGGATTCCTCACGATCGCGTAATTCGAGATAGTTGAGACTTTTCTGAGACGAATTGCCCAATTCGCCAAATGCCAAATTCGCCGGCTTTTTTGCTATTTGATTCCTTGAATTTTTCATACGTGTAAAACGACACGGAGACTCGATCACTTCGTTGACGAGTGAAGGACCCGCGCATAGTCTCCGCGCGCTCTCGGCGAAATTAGGCGGAAAAACCTACCAACGCTCGGGGTTCGGAAACAAGACAGGCAACACTTCCTGCTCGATGCCGTCGTTCTGATTTGCTACGCGCAAATCGCATTGAGAAGCATCGGTGACTTGCGTGTTGCGTAGTCGAAAGTCACGGTATCGGGCCCAGGGAAAGCAGCAGTCTCACGAGTCTTGCTTCTCGACCGCGGCTTGGCTGGCCAGTGCGAATCTGCTCCGAACCACTCGCTCCTCACGGCGAGACGGCGCGGCGCGCGCGGGTCGAATTTGGCTTGCGGCTTACGCCGCGTAGCTCTTTGGAGGCAAGACATGGCGATCAATAAGGCAATCGGATTCGTTGGGGCGCTCGCGCTCGTGGGCTGTGGTCTCGTCGCGTGCTCGTCGTCAGACTCCGGCACCACGACGCCGGTGACGGACGCGGGCACCACGAGGCCGGACGCGGGTCCGGTCAAGGTTCCCGACGCATCGGGCGGCGGCACGAGCGACACGGGCGCTGCTGCGGCATGCATCGCGAAGGACGACATCAGCGGTTACACGACCCCGCCGATGTACGCGGCCGCCAAGTTCGGCGCGAACGTCTGCACCCAGGCGCAGTACGGCGCGTTCATCGCGGCCTGCGTCGACTCGGCGACGGCGAAGGACGCCGACTGCCAGGCCGTGCAGAACGACGCCGCCAACGACACGTGCTTCGCCTGCGTCATCACGGCGGAAGACGCAGCGACGGGCACGGGGCCGCTCCTCGTCGACGCCCAGGGTCAGCTCGTCGACGTGAACCGCGTCGGCTGCCTCGAGCACTACAAGGCGGGCTGCGGCAAGGCCTTCTTCGACTCCGGCAAGTGCGTCGATTACGCGTGCGACTCGAACAAGGGCGGCAACTGCGACGGCGCCGTTACGGCCGAGCTTCAGTCCTGCCAGTCCTCCGCGCAGGCCGGCGCTTGCAAGGCGAAGGTCACCGCGTCGCAGACCACCTGCGCCATCAAGACGGGCGATGCCGCGTCGTCGTGCTTCGCCGCCACGGGCGAGACCACGAAGACGTACTTGTCGCGCTTCTTCAGCCTCTTCTGCGGCGGCGCCGCCGCGGCGTCGGACGCAGGTCCGGGCTGATTCGCGGCTAGTCTCGTCGCTCGGCTGACGCCGCGGACGAACACCCTCGGGGGGCAGCGAAAGCTGTCTCTCGAGGGTTTTTTTTAGGACCCCGAAATGCCGTTTTTCCGCCTCTCCCGCCGTTTGCGCCCGCTCGACGCCGTCGTCACGCTGGTGTTCCTCGCGTCTGCGCCGTTCGGCGCCACGGGCTGCGCGAACTGCAACGATCATGGCACCGACGCGCCCAGCGCGGCTCCCAGCGATCACGCCAACGACAGCGGCCTCGCCGCGCCCCCCCGTCTGCGGAAGCTTCCGAAGTTGGGCGAGCAGCCGACGTTTATGCCGCTCGCTGTCGACGCCGGCACCGCGAACTAAGCGCGACGTTCGCGTCCGTCTCGAGTGCGCACCGCGCACCCCTTGGCGCGTGACCACGATTCGAGATGCGTTAGGGTTCGTCCCATGACGCACCGTGCTCTCTTGGCTTTGATCCTCGGAGCCAGCGCGGCTTCGGCCTCTTTCGTCGTCGCCTGCAGCTCGAAGCACGGCGACGGCTTCGACCCCGGCGCAGTCGACGCATCGACGACGAACCCCACGCCGGGCGTCGACGGTAGTCCCGGCGGCGGCGGCCACGATGCCGGCGATGGGTCCACCGGCCCGGTCTTCGACGCTGGCCACGACACGGGAGGCCCCACGCCCGTGGGGAACTGCTCGCCGCTCAAAGGGTCGTGCGATCTCGTGCTTCAAGACTGCCCGATGGTCTCGGGCTCGCCGCAAGAGTGCGCGCCCGTTCGCACGCAAGACGGCGGCGTCGGCGCGGCGTGCGTCGCCGTCAATCCGAACAACTCCCTTTCCAAAGGCGCGCCGTGCTGCAGCGCCGCCGACGGAACCGACTCCTGCCTCGGCGGCCTCACGTGCATCGGCGGCGAAACCTGCGTCGACGGCGGCGCCCCTTCGGGCCGCTGCTCGCCCCGCTGCTGCGAGGGCGACGACAGCGTCTGCGGCAACGACGCGGTGAGCGGCGGCGCTGGCAAATGCAGCCTGACGATCGTCGACGACAACAGCGCGCCGCTTTACCGCGTCTGCACGTACTCGGACATCTGCCGGCCCCTCGGCGTCACGCCCTGCTCCGCAGGCCACGTGTGCATCGTGTCGGACAGCAGCGGCACGGCGAAGTGCAGCCAGATCTTCGCGCCCAACGGCGGTGCCGGCGCGACATTCGACCAGTCATGCCCGGCGGCGAACGGCTGCCAAGAAGGGCTCGCATGCCTTAGCTCCGGCGACGCCGGCGCCAAGTGCCAATACATGTGCCACGTCGCCAACACGACGACGCCTTTCGACGCGGGCGTTCTCACGACCGATCCGGGCAAGGGAGGCTGCCCCGCCTCGAAGCCGACGTGCCGCGCCGTTCCCAATCTCTACCCCGCGTGGCTCGGCATCTGCCAGTGAGGCGGCCTCGTGCGCCGCGCACGGCACCGCCGTCTGACGCGACGCGTGCGTGTTTTGCGCGAGATGTGGCGGGCCGTTTCTTCTAGAGTCCCGCCCGCCCGGCATGACGACACCCGAGTTTCACCCGTTCCTCGAGACCGACCCCGACATCGCCCTCTTTCGCGTTCTCCGCGACGACGGCTCCACCGATCCGGCGACGGATCCGCACATGCCGGACGCGACGCTCAAGCGCGCGTACCGCGAGATGCGCCGCCTGCGCATTTTGGATGCGCGGATGATTGTGTTGCAGCGACAAGGGCGCGTCGGCTTCTACGGCGCCGCCCATGGCCAAGAGGCCGTGCCGATCGCAACGGGGCTTCTCACGCAGAAGGACGACTGGGTTTATCAGGCCCTTCGTGAGCAGAGCGTGATGCTCGTGCGCGGCTTCCCCCTCGAGAAGTTCGTCGCGCAGATCTTCGGCAACAGCGGCGACGTGCTCAAGGGGCGGCAGATGCCGAGCCACCCGTCGGGCCGCGAAGTGAACCACGTGAGCTGGTCGTCATGCATCGGCCCGCAGCTGACCCACGCGGTGGGCACGGCGTGGTCGATGAAGATCAAAAAGCAGAAGGCCGTCTCTATCGGCTTCTGCGGCGACGGCGCGACGAGCCAGGGCGACTTCCACAACGCGATGAACTTCGCGGCGGTCTTCAAAGCGCCTTGCGTGCTGGTTTGCCAGAACAACCAGTGGTCGATCAGCGTGCCGACGGCGCGGCAGACGATCACGAAGACGATCGCCCTCAAGGCGCGCGCCTACGGCATGCCGGGCATCCGCGTCGACGGGAACGACATTCTTGCAGTCTACAAGGTGATGGGCGAGGCCATGAAGCGGGCTCGCGAAGGGGACGGACCCAGCTTCATCGAAGCCTTCACGTACCGCATGGGCGCGCACTCGACGAGCGACGACCCGACGCGCTACCGAAGCAACGACGAGGTCGAGGCGTGGGCCAAGAAAGACCCGCTCGATCGCCTGCGCCGCCACATGGTGCACAAGAAGCTTCTCACCGACGCGCAGGACAAAGCCCTCGAAGAAGAGCTGACGGCCGAGGTTGCTGCGGCCGTGACGGCGGTCGAAGCGCTTCCGCCGCCGCCGCGCGAGTCGCTCCTCGAAGATGTGTACGCCGAGATGCCTTGGCATCTAAAGGAACAGCTCCTAGAGCTTCAGAACGCGCCGCCCGCCCCCGGTCACGGAGGCTAGCGCGGCGCTCGACCCAGGGAGATTTGCGATGGCGACGAAGACGTACGACGCAGTGGTGATTGGTGGCGGCCCCGGCGGCTACGTGTGCGGCATCCGCCTCGGGCAGTTGAAGCAGAAGGTGCTCGTCATCGAGAAAGAAGAGCTCGGCGGCGTCTGCCTGAACTGGGGCTGCGTCCCGTCGAAAGCGCTCATTTCGTCGAGCCACCAGTTTCACAAGATCCAGCACGCCGACGTGATGGGTCTCATCGTCGACGGCGTGAAGGTCGACGTGAACAAGCTTCAAGAGTGGAAAGACGGAATCGTCAAGAAGCTCACCGGCGGCGTGCGCGGCCTCCTGCGCGGCAACGGCGCCGAGGTGATGTACGGCGACGCGAAGATCACCGGCCCCAACACGATCGAAGTGAAGACGCGTGAAGGCGGCACCGAGACCGTGACGGCGACGAAGGCGATCGTCGTCGCGACCGGCTCGACGACGATTGAAATCCCGACATTCAAGTTTGATGGCAAGCAGATCATCGGCGCGAAAGACGCCGTCAGCCTCAAAGAGATCCCGAAGCGCCTGCTCGTCATCGGCGGCGGCATCATCGGCCTCGAGCTCGGCGGCGTGTACCAGCGCTTCGGCAGCGAGCTGACGGTTGTCGAAGCAACGCCGACGCTGATGCCCGGCGTCGACGCCGACTGCACCGCGGTCGTCGAGAAGACGTTCGTGAAGCGCGGCGCGAAGATCCTGAAGAACGCGAAAGCCGTCGGCTACGAGAAGAACAAAGACGGCTCCATTGCGGTCAAGGTCGACCTCGGCGAAGGGAAGTTCGACACGGTCGTCGTCGACGTCGTGCTCGTCGCCGTCGGCATGCGCCCCAACGGGGCGAATCTTGGTCTCGAAGCGATAGGCGTGAAGGTCGAGCGCGGCTTCGTTCCGACGGACAACGTCGGCCGCACAAACGTGCCGAATATCTTCGCCATCGGCGACGTAAGCGGCATCCCGATGCTGGCGCACAAGGCGAGCAAAGAGGGCGAAGTCGTCGCCGAGATCATCGCGGGTCACAAAGCGGCGAAGGACTGGGTTGGTATCCCCGGCGCGATCTTCACCGATCCCGAGATCGCCACTGTCGGCCTCACCGAGGCGCAGGCGAAGGAGAAGGGGATCGAAGTCACCGTCGGCAAGTTCCCGTTCTCGGCCCTCGGCCGCGCCATGGCCGTCGCCGAGACAGACGGCTTCTTCAAGATTGTCGCCGACAAGAAGACCCACGAGGTTCTCGGCGTTCACATCGTCGGCGCGTCCGCGACGGATCTCATCAGCGAAGGGTCCCTCGCCCTCGAGATGCATGCGTTCCTCGAGGACATGGGCCTCACCATTCACCCGCACCCGACGCTCGGCGAAGGGATGATGGAAGCCGCGCTTCACGGCTTGGGACAAGCCGTTCACATCTTGAATCGCTAAGTCGCACCGCTCACGCGGACGCGCTCGAAAGACCGCCCGTGCCTCCAAGGCACGCGGCGGTTTTTCTCCTTTTAGGCGAACCGCCGCGGCGTCAGCGGCGCCCCTTGAAACCCATCATGCCTTGCACGACGGCCTCGCTCGCTTCGGCGATTTCACCGGCCTCGCGCGCGCGGTCGGCGCAGTCCTCGCACATCTTTTTCGACTTCCCCTCGACCTTGACCGACTGGAGGGCATCGACCTCGTTGTCGCACTCTTTGCACGTGGGCATCGTTGGGCTCCTTGGCGGCTCGCGAGCCTTAGAAATAGCGCTCTCGCGGCGCGGTGCGGCCGGATTCGCAGGCGCCGAGTGCGGGGCCGCCTCCCATGAGCCCACGTGGTACGCTTTCAATACGCGCGCTTTCGGCTCTTTTTCCGTGAGAAGAAGCCTTCAAGTGGCGCGAAGATAGTGAGCGCTCCATGGGAATCTTCGATCGGATGGGCAAGGTCATTTCGAGCAACGTGAACTCGTTGCTCGACAGGGCCGAAGACGACAAGAAGCTCCTCGAGCTCAATCTCGAGGAGATGGACGAGCAGTTGAAACGCGGAAGGCAGGATGTGATTTCCGCCGTCGCCGCGCAGAAGCAGCTCCGCAAGAAAGCCGACGAGCTCGTCGCGGACGGCGACCGTTGGGACAAGCGAGCCGAGCTCGCGCTGAAAAGCGGCGACGAAGCGCTCGCGCGTGAAGCGCTGAAGCAGAAGAAGCGCGTCACCGTCGAAGCGGCGTCGGCGGAGAAGGCGTGCACCGAGCAGCATCACATCGCGCTCAAGATGAAGGACGAGCTCGATCGAATGGAGACGAAGCTCAAAGATCTCAAAATGCGAAAGGGGACAATCGCGGCCCGCGCAGAGCAGTCGAAGAGCGGCGCCACGGGCGAAGGCCTCGGCACGCGCGGCGGCTCGAACGCGTTCGAAAACTTCCGAAAAATGGAAGACAAAATCGAGGGTCGCGAAGCGGAAAATAGCGCGATGGCCGAAGTCGAGGACGCTCTCGGCACGGGCCGAAAAGCGGGCGATCTCGAGGCGAAGTTTCGCGATCTCGAGGCGGGCACGTCGAAAGGCGCAGCTTCGTCAGACGTCGAAGACGAGCTCGCGGCGCTGAAGAAGCGCATTCGCGTTTAGCCACGCGTGTCGGTCGAGCGCTAAACGGGGATGGGCGTGGGAGAGCAGATCGTCGTCAGCTGCCGCCGCGCCATCGGCGAGGTCGAAGGCGAGCTCGCGGCAGCCCACCTCGAACGCGCGCGCGGCCTCACGAAGAAGGCCGAGGCGCTCGGCGCGACGCTCACAGCGTGGGGCGGGACGACGCTCACGTTCGCGTTCGAGCCCCACGCCATCGACGAAGCCATCCAGCTCGCGGTTGATTTGTTGCTCGCCGGCCCCGAGCACGGCGAGGCGTGGGCCTGCGGCGTGGCGCAGGGCGAGCTCGCGCCCTTCGAGCGCGCGGCGGATCACGAGCGCGCCCGCGCGAAGCTATCGTGGGGGCGTGCGCTCGTCGTCGCCGAAGCGCTCGCGAGCATCGCGAAACCGGGTGAAATCGTCTGCGCGCGTGATCTCCCCGCGCTCCGTGCGCGGCTGCTCACGCCCCTCGGTCGGCGCGCTGGGTACGACGAAGCGCGGCGCGTTCGCGGCGTTGCCATCGATCCGCGGCAGCCGTGGCGGCGCGACGCCGAGGCCTGCGTGGCGCGGGTGGTCGAGCCTCCGATGTTCGGCCGCGATCGGCTTCAGCCGGTGCTGTCGGCACCGGGTACGCTGAGCGTCATCAACGCCGAGCCCGGCCTCGGCGGCTCGCGGTTCATGCGCGAGCTCGCGGCGTCGATCGCGCCGTCGCCGGCGCTCATCGTTTCGCCGGTGGGGACAGGGATGGAGCCCCTCGGCAGTCTTCGTCACGCCTTCGCGCGCTTCATGGTCACGCACCCCGAGCGCATCGGCGCGGAGCTGCTCCCGCTCCTCGATCGACTGCTCACGGGCACCGGCGTCGACGCGAAGAACGCGTGCGCGCTGATTCTCACGGCGCTCGTCCCTGGCCGCGGCGAGCCGCCCGGCGCGCTTCTCATCGACGACGCCAACGAGGTCGACGAAGAGACCGTCGAGGTCTGTGCACGCGCCGCCAAGGCCGCCGGCGAGTCGCTTCACCTGGCGGTGCGATCGGACGGCACGTGGGACATGCCCCCCGTGCTCACGCGCCTGCCCCATGGTGTCGAGGTTACACTAAGTCCCTACGGCCGTCGCGATGGCGAGGCGTTCACCGCGGCGTGCCTCGGTGGGCAGCTCACCGAAGGCGCGCAAGAGCGTTGGGCGCGGCGTGGCGGTTACACGCCCCTCGGCATGCTCGAAGCGCTCACGACGGGCTTTGCGTCGGGCGATCTCGACGGCCTCGATAGCGCCGCGAAGCCGCGCCGACGCTTCGCGGGCAAGGGGCGCGCGCGCGACGCGACCGAATGGATTCGCGATCGCGTCGTGTACTTGGACGAGCCGCTGCGGGCGTTCGTGTCGGCCCTCGCGCTCTTGGGCGGGCAGGCGACGCTCGCGAATCTTACCGCGCTGCTCCGCGCGCTTGGCGTCGTCGGCGAGCCGCGGGCGATGCGTAAGGTGCTCATCGCGCAGCGCTGGCTCCGAAAAGTCGAAAGCGCGAACGTGGCCCTTCCGAGCCGCACCCATGCGCGCGCGCTCATGTCGCTCCTCGACGAAGAGACCGCGCACAAATGGCACGCGGCGGCGTCCGAGGTCATCGCGCGCGAGCCGTCCGTCCTGGCGCTTGGCGATGCGGCGTACCATGCGTCGAAAGCTAAGGACCCGGCCCGCGCCGCCCAGCTCGCGCGCGCCGCGGCCGACGTCGCGAAGCGGAGCGGCCTCGATGACGGCGCCGCGCGCCTCATCGCGTTCGCACGGAGCGTCACGCGAAGCAGCAGCTCGCCGCGGGGGCTCGCGCCCGACGCCTATGCCGAAACGAATCTCCACGACGAAGACCCGACGAACGAGCTGCGCCTCTCGGGCGCCTTCCGCGCCGCCGCGCCCGTTTCTCCGAGCGCCCTCGACACGAGCGCCGACGTGAGCCAAGTGGCCGACCTCGCCGACTTCGCCAACGAATCGGCCGAGTACGACACGATGACCGACCCCGTCGGCACTACGGACATGGCGCCGCCGCCGAATCCGAGCGGCAGCCTCAGCGACCGGGCCGACCGCGCCGACGGCTCCGAGAATGCGGGCAATGCGTCCGACGCGAACGACGTCGACGACGACCCGCCGGAGGACACGCTCTCGATGGCGCGCGATCCGTCGCTGACCCTCCTGCGGTCGGAGCAGGCCGCGAAGAATGGCAGCGCGGAGGTGAGCGGCACGTCGAACGTCATCACGAACGTTCTCGCGAAGCCGTCCATGCCGCCGCGCCCCAACGCCCGCCCCGAGTCCCACGCTGAGCGCGCGCTCGCCCGCGAAGCGAACGCCGCGACGGCGCGATCGGCCGCGCCGGCGGGCGTCGTGGGCTACGGAAAAATCCCCGAGATATTGAGGCTCCGCGCACTGAAATCGGGGGCCGACACCGCGAGCCTCGCGGCGCGGTGCCAAGCGTCCCTCGGGCTCGGCGTGGCACTCGCGTCGGCCGGGCGCGTCGAGGAGGCGCTGCTCGAGGGGCTCGAGGCGCTGGCCCGCGCGCGCGAAGAGGAGAACGAGCGCGGCCTCGAGGCCTGCCTCGCGTTCCTCGCGAAGATCTTCGCGCGCGTATCGCGCCCCGACGAGGCGCGGCGCCTCGGCATGGCGGCACGACGGCCGGTCGACGAGCGCCTCCGGCCGCCGTACTGAGGACGAGGGGCGGGACCGAGGGGCTCGTGCTGGGCCGTGAGCTCGACCCTCGGAAGACGCGATTCATAGACGCGTCTACGATTCGCGCGACCGCTACGTTTCGCTGCTGTTCACAGCGGCGCTCGCGTCGTCCCACACCTCGCGGAGGATCTCGGCGACCGCTTCGTAGAGCGCTTCGGGGATCGCGTCGCCGACCTCGAGCTCTTTCAGCGCGCGCGCGAGCGGCACGTCGCGAATCACGGGTACGTTGTAGTCCGCGGCCGCGCGGATGATGCGTGCGGCGAGGTCGCCTTCGCCGAGGGCGACGACGACGGGGGCGTCGTCGCCCTCTTTGTCGTCGTAGCGAAGGGCGCAGGCGATGTGCGTCGGGTTCACGATGACGACCTGGGCGGTGCGCACGTTGCCGACCGTCGCCGAGGCGAGCATCTCGTGGTGGGCGCGATCGCGCGCGGCTTTCGTCTCGGGGTTTCCATCGCTCTCTTTGTGCTCCCGTTTGATCTCGTCCTTCGACATCCGAAGTTTCTTCATCCACGACCAGCGGGTCACGAAGAGATCGAGCGCGCCGAGGGCGAGGCCGAGAATTGCCGCATCGCGCACGAGCGCCGCACCGATGACGCCGGCCACGACACCGACCCTCTCGATGTGGCCGGGCAGCCGCGCGAGGTCCACCACGTGGGCTGCGAGCTCGCGGTACGCGAGAAACGCAACGAGCGATCCGGAGACGAGCGCACGTAGCACCGTGAACATGCGCGTCGTCGAGACCAGCCCCTTGAGCCCCTGAATCACGTTCAAATGACGGAGGTTGGGCGACAGCTTCTTCGTCGCGATGAAGCCGCCCGACTGCACGACGTGGGCGACCGCCGCCGTGACGCCGGTCGCAAGGAGCAGTGGTAGCGTGAGCGCGAGAACCGCGCCCGCGAGCCACGCGCCGTCGATGCGCGCATCGGGCGCTTGGTCGCCAGCGTGGGCGATCGCCGCGCGCAGCTCGGTGGAAATGCGGGCCGACGCGGCGGCCGCAATCGAGGGGAGCAGCACGGCGGCGGCGGCGAACGCGATCGCTTGCGCCGCGTTCGTGCTGATGCCGCTGTCGCCCTCTTCGCGCGCCTTCGTGAGGCGCTTGGTCGTCGGCTCTTCGGTCTTGTCGCTCACGACCGCCGCATCATGTCACCAACCGCGCGCGCGAAGCGCCCTCAGGGGCTCGCCGTCGACCAGTCCTCGAGCGGGACGACACCCTTCACGAGCTTATAAAGCTCGATGAGAAGCGGCCGCATGTTCTCGCCGGTGGGCGCGGAGACGAGGTGAAGCTCGATCCCCTTTCGTTTGAATTTGGGCTTCGCGACCTTGTACGCGTCTTGAACCTCGGGGAGATCGCCCTTGCTCATCGCGACGATCATCGGCCGCTTGGCGAGCTCCGGGTCGAAGGCCTTGAGCTCCTTCATGAGCGCCGTGTAGTCCTTCAGGGGATCGCGACCTTCGCCCGCGTCGAGGCTCACGAGATGGAGCAGCGCGCGCGTGCGCTCGACGTGCTTGAGGAAGCGAATGCCGAGGCCTGCGCCGTCGGACGCGCCGGGAATGAGCCCCGGGATGTCGGCGAGGACGAAGCTCGCTTCGTCGCCGATGGAGACGACGCCGAGGTGCGGAACGAGCGTCGTGAACGGGTAGTCTGCAACCTTGGGTCGCGCCTTGGACGCCGCGCGTACGAAGGTGCTCTTGCCGACGTTGGGGAAGCCGAGGAGGCCCACGTCGGCCATGACTTTGAGCTCGAGGCGGAGCATGCGCTCTTGCCCCTGATCGCCCGGCTCGGCGCGGCGGGGCGCGCGATCGAACGAGCTTGCGAAGTGGATGTTGCCGCGGCCGCCTTTGCCGCCGGCGGCGACGACCGCGCGCGAATCGGGCTGGTCCATGTCGAAGAGCAGCACGTTGCTCACGTTGTCGAAGACCTGCGTGCCGAGGGGGACGCGGCAAATGAGCTCTTCGCCCGCCTTGCCGTAGCAGTCCTTCCCCATGCCGTGCTGGCCGTCTTTCGACTTGAGCGTGTGGGAATACGTGAGATCGAGCAGCGTGCTCAGCCCCGGGTCGACCTCGAACACGACGTCGCCGCCGCGCCCGCCGTCACCCCCGGAAGGGCCACCGTGCGGAACGTACTTCTCCCGGCGGAACGCCACGGAGCCGTTGCCCCCTTTGCCGGCAATGACCTTAACTTCGCAGCTGTCGACGAATTTCACCGTTGAATCTCCGGGCCTGCCATTAGCCCCTCGAGGGCCTCCGCGCCAGGCCCGCGCAGGCGGGGCGGCTGTGGCGACGGAGGGAACGGGCGAGCGGGAAGCCGCGGGGGCGCGCGTCGCGCGCTTGAACAGCGTCCCCAACGCGGCTACGAAGAATGTCGCTTCGAGGCCCTCGTAGCTCAGTGGATAGAGCAGCGCTTTCCTAAAGCGTTGGCCGCAGGTTCGACTCCTGCCGAGGGCGCCTACTTCGGGAGAGGCACATCGGGTCGTCGCGTCCCCCGCGTTCCTTGG